>CAZXEE010000001.1:431298-546729 GCA_964639785.1 uncultured Gammaproteobacteria bacterium
AAATTGTATTAATTAAAGTAATATCCATAAAATTTAGATTCTATTTCTTAAACATTACCCCCCAAAGCCAACCAAAAAACCAACACAAGGAAATAATTATAGCTAAATTAAATAAAAAATAATCTATATCCATATCAACCACGCAAAGCCCTAACAAGAATAATGATAACTAATTGAAAGCAAATCATTATCAAGAGGGTATAAATTAGAGGCATTAATAAAAACATATTTTATTTTTTACTCATAGTATAACCAATAGAAAGAGCCATTAACCCAGAAATCGCCCAAACACCAAAAGCTAAAACCATTGTATTATCTAATATCATAAAAACTATTTTATAATTGACCAAGAATCACGAGAAACACCATTGTAAACAAACTTTTTACAAGCCAGATCACCTACAAAAACATCACCACGCTTAAACTTAGAAGAATCACCAACTAAAACCTCTAAAATCTCTTGACGCTGATTCTCATCTTCCTTAACAGATAAAACAAGAATATTAACATCTTTTCCAGTTTTAGTTGATTTATAAGAACGCTTTTCAAGAACTATTCCATCTTTCACTTTTAAAATTGTAATCATATTTTTTTAACATTAAATTTATTATATTTTCGACCTTTTTTAAAAAAAATACTTCGCATAATATACATTATGCGAAGTATTTTAGATAGCGCAAAACCGGTTGATTATTCTGTTTAAGCTTCTTCTCTTCATATCTTTGGATAAAAAATAAAAAGCCTGGGTTCAGGCTTTTTTTGTTTTTCAATTTATTTGACCGAAATCAATTTTAAAAACTTGTCGAATAATTCCTGTTGGAATTTATTAACCCTCTTACTCAAAATATCCAGATCCATGGCTCTGGGTTCATCTTTCAGGAATTTTTTTATAGTCCCCTTTATCATGTTCAATTCCCCTTCTTCTTCAATGGTTAGTAATCCGTCGGGATATTTTTCAAATAATGGTTCAATTTCATTATTATCAAATATTTTGCGGGTTTCCGGCCATTTTTCGTGGAATTCTTGACTAAAAATGAATGTCATAAGGGATACTTCCAGCCCGGTAATGGCTGAAAGCAGTTTTATAAGCTTGCTCTGATTTTCAAATAACATGACTTCCTCCTAACTTCTATGGTTGTTACCCTTAAATTACCATTTTTTTAAATATATGTCAATATGTAGTTTGGCTCTGGTATTTATGCTATAATCTAGATATTCTAATCCCCTTTTATGACTCAGAAACCGATAATAAAATACTTGAGCGACTTTATCGACTATTGTGAAATCGAAAAAGGCCTTTCAGTTAAGACCCAGGAGAACTATACCCGCTTCTTGAATAAGTTTTTTAATTGGCTAAAAAGCAGTTCTCTGTCTGATCTGCAGCCCCAGGGTTTGTCTGATGAGCATATATTCAAATATCGTATATTCCTGTCTCGTTTCGTGGACCCGGTTAACAAGAAGCTGCTCAAGAAAAGCACCCAGAATTACTACCTGATAGCCCTCAGGAGCCTCTTGGAGTTCTTTGTGGAGAGGAATATAACTTCTCTGCCGCCTTCCAAGGTCAAGCTGGCTAAGGACCGCTCAGAGCGGGAAATAAAGTTCTTGAAACTGGAACATTTGGAAAGATTATTATCAGCTCCAGATAAGGTGTCAGCTCCAGGGTTGCGGGATCGAGCCATTTTGGAAACTTTGTTCTCAACCGGTTTGCGTGTCTCCGAGCTAGCCCATCTCAATATCGAAGATTTGAGGTTGAAGCGGGATAGTACTGATTTGGAGGTGGCCGTTGTCGGTAAAGGCTCTAAGGTGCGATCCGTTTATTTTTCTAATCGATCGGTTAAAGCGATCCAAGAATATTTGGACAAGAGGCATGATATGGATCAGGCCCTGTTCATCAACTATAAGCCGGGGATAGCTAAGACCGGGGCTGACCGCCGTTTGAGCGTCAAAAGCATTGAAGAGGTCGTGAAAAAATACGTTAAGATGTCTGGGCTTCCGGTCAATGCCACTCCTCATACCTTGAGGCACTCTTTCGCCACCGACCTTCTGTCTAATGGCGTCGACTTGCGTCTGGTCCAAGAATTCTTGGGTCATAAGAATATCGCCACTACCCAGATTTACACTCATGTCACTAACAAGCAGTTGCGCGATGTCCATAAGAAGATCCATGATAGCCGTCGTAGCCTCAAATAAAAAAACTGCTATCTGTTAGCAGTTTTTTGTTTTAATAATTCTTTTTCTGATTCCAGTTTCTTTGCTCTTCTCTTTTGTTCCATGTATGCTTCAGAATAGCATTCCTGGATCAGGAAGAAATAGTCTTGTCCTGGAATTCCAATGGCTGTAGTTTGGGGATGATTTTTAAGGAAATTGGGATCGCTTGCCAGGAACCAACGATAGGTTCGATATTGGAAATGGAGCTTCGAATTCCTTCTATTCATCAATTTGAGAAGATGGGCTGAGCAAGGAATCCGGTCTCCCCCTATTTGGCACATCCGGCTTTGTCTGAAAATCTTTTCAGCCCTCGCGATTGATATGCTGGGATAGAATTCCCGCAGATAGAAGTATCCGATAAAGATTGACACTGTTATTCCAATTATCCAATGGATGAGAATTGCCAAGATTAAGGTTGTGGCAAAGGAAATGATAAGCGTCTCGGTTATGATTTCTTTCTTGGTTGGAATCGTGATTTTTCTGGAATCATCCACGTTTATTATTTTCATGTTTGATTGATTTTATTAAGAACTGGTCTAAATATAAAACCTTTTTCAATATTTGTCAAATAGATTTTTAGTATCAAAAAACCCATGATTACCATGGGTTTTTTGCTTATTCTGTTCTTTGTCTTTTTATTTCGCGGTGTCCTGAACGCAACGAACGCCCATTCCGGTATCTTTTATGTCGCCCTGAGAAGCAACGAACTCTTCTTTTCCGCCATATAATTTAGTGGCGAAAAATACTGTTGATGATTTTAGGGCTGAAGACATTAACTGGCCTAAATCGCCATAACTGTTGGTCCACATATTTTTACTGGTAATGATGAATCCGCTTGGCAAGGCGGTAAATCCGGTAGTGTTGCATTTGCCGTCGCCGCAATTATTTTTGATCCAGTTGGCAGTCCCCTCCTCTTTTAATTGATAACCGTATTTGCAAGCGCCGTTAGAATTGAAATCACAACTGCCGATATATGATGACAGGGTGTTGAAATCGGTTTTGCTTGGTATATGCCATCCGGTTGGGCAGATGCCTTGGCGAGGATAGGTAAAATTACATTCAGATAATTTGGCTTCGCATTGGACGTCATCTTTGCAGTAGAAATCAAATTCACGGCACTTGGCTGGAAGGGCCAAGGCTTCGGTCCAAGAATATAATGCGCCGAATCTGGAACAGAGAGTGGAATTCTGAGAACTATCCTCGCTCTTGTTAGCCGGACACCACTTCTCTGTCGTTTTGTCATCGCTTGGAAGTGCGTCGAATGATTTAAGCATGGTGCCAACATTCAAATTCTGCTTGAACCAGCATTGTTTTCCGATCGAGACGGTTTCATATTTTTCACCCTGGTAAGTGATGGTATCGCCGCAGGAGCTGAAGTTGCATGGACCAACGGTGTCGTCGCAGATAGAGGTATGTGAACCATCTACGGCCATACTGTTCTTGTTCGGGGTGTATTTTCCTCCGTTAACATTTTCTAATGTTTCCTTCAATGTCTGCACCATCGATGTCTTGTCGGGTAAGGTGCCGACAGTACCTAATTTTTCAAATTCAGGAACCCTCTCGATAACTTCCTTTTCGTTCATATAACTGCTTTTGTGTTCAACCATGTATTGCTTTAAAGCCCCGACTTTCTTGGTGTTGATTTCTCTGCCCAAAGCAAAGGTCTTGCTCTTGTCAGTGATGGCGTTTAGTAATCTAGCCATATTGACGACTTCTTCAGTATCAAGCATTTCTCTCAATTTTTTAGAATCATCGCCGTATTTTCCGCGGTCCAAGACGGCTTCCGGCAAGGTAACTACCAAGTCAGAGGCAATCTTTTGTGATTCTATCTCTCCGATCTTTATCTTCTGGGAATTGTCAGCTTCAGCGAAGAAGTAGACCTTTTCGCTGCCCTCCGGGTATTTGAAGACTCCGATAGAATTGGTTTCGACGATAATATCTGAGTCTAGGGATTGTTTTAGGTCTTTGTTGCCTTCTCCGGCTACCACCTTGATACCCTGTAGAGCCTCATCGACGAAGACGCCTTGGGCTAATCGGATGATTCCAACTGGAGTGCCAGCGATCAATCCGCCATCAACAGAACCGGTCCGGCCGCCGATGCAGAAATCTAAGCGATAGGTTGAGTTATCACCTGAAATCAGATAGCGATAAGCATTGTCATTGGCATTGCAATTGCCGTCAGCTGGGGTTGGAGCGCTAGGTATGGAATTCATATAGACGACAGCATTGCCTGATGAGGTTGAATATAGAGAGCCGGAAGCAAATTCATTAGCGGTCGGATAACGGCCGTTGTCATTAAAGAATAATTCCAGGGCGGTCTGTATCTGCTTGATGTCGGCTACTCTTCTGGCATCGCGAGACTTGGATCTGGCTCCAGTCAGTGAAATAGTGGCAATGGTGGCCAAGATGCCGATAATGGCGATTACCACCAAGAGTTCGATAAGGGTGAATCCCCTTCTTTGTTTTTTCTCGGGCATAAAATTATCTGGATATTATTAGAGGTATCAGTTTGGCTTCAAATAATAACCAAATTATTTATTATTTTTTATATTATTATTTTTTAGAAAATAATAAAACTCCGTAATCGAAACGGAGTTTTATAGTCTATTTTTTATGGTAAGTATTCTAAAGGATCGACTGGTATGCCGTTTTTGCGGACTTCGAAATGAAGATGGGCTCCAGTACAGAAAGGTCCTGATCCAGGCGATCCCGGTAAGCCGCCGGTTTTGCCGATAATTTGTCCCTGGACTACGTATTCGTCAGCTTTGACATTAACGGCCGAGACATGGCCGTAGACGGTTGATAAGCCATCGCCATGGATAATCATGATGTAGGCATAATTTTTGCTACCATCGAATTTAGCTCGAGCGACATAACCGTTAGCTGCTGCTCTTAATGTAGTTCCATAAGAAGCTCGGATATCGGCGCCGGAATGTTCGCCTAATGATTTGCGGAAAGGATAGCTAGGGTCATGGAAAGTAGCGGTGACATAGCTTTTGCCGGTCGGCCAGATTAAGCCGGAGTAATTGAGGTCGGCATTGCCTTTCAGTTTTTTCAACTTATCTCGAACACTTCTTTCTAAGCCGGAGATTTCAGCCGAAGTCCTTTCTTGTTCTTTGCGAGCAGCTTCTAATAGGTACTGGTATTTCTTTTCTGATTGTTTGGTTTCTTCTAAGATAAAATTCTTGTCTTCTTGCTGCTGGGTTAAGGCTAGTTTTTGTTCTTCCAGGGTCGCTCTTAACTTATTCAGTTCTTCTTGCTTGGCTGTCAGGAGCCTCTTGTTCTCTTCCAGTTTGTCCTTGGAGTCTTTAAGTTCGCCGACACTGTCGGAGATTTCTTCATTGGTGTTTTCAAGATATTGCAATTGATTGATGAAGTCGGCTAAGGAATTGTTCAATAATAGTATTTCCAAGGCGGAAACTTGGTCTTGCTTGTACATTAACTTCAGCATAGTGGCGATATGCTCTTTTTCCTTGTTGATCTGGTCGTCCTTGTCTTGGATATCCAGGGCTGTCTTCTTGATTTCCAGATTGGTCTTGTCTATTTCTAATTCGCTAGCTTCGATATCCAACTCAGCTTTAGCAACCTGGGTGTTTAATATTTCCAGGTCGTTGTTTAAGCTGCTTTGTTCATTTCTTTTTTGAGCAATCAGTTCATTGTATTCTTTCTGCTTGTTCTGGATATCATCAATCTTCTTTTTGCTTCCAGAAATCTTGTCATTCAAGTTCTTGATTTCCTGGTTGATCTCTTCTTCATAACCGGAAAAAGCCAAATTAGGCCGATTGAATAATAGGCCGAGAGCGATTAAGAAAATTGAGATGCGAATGATTTTTTTCATCTGATTATAATAGCACAATTTTTATGTTTTGTAAATATTATTTGTTAATGGCAGCTTCGATTCTTTGTATGGTCTTATCCTTTTCTAAAGCATCAGCAATTTCGAACGGTCCAGGACTGTTTTTGAGGCCGCTGAGAGAGACTCTGAGGGGCCAGAGATAGTCGCCTACTTTCTTGTCATTGGACTTGATGTAATCCATCAGATAGCTTTCCAAATAGGCTTTATTCCAATTCTCTGCAGTTACTTTTTCTAATAGTCCTTTAACTTCTTTCAGGTTGTTTTTGACTTCTTCCAAGCCCAAACTTTTCCAGATCAACAAGCTGCTTTCATATTCTAGGTTGTCGGTAAGGATGAAGCCGGTCAGCTCGGTGATATCGGATAATTTTTTCATCCGGTCTTGAGCTAGGCCGACTATCTTTTCCAATCGGTTTTGGTCGATGGAAGCGTCGTTTAGATAAGGGCGGCAAAGAGCGGCTAATTCGGTAATCGATTTCTGTCGGATATAATAGCCATTGAAGAAGTCCAGTCTTTCCAGATCAAAGATGGCTGGCGATGCCCCGAGTCCATTGATATTAAAAGCTTTAGTCAGTTCTTCTAATGAGTAGATCTCTTTGTCATCCTTTCCGTGCCAGCCGAGCAAAGCGCAGAAGTTGATGATAGCTTCTGGCAGATAACCTTTGGTTAAGTAGTCTTCGACGAAGACGTCGCCTTTTCTTTTGGACAGCTTCCCTCCTTCTTTGTTCAGGACTAATGGGAAATGGATAAACTTAGGCGGTTCCCAGCCTAGGGCTTGGTAGAGCAGGATATTTTTTGGATAGGATGATAGCCATTCATCGCCGCGAGTGACGTGGGATATTTCCATAGTGTGGTCATCGATCACGTTAGCGAATTGGTAGGTCGGGACACCATTAGATTTGATCAAGACTTGGTCATCCAAATCGGCAACGTCGAAAGTAATATCGCCGCGCAATTCATCGTGGACGCTCACCTTGCCCTCTAATGGCATCTTTTGCCGGATGACATAAGGTTCACCGGCCGCTGCCCGTCTGTTGCTTTCTTCCTTTGATAAGGAACGGCAAAGGCGGTCATAGCGCGGAGCTAGCTTGTTGGCTTCTTGTTCGGAGCGCATTTCAGTCAGCCTGTCTTCGGTACAGAAGCAGCGGTATACCTTGCCCTCTTCCAAAAGCTGGTCGGTGTATTTTTTATAGATATCCAGGCGCTCGCTTTGGGTATATGGAGCATGAGGTCCGCCGACATGCGGCCCTTCGTCGAATTTGATATCGAAAGAGTTCAATATCTTGATCAGCTTTTGGGCAGCTCCTTCCACTTCTCTTTTAGAGTCGGTATCTTCGATACGCAGGATTAATTCGCCGTCCAAGCTTTTAGCGATCAGATAATCGAAAAGAGCGACACGGAAATTTCCGATATGCAGGAAGCCTGTTGGTGATGGCGCAAAGCGCAGTCTGATTTTATCCATATGTTTAGATTATATCTTCAAATTTTTTTAAATAGATTTTATAGCTTGGCCGGCGCAGAGGATGGGCTTCTTCGATCAGCTTGTCGACCGGTACCCATTTATGGTTCAGGTGTTCCCAGAAGTTTGTCTTGATGTCCTGGTCGTTACCATAGAATTCAGCGATAACTAAGCTTTGTTTCTGGCCTTTGTAGCCGGCGTGTTTGTTATATCCGTTATGGATAGAATTGTTACGATAGCGGTAAAGATTCTGGAAGACCGCCTTGATGTTAAACTTATCACTATTCGTCTCTTCCTGCAATTCTTTTTTGGCTGCTTCTTTCAGGCTCAAGCCGTCGGTACCGCCCTGGAGTATCTGCCAGTGGTCGGGTTCATCAGTCCGCTCGACGAGCAGTATCTGAGTTTGGTTATTTTTAATTCTGTATAAGAGACAAGCAACATTGGGTCGGTATTTCAGAGGCAGTATGAAGCGCCAATGGATTACTTTTGAAGTGAAAACGACAGTAGCGTTGAATATTCTCTTTAATCTTTTCTGGCGGTTTTGCGGTTGGCTGATGACGCGGTATAGCCATTCTAATCCTAACCGCCTCATAGCTTTAGGGGCTCGCTTAATCTTGCCGGTCAAGAAGTCGAATGAGCCGCCGATTCCCAAAGCCACCTTTACAGCCGGCATCTTGGCTAATTGGTGGAAAATGAATTTTTCTTGATATGGAGCGCCTAATCCCACGAACATGATTTTGGCTTGGGTGGTTTCTGGTGTCCAATCTGGGTTTGAAGCTTGGTCTCGATCGATATCCCAGATTTCAAATTTTAGTTGAGGATAATTCTTTTGCAGGGCGACAGAGATATCTTGTCGGCTGGATAACCCCTTCTTCCAGTTGATGATAAGTATCTCGTCATGGGTTTCTTCAGCCATCAGCAAGAGATCCTTGGTCAGGTCTGATCCGGTAATCCGAGGGATGTTCCGGCCGAGAGTCATAGCGGCAAATTTCAGTCCGATGCCATCCGGCAAAGAGATATCGGCATGGTTCAAGATATAGAAATACTCTTCATCTTTCTGGGACAGGAGGACGATTTCCGGGTTGGGAGTGACAATGTAGTGCTGGCCAGATGAAATTAAAAACGACCGGATTTTGTTTAAAATTTCGGTCTTTTTTTCGGTATCCAGCTTTATTCCCAATATCTTTATCATATTGATATTATATTAGTATTTTAAGCCTTTGGCAATATTGGCATTTTTCAATTTTAACAGATTATGTTATACTGATCTTATCTTTCTAATCTTATATTTTTTATTTTTTATGACCAATTGCAAAAAGATTTCTAACAACATCTATGAGATCGATATCCATCGCCCTAAATCTAAAACCGATTTGAAATGGGTAAATATCGTCAATGCTCAGAATCCTGAAATCCAGTATTTGAAAAAGAATTATAGTTTTAATCTTAAGCATCTAAATTCCTCATTGTCTACGGTCTTTTCCCAGCGTCCGATGATCTCGCAAGAGCCGGGATATCTGTTTATTGTCCTTCATTTTCCAATCTATGTTAAGAATCGGATTATTGCCGGTGAAATCGAGTTCTTTATCGGACATGGATATCTGATTACTATCCACAATGGCAATATCCCAGCTTTAAATGATTTTTTTGACCAATGCAAAAAAAACTCCGATTCCCTTTTGACTTATGATTGGGACTCTTCCATTATCCTGCTTTATGAGCTGCTCAATAAGCTGATCCATGATTGTTATGACTTGATCGATGAAACTAGCAATGGCATTGCTAAGGTTGAGGATCTGATCTTCGCTCGCAACCAGAAAGAAGCGGTTTCTATGATCTTAAATCTGCGGCGCAACATCATTAATCTGCGTAAGATATTACAGAACCATGAGAGTATCTTGAAGGCTTTGACCGAGGTTAAGAGCACTTTAGTCCCTCAGATTGAAATCCGGAAGCATTATGATCGCTTAGTAGACCATTCTAAAAGGATTTGGAATATGCTTGATAACCAGAAAGAGATGATCGAGGTTTTAAATAGCACCAACCAATCGCTTTTAGATAATCAGATGACTAATGTCATGAAGACTTTGACTATCTTTTCTGTAATCGTCTTCCCCTTATCATTGTTAGCCGCCATCTTTGGTATGAATACTAAGAATATGCCGATTGTTGATCATCCTTATGGCTTTTGGATTATTATCTGCCTGATGTTCGCTTGTTCGATGGGTATGCTGCTCTATTTTGAAAAAAAGAAGTGGTTATAGGTTGAAATAAAATAATATTGTAATAAAAATAGCCTGTTTTAGGGCTATTTTTTGTTTTTCAGCTCTTAGTATTGACAAATTTGATTCTTTATGCTATCATTAATCACATAATTATTAGAAATAAAGATATGAGAATAGCTTTAATCGGACAAAAAGGCATACCAGTAACTCACGGCGGCGGCGTGGAAAAACACGTTGAGAACCTAGCTGTGCGCTTGGTTGAACTTGGCCATGAAGTTATCGTCTATACCCGTCATAGTTATACCGATAAGAGTTTGAAGGAATATAAGGGCGTTAAGCTGGTTGGATTACCTAGTGTGCCAACTAAGAACTTAGACGCTATTTCCCATACTTTCTTGGCTGCTATCGATGTTATCTTCCGTAAGGTTGATGTTGTCCATTTCCATTCTATCGGTCCGTCTTCCCTGATCTGGCTGGTAAAATTATTCAAACCCCGCACTCCAGTCGTAGCCACTTTCCATAGCCAGTGCTATCACAACCAGAAATGGGGTTTGTTCGCTAAGAATTATCTGCGTTTCGGCGAATATATGTGTTCTAAGAAATCTGATACTGTCATCACTGTTTCTAAGTCCCTGTTAGACCATGTCATGAAAAAATATCCGACTGCTCATGCCCGTTATATCCCTAATGGCGTTAATGTTCCAGAAGTATTGCCAGCCCAAGAAATCAAAGAGAAATGGGGTTTAGAAAAAGATTCATATGTCTTGAACGTCGGCAGATTAGTGGCTAATAAGGGGGTGGAGTATCTGATCGATGCTTATAAGCAGCTTAAGACCGATAAGAAATTAGTCATCGTCGGAGACGGCGTTATGGAAGAGGAATTAAAGAGATTGGCTGGAGATTATCCTAATATCATCTTTACCGGCAATCAAAGCGGTCAAGTCTTGGGAGAATTATTCTCTAACGCCCATATCTTTGTCCAACCGTCTGAATCAGAAGGCTTATCCATCGCCCTTCTAGAAGCTATGTCCTACCAAAATCCGTGCTTGGTCAGTAATATTCCAGCTAATTATGAGGTGGTAGGTGAAAAAGGCTTCACTTTCCGGACTATGGATGTTAGCGATTTAAAGGATAAATTGGAGGAATTATTGGCTTCACCAGATAAGTTAAAGGCTAATAAAGAAGCAATGTACAATAAAGTTGTACAGGAATACGATTGGAACAAGATAGTGAACAATATCCTTGACGTTTACACTCAAGCCAAACTTAATAAGTAATTATTGCTTAAATTATAACTAATAATAGATAGCCCTCAGCTATCGGCAAAACACCCTATCTTTTGATCCAGGGTGTTTTTGTTTTTTTGTTGAAGGTCTGGGGACTTGACAAATAAATGTAAATAATGTAAAGTTGGCAATATCTAAAGTTCTTTGATAAAACCCTTGAAACGTGGTTAGATCAAAACTTCAAAATTGAAATTCCTAAAAATCAGTATTAACCAAATCTTTTGAACAATGAAAAAGTCAATTTTTTTGATGCTTTTGGCTGTCACCATGATGGCTTTCGTGTCCTGTAAGAAGGACTATGAAGAAATGTTACCCGATCAGACTACTGTTGATGAACCGACCACCCTTTCCCCGTTTTTCCTGAAAGTTGGCAATGCGAAGTATGCTAACGGCGATTCGCTCTGGGTCCAACCGGGCGTGCAGGTTATATTCAATGTGAATGATTCGACAGCGCCGGCTGGCACCTATTACAACTGGGACTTCTGTGGTACCAGTTATCCGGGCTCAGTCAGTAATCCGCAGGTTAACATCAGCCATTTGTTTCCGACAGCAACCACTTGTACTCTAACGATAACGCAGATGCCTTCAGGCGATGTTATTACAGTTACAGTATTTGTGGCCGCAACCAATCCGCTGGTCCAACCGCTGGAATTCATCAGCTCAACTCAGAATACGGACGGGACATGGCAATACTATTTTGCCGTCCGCAAGGATCGTATTTCTGATTTGACTGGAACACCTTTCCAGATCGGGGATCACACCGCATGGAGCCAGTCTTTTGCTAACATTTCAACGACTCCGACTGATTCGATGCTCCGCTTCAATTTCCGCTGTTACAACCAGATGTTGAAATTCAATGCTGGCCGCGGAACTACATTTTCTGATGTTACCGGTTCGACCTGGGCCGCTTTAGCTTGGCCGGCCGACAACAATTATCAGATGTACTTGGAGGATGGCGTTGTCAATTTAGCCACGTACACTCCGACAATTGTGTCCCCGGGTCTTGTTGGCGACAATGCTGGTCCTTTCCGAGCTACCGTTGACGCTGTTAACATTTCCACTTTCTTCCAAGTTTCCAATTTTGTTACCGGTTTGAAGGACAATCCGTACTTCAATTACCGCATTGGAACTGGAAGTTGGTCTGGAAATATTCCATTGACCTGGTATAACGGATATGGTTGGGCAGCTGCTTCTTCTGTTCCTGTTTCTGCAATTCCTCAGGGTGGTGCTATTATCAGTATCGTTTACGGTGCTGCTGGCGGACAGGCTTCAATGGGCACTAGTGCATACTATGTCCCATCAGAGTCCTGCATCCAATTCCAGGTAGTTCAGGTTAACAAATCTGGCAGTCCGGTGTACGAAATCCGGAAAGTACAGAAATAACCAAAAGGGTTTTTTATTTCAAAAGGGTTCCACTAAGGAGCCCTTTTTTATTTGGTATTGACAAAAACGGGTAAATCAGTTAAAACCTTAGTATCTTCAAACAACTAGAGTAATAACCGAAAAATCAGATAATCATGAAGAAAGTCCTTTTCATCTTTAGCTTGTTTCTGCTGGTTCTTGTGAGCTGTCAGAAATATGAATCGATCGTTCCCGATCCTGATCCCGATCCGCCGATTCCACCGGATACCGTCTTAGTTCCGGATAATTCGTGGCTGGGAAATGGGCCATTCTTTGCAAAGGTTGATGGAAATACACTGATATTGTTATTCAACAATACCTATGTGTCTTCTCCGCCGGCAGATGTCCCTTTTTTCCAATACAAGATCGGAAACGGATCCTGGATCCCTAAAGTGCTTCAAGCAACCCCCTATCAGGGCTATGAAGGCTGGGGCACGGGAACAATGCCTGTGTCAATAATTATTCCGGAAAACGCTGTGATCTACATCCGATTTGGGATAGGTTCAGCTTATGCCGACACGCAGACTTCCATTTTTCACTTAAATGGCAATATCTGCTTCAGTTTGGCCCAGATTAATCATTGACAATTCAAAGACTCTAAAAAAGCCTCTAAAAAAGGGGCTTTTTGTTTTTTTGGTTATAAATCAGATTACTCTTGACAATATTTAGTCTATGTGATATAATTGGATCATAAGTTCTTTGATATTTTCATCTAGCGGTTCCCTTTGTTTGGCTGGTTTAATTGTCTTTCAAGTCTTTTTAAACAAGAAGATTTAAAAGACAATTAAACTGAGTATGAACAATAAAAAAACCAAATAAGATGAAAAATATAATTTTCTTTTCGCTCTTGGTCCTTTTCGCTGCATCGTTTGAATCGTGCAGCAAGGAACCGAAAATGATCGTTCGTCACGACGGTCAAATCGTTCCCCCGGATGGATATACCTGGACAACTTGTCAGCCGAAGCCTCTGGTTTTTGAAAAAGGCGAGTTTGTTTCCGGATCTGGAAACGATGCCATCTACTGGTACTACTTCCACGTTAGCCTGGATAATTCTCAGGCCAATGCCAATGGAATCGTCAGTTCAGATGTCTTTTTTCCTCATGTCGGACCAAACGGTGTGACCATCTATTCCAATGTGGCTAATGATGCAACTTACGAGCTGCTCAGCATCACAAATGGATATGTGTATTTCCGGATCAAGACTGCAAACGTTACTGCCACCGGCTGCCCGCTTAAATTCAATTTAGCGCTGGCTACCACCCCGGCTAATTATGTCTGGTTCTCTGCTAATGGAACCTATACCCAGAACGTCGGAATCGATGATGGTGTCAGAAACTATTATTTCATCACATTCTTGAATGGGATGATCTACAAAGCTTTCTAACCAGTCGAAGAACTTCAAAAAAACAAAAGCCTCTGAATAAACAGAGGCTTTTTTATTATCTAAATTTATTTTTTCTTTTTCTTTTTCAGATCCTTACAGACTTTGACGAACTCTACGAATAACGGATGCGGAGATAGCGGACGAGAGATATATTCCGGGTGGAATTGGGTGCCGATAAAGAAAGGATGCTTGGTAATCTCGATCGCTTCCACTATCTGCCCGTCAGGTGAAGTGCCGGCGATGGTCAAGCCGTTCTTTTCAAAGATAGTGCGGTATTCATTATTGAATTCATAGCGATGGCGATGTCTTTCGGAAACTATCTTCTGGTCGCTGAATTTAGCATAAGCTTTGGCCATGTGGGTGTTAGGGGTAATTTTGCAAGGCCAGCCACCGAGGCGGATAGTACCGCCATATCCCTTCTCTTTGATCAATTTTTCTTGGCCTGGCATGATGTGGATAACCGAATAGAGGGTTTCTTTGTCGACTTCCTCAGAATTAGCTCCTTTCAAGCCGCAAGCATCACGAGCGAATTCAATGACCGCCATCTGCATGCCATAGCAAAGGCCGAAATATGGCACATTATTCTCTCGGCAATATTTGATAGTGGCTATCTTGCCTTCTGATCCACGGCTGCCCCAACCCTGAGGAACGATGATTCCGGCCAGGTTTTTGAGTATCTGAGCGCCGTTCTTTTCGACATCTTCAGCATTAATCCATTCCAGCTTTACATGGCAGCGATTATAGGCAGCGGCATGTTTGACCGCTTCGATGACAGAGATGTATGAATCGGTTAGGGAGAAATCGCCGGTGGTGAAATATTTTCCCACGATGCCGATATGTACTTCTGGCGATTTGATCTTGGTGTTCTCAACCATTTTTTCCCAAGCCTTATTGCTGTCTGCTTTTTTGTTTCGAGGTTTCAAGTCTAATTGTTTCAAGATGCGGTCGCCAATCTTGTCCTTTTCAAAATTTAATGGGATGTCATAGATCGAATTGGCATCCGGGGCGGCAATGACATTCTCGGGGTGGATATTGCAATTGATAGCGATCTTTTCCCGGCGATGCTGGTCGATATTCACTTCTGAACGAGCGATAATAAAATCCGGTTGGATGCCGGCGCTGTTTAGGTTCCTGACAGCATGCTGGGTCGGTTTGGTTTTCATTTCCCCGACCATGTGCGGTACTGGCAGGTATGAGACCATGACGAAGACCACATCTTTCGGATTGTATAGCTTTATCATTCTGGCCGCTTCCAAAAATAGCAGGTTTTCATATTCGCCGACGGTGCCGCCGATTTCAATAGTCATGATTTCTGCTCCGGTTTTCTTGACGGCCCGGTTGATGCGATCCCTGATTTCCATCGGGATATGAGGTACGACTTGGACGCACTTCCCTTTATATTCCAAATTACGCTCTTTGTTGATGACAGTCTGGTAGATGCGGCCGGTGGTCATGTAATTTTCTTTGTAGATATTCTGGTTCAGGAAGCGTTCATAGTTACCGATATCCTGGTCAGTTTCATCCCCATCTTCGGTTACGAATACTTCCCCATGTTCAATCGGGTTCATGGTGCCGGCGTCGACGTTGATATACGGATCAATTTTGATAGCGCTGACTTTGTAACCCTTAGTTTGGAGGATTTCGCCGATAGAAGCGGTCGTAATGCCCTTTCCGACGCCGGACATGACGCCGCCGACTACGAAGATGTACTTAGTGGGGATTTTTTTGGCCATATTATTGACAAATTATTAATAATATTATAGTATTATTTTAGCACCTTAAAACCTAAAAAGATGATTTCAATTTTAACAAAACCAACTGAAAGTTTAAAAAATCGTAGGTTTTTTATTCTGGTAGAGGGAGAAGAGGCTTCTTCTCACTCAACTATTGAATCCTTAGTGGAAAGGATCAATGAAGATTATGTCGAATGTCAACGTATCTTCGAGCCTGATCGGGAACAGAAAAAAGCAGGATACGAGGAATTAACCAAGGACGAACAGACGTCTATTGAGAATTTATTACTCAATTCCTACCGTTCCGAAGACAGTCCTTTGGACTCCAGAGACATTTTTTACGATCATTAAAATTTTTAACAAAAAAACTAAGGCGGCGCTAATTATTTAGCTCCGCCTTTTTTATTTAATATATCCAAAGCTCTCTGTAATTGAGGATCGTTTCCTTTGTTGATGTCTTCAGCTTTGTTGATTACTTCTTGGTCCGGAGTGATTCCCTGGTCGTTGATGGATAGTCCTTTTGGGGTCAGCCATTTAGCGATAGTGATCTTGATCGATGATCCGTCATCTAAGCTAACCAAACTTTGGACTGAACCTTTTCCGAATGACTTTTCTCCGATGATGGTAGCCTTCTTGGTATCTTGCAGGGCGCCGGCGACTATTTCGGAAGCTGAGGCGCTACCCTTGTTTATCAATACTACGGTTGGGATATCCTTCAATTTGGCTGAACCGTTGCTTAGGTATTTGTTCTGTTTGGTGTCATTGAATTTTTCGATTACCACCGGGCCTTCTTCAATCCATTCGCTGGACATGTCGACAGCGGTATCTAAGTATCCGCCCGGATTATTGCGCAGGTCCAGTATTAGGCCTTTTGGTTTTTTGGCTAGGATATCATTGACGGCTTCTTGGAATAATCCTTGGGTGTCGTTGTTGAAAGCGCTGACGGAAACTACGTAGATGCCATCGGGGCGCATTTCGGTCTTAATGCTTTTGACGACTATGACCCCCCTGGTAATTGTATAGTCTTTGGTATTTTTTTCTCCAGGACGGAAGATAGTTAGGGTGACGGTAGTGTCCTTAGTGCCGCGGATTTGTCTGACGGCTTCGTCGACAGTCATGTTGGCAGTGGAGGTGCCATTGATAGCAAAGATTTGGTCTCCAGCCTTTAGCCCAGCCTTGGCGGCCGGCATATCGTTCAATGGGGAGATGATCGTGATAACATCGTCTCGGAGGCCGATTTCAGCTCCGATTCCCTCAAAAGTACCGGCCATATCATCTTCGAATTCCTTGTTCTCTTTCGGGTCCATAAAGACGGTATATGGGTCGCCAGTAGCCGCTACCAGGCCTTTTAGAGCCCCATAGAAGAGGGTTTTGTCGTCTAGCTTACCCTTATCGACATAATTCTCTTTTAATGTGTTCCAGACCTTCCAATAGAGATTGTAATCTACATCAGCTGTGATAGCGCTGGCAGAATTCAATTTGTCGACGCCGAAATAGCTGACTTCTTTTTCAACCAATTCTCCGAATGAATTGCTGTTTTGGGATAAGTAGGCTCCGGCGCTGAAAGCGCAGAATAGCGACAGGATGCATAAGACGGCAACTCCGGAAAACTTCCAAAAACGTTTGTTCTTTTCAGTCATATTTTATTTATTTTTTAATTTATTTTCTTAAAATCTTGATTTTTGGATATAGTCTCAAATCTATCAATCGGGAGGCTCTGGTTTTACCGCACTTGCCCCCATCAATGATTAACTGAGGCTTTTTTTGCCCCAGTGACGCGCTTATATCCGATGGGTCGCTGATCGGTTCCAGGCCGTTCAAATTGGCGCTAGTGGAAACCAATGGTACGCCCAAACTCTTTATCATTTTAATCAAAAAATCATTTTTTGGCAAACGGACCGCCAAGCCGTCTTCTGACTCATTCAGTTCTTTTGGCAGTAGTTTTTTATCCGGCAAAATGACTGTGGTGGGAGATGATTTTAGACTCCAGACCTTATTCAGGTAATTTTCTTGGTCGCGGGAAATGGAAAAGTATTTTTTTATCATCTTCAGGTCGCTGGCCAGGATCAAGAGCGGCTTTTTGTCTGGACGGCCCTTGAATCGGCGCAGTTTCCGGATAGCTTTGGCTTGGTCGGCACGGACGCTTAGGCCATAGAGAGTGTCTGATGGCATAAGGACTATCTTGTTGGAGCTCAAGTATTCTTTGGCTAATTCGAAGTCTTTTCGAGAAACGCTTCCCTTGTCTAGTCTGATATATTTCATCTTCGGATAATTAGAATTGAATGATAGATTTCAGGGTCTTTAAAGCTTCTGGGAAAAGCGGCGTCATGAAATTAATCAGCTTCATCAAGAGCGGTGATATCTTGGAGACTGATAATTGCTTGCCCAAGAAACTATCGATGAAGGTATAGCGCGAGGCTACATAAATTATCAATCCGAAAGTAAAGGTGCCTTCAATGAATCCGAATATTCCCCCAGCTAATTTATTAATCCCTTTTATGAACGGGATAATTGAAAGGATATTAAAAAGTTTTTCAAGCAGATAGAAACCGATTCCCACTAAGCGGCTGACGATAGCTAGGACGATAATGAAGGATATTACCTTTCCGACATTTTCATGTCCGAAGAATAGCCATTTGAACCATTCATAGAATACTAAATAATAGTGGCTGGCCACCCAGGCTCCGACCACTAATCCGACCAGATAGCCGACCATTTTTATCAGTCCGAAGAATAAGCCGTAGAAGACGAATCCGGCTAAGAATAATAAGATGATGACATCGATAATAGGAATCATATTTTTATATTTTATCTATTATTAATTTTTTACGCATCGGACCGAATTGCCGCTGGTTCTGAATGTTTGGCTGCGGGAAATTTCATCTTCGCTAACATGTAAATAACGTTCTGTAAATCCGGTGGAGTCTGGTTGGGTGGATAAGGTATAAACTCCTTCACCTCGACTCATAAATGATCCACCGCTAGCCCTTAATCCGGCTAAGGGTAAAGAGAGTCCGGATAAGTCACAACTAGGATCTCCAGGCAAGCTACAAGCACTGGCAATTTTCATCTTGTCAGCGGCCGTAGCACAACCCCAGCTAAAGCGAGTGGGCGAGCAATAGGTATCACCGGAAGGAACAGAATAGAAGGCTTCGACTAGATGCCATTCGCCATCGGTAGCTACATGCCAGCCGCTAGGGCAGATTCCTTTTTGGTTAGCGACAATCGTATAATCCGCACCCCCGCAATTACCGGTGTAGGTGTCGTTGCCGTTATCAGTAAAGGTAATATCGCCATCGCAAGATTGGGGCAAGCCTAAAGCGGTGTGCCATTGGTATAGGCCGCCGTCATTATCGCAGTTAGCGGATGAATCGCTATAGCAATATTTTTCAAAAGTGCCGCTATTAGCATCAGTTTGATTGTTGCCGGATGAGGTAATCATTGTCCCAGCATTGATATTATCCTTGAACCAGCAATCATTGCCTACTTGGACGGTGCGATAATATCCGCTTTGATTCCTGGTTGTACCGCTTGAATCATATGGGCCGCCGGCATACAAGACGGTGTCTTGGCCACAGATGAAGCATGACCTGTTCAATATCCCTTGCGGGGTGGCGCATTTTTCTCCAGCCTCTAGGTTTCCGGTCGGTTTTGATAAGCAGAAATCTATCCTATAGTTGCCGTCCGCCATTTCATAGTGGTATTCGCTGTCAGGACAGATACCGTCGTTATTTGGGGTGGGATTCTGCGGTAACTCTAACATGTAAACCTTGTTAGAGCTGGAACCGATAAATTGAGTTCCGAAATCTAATGATTCTGGATATGTCCCTTCATCGCGAAGATAAAGGCTAAGGGTGTTCTGGATCTGAGTGATATCGCTTAACCTTTTGGAGTTTCGAGCTTTCTGGCGGGCATCATTGAATGAGACGAAAGAAATGGTCAGGATGGTCGCGATAATAGCAATGACCACTATCATCTCCATGAGAGTAAAACCATTTAATGTTTTTTTGTTCATTTTTGTTTAGCTTAATCTTGGAAAAAGCGCTTCGCCTTTAATTATCTGCTTGGCGCTGAATTGTTGTTTGATCTTGCTGGCAGTTTCAGGCATGAAGGGTTCCAGCCAATAGGAAATATTAAGGATATTTTGAGCGATCGGTTTTAGGATGGTCTTGATCTCTTCCTTGTCGTCCAGCTTCCAAGGAGTTGTTTGGCTAAGGAATTCATCGCTTTCTTTGATCTTGTCCCAAAGAGTCTTCAGGGCTTCGTTAAAAGAATATTCGCTCATATTTTCGATGAAAGCTTTAGCTAGGTCCTTATCGCTGTTTATTTCTAATTCTAATTCGATTGAATTCTTTTCTAATAGATTCGAAGTTCTGGCGGCTAAGTTTCCTAAGCCATTAGCCAGGTCAGCATTGTATAGCTTGGTCAGGTTCTCTTCGGAGAAATCGCTGTCTTCGAAAGCCTGGATTTCCCGCAAGAAATAATAGCGGACAGCATCGATGCCGAATTTCTCTACCAGTTCGAAAGGATTGACGACGTTTCCAAGTGATTTGCTCATCTTCTGTCCGTTGTTGGTGATAAAGCCGAAGATCAGGACTTGTTCTGAATTCGGCAGTCCGGCTGACAAGAGCATGGCTTGCCACATGGCGGTTTGCTGGCGCAGATTATCCTTGCCACAAACCTGGATTCCAGGCCAGAAGTCCTTGAATTTAGCTTCGTCCTGAGGCCAACCTAAACAAGAAATATAATTGACTAAAGCATCGAACCAGACATACATAACCTGCTCTGGATCTCCTGGGACCTCAACTCCCCAAGGCATCTTGGATTTTAATCTGGAAATGGAAAAATCTTGCAGTCCGCCTTCGACGAAATTTTTGATTTCGGTAAAGCGATGGTGCGGCAAGACTATGTCCGGATTATTGCCATATAAGTCTAAGAGCGGTTTTTGGTAATTGGAAAAACGGAAGAAGTAATTCTCTTCTTCGATTATCTCCAATTCTTTGTCGGGATGGAATTCGCAGCGGCCGTTGACCAGTTCCGATTCGGTCTTCTCTAATTCGCAGCCGACGCAATATTTGACTTGGTAGTTCTTCTTGTAGATATCGCCTTTAGCTTCGCAGCGTTTCCAGAATTCTTGAGCGGCGGCTAGATGATGCTCGTCGGTAGTACGGATGAAATTATCGTAGCTAAGATTAAGGACTTCTTTGAGCTGTTGGAATTTAGCTGCTAGGTTGTCACAATATTCTTGGGTTTCTAATCCAGCTTCTTGCGCTTTGCGGAAGATTTTCAGGCCATGTTCATCGGTACCGGTATTGAAAAAGACCTCCTCGCCCATCAAGCGTTTGAAACGGGCGATGACATCGGCCCGTAAAATTTCAGCGGCAAAGCCGATATGCGGTTCGGCATTGATGTATGGCAAAGTGGTAGTGATATAGAATTTTTTATTATCAGACATATTTTATTATTTCTTATTTTTAATAATGACGACGAATTCTCCTTTTTGGGCGTTAGGATCGGATTTGATTTCGTCCAGTATTTGATTGATATGGCCGCGATAGGCGGTTTCATGCATTTTGGTCAGTTCGCGACCGACCATCATTTCAGTTTCAGGATTGATAATGGCTTTTAATTCTTCCAAGAACTTGATGATCCGATGTTTTGATTCATAGACTACTACCGGATATTCGCTGGCCATTATTTTTGCCAGGAATGTCTGGCGGCCTTTCTTGTGTGGTGGAAAGCCGAGGAAGAGGAATTTGTCAGTCGGCATGCCTGATATGGATAGTGCGGTAATGGCGGCGCAAGCTCCGGGGATCGCTTCGATCTGGATGTCCGGCATTTCAATTAAGACCTGATGGATTAGTTCTCCGCCCGGATCGGATATTCCGGGAGTTCCGGCATCGCTGACCAAGGCAACCTTCTTATCTTCTTTCAGCAATTTGATGATCTGGTTTATCTTGGCAGAATTAGAGTGATGATGATATGACAAAAGCGGCACCTTTATCTCATAGTGCTGCAATATCTTTTGGGCGACTCGGGTGTCTTCGCTGAGGATCATGTCAGCCTCTTTGAGGATGCGCAGGGCGCGCAAAGTGATATCTTCCAGATTGCCGATGGGCGTGGCGACGATATATAAAGGCATAGGTTTAGGCTAAATCTTCTTTTCTTTCTTTCAAGTACTTGGTCCAATCTTCGATGATGCCGACGATAACCTTGAATGGGGCCTCGATGATGAAGTCTAGGATGAAGACAAAGACATTGATACGGGAGATGTTGCTGGAAAGGAATTTTCCGACAGCCACGATCGGCATATAGAAGAAGTCAAAGATAAATCCAAGGATGGTTTCTTTCTCTTCGATGATGATGTATTGCTTGACGTCACGTTTGATGCGGAAACTAAAGAAACTGACAAAAGCCAAGAAGAACAAGAAGATGGTGATGCTGACCCAGTTGAAGTTAACGAAGGTCAATAGCTTTATCAATAGATAGATGGATAAGAGGAAGGCGGCAGTATAAATCAGGTTGAAAAGCATATTCATGAAGCGATTGCGCCTGGTAGTCCGCCGTAGGTAGACCGGTTGGAATTTCTGATTTTCCATAAAAGTAATCTCTTTGATGCCATCAATGATCTTCTCGGTATTTTTCTTGTTCGGAGTTTTGGTAAAGAGGATGATTAAGAACAACAGGAAGGCTGGGAAAGTGATATTGATTGCTAATGAGATCGGATTGACCTTCTCTCCGAAAAACTTGATGGCCGGAATTTCTAATATCAAGACGAAGATCGATTTAGTTAAGAAAATGTAGATAATACTGCGCAATCCAGACCGCCATAATTGAGACTTAACTTTAGTGTACTTCTTCTCGCAACGTTCTTTAACTAGGTTTAAGAAAGCCTTGGTGTTTCCGGTAGCATTTTCGTAGACTTTGTTTGGATTATCAGTGATTATTTCTAATAAAAGCGAGTAGAACAAAGAGTAGCGCCGGACAATCTTGTCAACCTGTTTAGTCAATGGATGTTTTAATTGCTTCTCTACCAGCAGATTGATGTCGTTCAGGTTGGCGGCAATATTGTAGATATCTTCCGGTCCGGCTTCTTCCCAATTATTGTAATACTTAAAAGCGACGAAGCTTTGCATTTCTAAATCAAGCTTTAGGAAATTTCTGACAATGCTTAAATATATTTGGATATCCAAGTCTTTTTGATATGGTAGGTCGGATGGCAGTTTGATTATCCGGGAAAGAGTTTCAAACATGTTGGACATGGCCAGCATCTTAACCTCGTCCCGATTCAAGTTCTCTTCGATTTCAGTCGCTGCCAAAACTATGATCCAGTTTATGATCCGGGAACGCTCCTTGCTTTCCTTCTCTTTCATGTCGAGATTGTGCGGGTGGATCTTCTTATATTGGTTTCTCAGCTCGATGTATTTTTCTAATAGATCGGCAACCTCCTTAATCTTAACTTCCTTGATCTTGTCGTTAGGCAGGTAACCGGCTTGGATCAATTCAGTCAATAATTTCAAGGAAATATCTTCGCTGTCATATTCCACTAAGGCACCTTCAATGAAGATGTGGCGCTTTATGATTCTTTTGATGGCGTTTTTCCGAAGCAGGTGGTCATCATCATAATCGACGGCATTTCTGATCTTTTCATACAAAAAAGACAGCTGAGAAACGATCTTGGAAACATGGATCTTCGGGGTGTCATCATCGCCGCCGGATTCGGATTTTTGCTGCTTGCCGTAGATAAATTGGAAGAGCTTCTTGGTGCTTGGCGTTAAAGACAAAGAAACTTGATTTTTCTTAATTAAGTTAGGGCTAACCATAGATATATTTGGTAATTATTATTCCCTTTTATTTTATCTTTTTTCTTTGTAAAAAGCAAATGAAATCGGGCCAAAAGCTTCTTGACAAGCCTTTTTATATCGGGTATTATAGAGATGTATAAAAATAATGGCCGTAAAAGGCTATTTTTAATTACTAAAATATGAATAAAATTTCCAATTATGTTAAGGAATCGGTAGCGGAAATGAGAAAGGTTACTTGGCCGACTAAAAAAGAGACTTATAACTACACTTTGCTGGTTATCGGCATCTCTTTGGCTACCGCTATTTTCCTCGGTGCTCTTGATTATATCTTCAGCTGGGGATTAAGTTCGGTTATCACTAAATAGTTCATAAAATTTAGGCCTAAAATGGCCCAAAAAACAATCACTATGGCTAAACAAATTTTAAACCAGGGGCGACGCTGGTATGTGCTTCACACCTATTCCGGGTATGAAGAAAATGTGGCCAGGAATCTAAAACAAAGGGTTGATACCTTGGATATGGGAGATAAGATCTTTAACGTTTTAGTTCCTACCGAAAAAAAGACCAAAATCAAGAATGGAAAACGTAAGATCATAGAAGAAAAAGTATTTCCAGGATATGTGATGGTCGAAATGATCGTCACTGATGAATCTTGGTATGTAGTGAGAAACACCCCTAATGTCACTGGTTTTATCGGTGTCGGTTCGACTCCAACCCCAGTGGGTGATGAAGAAATCAAGGGTTTGATGAAACGGATGGGACAGGAAGAGCCTAAATTTAATATTGATGTGGCTGTGGGCGATTTGGTCCGGATTACTGAAGGGCCATTCAAGAATATGGAAGGAAAGATTACCAATATCGATGAGGCTAAAGGTAAGATTAAGGTCAATGTCTCAATGTTCGGTCGTGAGACTCCGGTAGAATTGGATTTCTTGCAAATTAAAAAAGTATAATATATTGATATTTTTCGGAGCTTCTACGAAAATATCGAATAAATCAATATGGCTAAAAAAATTAAAGCTTTAATCAAGTTACAGATAGTTGGCGGCCAAGCTAATCCGGCTCCACCAGTCGGTCCAGCCTTGGGTCAGCACGGTTTGAATATCCAGGAGTTCTGTCAGCGTTTTAATGAAATGACTAAGGATCGGATGGGCGATGTCGTTCCGGTGGAAATCACCGTTTACGAAGATCGTTCTTACACCTTTATCACTAAGACTGCTCCAGCTTCTGAATTGATTAAGAAATTCGCTAAGATTTCTAAGGGCTCATCTAAGCCTTTGACTGATAAGGTCGGTTCTTTGACCCAGGATCAGTTAAGAGAAATCGCTCAGATCAAGTTGTCCGACTTAAACGCTAATGACGTCGAGGCTGCTATGAAGATCATTGCTGGCACTGCTCGTCAGATGGGCGTTGAAATCAAATAATAATTATTAATTAATTTTGTGGGACAGTTCCCTTTTTAAGGAAAAACTGGATTGAACCACGAATAAAAATTATGCCAAAAGAAAAAGCTGTTAAGAAGTCTGTTCAAAAAGAAGAAGTTAAAGTGGTTGCTAAGAAAAAAGCTGAAGCTCTTTTTGACAACACTAAATCATACAATATCGCTGAAGCGATTGAATTGGTCAAGAAGGTCAATAGAGCTAAGTTTGATGCTTCTTTCGAGGTTCATCTTCGCTTAGGTATCGACCCGAAAAAGGGTGATCAGCAGGTCCGTGGTGCAGTTTCCCTGCCTCATGGTACCGGTAAATCAGTCAAAGTGGCTGCTTTCGTTTCTTCAGCTAATGAAAAAGCTGTTAAGGCGGCTGGAGCTGACTTTGTCGGCGGCGATGATTTGATCGCTGAAATCAAGAAGACTGAAAAGACTGACTTCCAGGTTGCCGTAGCTGAACCAGAAATGATGAAGAACTTGGCAACTATCGCTAAGATCTTGGGTACCCGTGGTTTGATGCCATCCCCTAAGAACGATACCGTTACTCAGAATCCAGCTAAGGCTGTTGAGGAATTGAAGAAAGGTAAGATCAGCTTCAAGAATGACGATACTGCCAATATCCACGCTGTTATTGGTAAGATCAGTTTTGATGCTGCTAAATTAGTTGATAATTTCAATGTTTTTGTTGAAACTATCAGAAAAGCTAAGCCAAACTCTGCCAAAGGCGTTTATATCAAGAATGCTAGCGTCAACTCTACTATGGGTCCTGGCGTTAAGGTCAGCTTGTAATCAACTGTTGATAAATAAAAAAACAACCCTGAAAAGGGTTGTTTTTTTGTGTTCTATATTCTCTAGATTAAGAATAATAACAAGAGCAGGCCGAATATCACTCGGTAGATACCGAAAGGTTTGAAGTCGTATTTCTGGATGTATTTCAAGAAGAATTTGACGCTCAGTCCCCCGACGATGAAAGCGGTAATGAAGCCGACGCTTAACATTCCGAATTGGGATGAGGAGATGTTTCCGGCGCTCTTGAGCAGGTCATATCCGGAAGCGGCGACCATGGTCGGGACTGCCAATAGGAAAGAAAACTCTACGATAGTCTTCCGTTTTAATCCTAGGGCTAGGCCGCCAATGATGGTGGCGGCTGATCGGGAAACTCCCGGGACTATCGCCAAGGCTTGGAATAGGCCGATGCAGAGACATTGCTTGTAGGAAATATTATCGATACTGTTTCCCTTCTCAGGATCATTCTTTTCTTTGTGGAATTTCTCGAAGATTATCAGGATCAGGCCACCAATTATGAGGGCCCAGATAATAATGTTTAGGCTCTCCATCAGGTAGGATTTGACCAGCTTGTATAAAGTGAAGCCGATGATAGCAGTCGGAATGAAAGCGACAACCAACTTCTTGATATTATTCCAATTGAATAGTTGTTTGATATACAAGATCATCACGGCCAGGATGGCTCCGAGTTGGATGACGATTTCGAAGGTCTTGGAAAAATCATCAGCCTTGATATTCATCAGCTTGGAAGTGATGATCATGTGGGCCGTGGAAGAAACCGGCAGGAACTCAGTCAGGCCTTCGACTATTCCGATGATTGTAGCTTGGATTAAATTCATATGTGTTTATTTTAATGGATTAGATTCTATTTTACAAATATAAAAACTTCTTGGTATAAGAAGCCTTTCCAGGAGATGGTTATTTGAAAGCGTTCCAGGTATAGATATTCTTCGGATCCCAGACCAGATAACCGTAGGCGCCAGCCTCTCTGGCCGCTTTAATCTCGCTTTTGACCATATCGGCGGTATAAGTCGCTCCAAGGTCAAAATCTTGGATCCAGGGCCTGATTTTGGCCCTTATCGGCGTACTGGAGGCTATCCTGTCATTGGCTGACTCAGTTGCTTTATAGATTATTTCATAGGGATGATCGGCTGGATTATTGTAGCCTAGATAGCCTTTGGGGTAATGGGAAGGATAGACCATAGGACAGACATAATCGAAGAACGGGGTGGCATTTTCTAGAACCTGGCCGATATTCATATCATTCTTAATGGTTGTAGTCAGGCCGAATAGATCAACGGAGGTATAGGCCGGTTGGCTGGCCAATTCCTTGGAAAAGAAAGCAAAGAATTTTCTGATTACATCAGCTTTAGTCCCGTTATTATCCCATTTAGGAAAAACCATGGCCGAGATAGCACCATCTGATGGAAAGCGGACATAGTCTAGGTTTATCTCATCAAAGCCGAGATTGATGGCTTCCCTGGCAATTTCGGTATGATATTTCCAGACCGCCGGGTTAGCAGGGTCTAGCCAGCTTAATCCTTTCCGGTCTTTCCAATTCTTATTGGTGTTTTTGTCTTTGACTGCCCAGGCCGGTTTCTTTTCTGCTAGGGCTGGGTCTTGAAAGACTGCAACTCGGGCGATGGCGTAAAGGTCATTCTGGTGTAGTTTTTCGACCAGTCCTTTCAAATCTTTTATCTTTATCTGTTCCAACCCTAATTCATTTACCAATGAAATGTTACTGTCATAACTCAGGTATCCGGAATAGTCCTTGATATCAATGATGACGGCGTTGATTTTCGTTCCCTTGATGCTGGCGATTATCTTGTCTACTTTGGTCGGACTGCCGGCAGAATAGGCGGTGAGATAGATTCCGTAGATTTCTTTTTCTTTTGGTTTTTCTTTTTTGGTTTCCGTTTCGGTTTGGGCCTCAGCCTGGCTATCAGTTTCTTTCGGGGTGTTAACATACGGTTCTCCGCTAGGGCTGTTAGCTTCAACCATTTGGAATCGGCTGATTTTAGTTAATGGCAGGAAGATGATAAGGCCCAAGGAAAAAATAACCAGAATCAGGGTGATTAGGAGTTTTGATAACCGATGGTGTTTGAGGCGCCATTCGTTAAGTTTCATATTGATAATTTAGCATTTTACCAAGATTTTGTCCAAATATAAAAGGAGAGTTTCAGATCTCTCCTTTTGTTTCCTTAATGGTTTTTTCGATTTTTTCACAGATTAGGCTAATCTTGGATTCTTCAGAGAATAATTTAGACGATATTATTTCTGAGAAATCCAATGGCTGGCCGATAATCATTTGGCCTCGATGACCGAAGCTGATCTTGCGATAGTTGAACCCGACATCTACTGGCATTATCGGACTGACCCCAATCAAGGTGATAGGAATAATGAAATCGGGTTGAGCTTGAAGAATGGTCTTGGCTATTCCCTTCTTACATTTTCCAATAGAACCATCTCGGCTTCTGGTTCCTTCGAAGAATAAGAGCAAGTTGTTTTCCTCCAGAATATTACACCAGCTGTTAATTTGTTCTTGGATTTTTTCTAGGGTTTTCGGGTTCCGGTCTGTTGGAATATTCTTGAGCAGGCCGAAAAAGAATTTGGAAAATCCATGATCCAGAAAATTCTTTCTGTCAGGAGCATTGTATGGGATTAGTTTTTGCCGAAAAAAAATTTCTTTGGCGCTGATTACATTGACTCCGACCAAGAATGAATCGATTAGGGTTTGGTGATTGGACAGGAATAGAACCCTGGTCGTGTGGGGCAGATTTTCTCGACCCGTGACCTTGATCTTATTCTTGATTCCGAAAACATATCTGGCTATCGGGTACATTGCTAAAAATAGAATGTATTGTAAAGGACTTTTTATTAATCTGTTCATGACACTGATATTTTGGTTTGATAATACTTTAGATGATAATTGATTTGACGTCAATAGATAAAAATGGTGTGATTTATTACTTAATTTTGGTAATAAAAAAGGGTTTACTTAGTAAACCCTTTTAATTCATTCATTAGTTCCTTGACCGAGATAATCTCTTTGATACGATAGGAATTTGCTCCTACGGTATAGAGGTCAGGACCTTCAGAAAAACCGGAGGAATTCAGCAGTCCGTCGCAGATACAGAAATAATTATCCGAATCATCTTTGGCCGGGCAAATGGTGTTTCTTCCTTCCCTGTCTTTCTGGAGAAGGTAGCCATTCTGGCAAAGATTTTTTCTTCTGCCGCTGATTAATTCCTGATACATAGGTGATCCAGCCAGAACCCTGAAAGGAAAGCCGCAAGGAGAATTTCCAACTACTTTAATGTCATTTTCTTTTGAAGCAACTACTGCTAGTTTGTACCTCTCTGAGGCTCCTGATTCTGTTGTGGCTAGGAATCTAGTTCCCATCTGGATTCCATCAGCTCCTAAAGTTAGGAATTTCTGGATGTCATCGTGGTCATAGATTCCGCCCGCTACGATTACTGGATAATCTCCATTTTTCATGGCGAATTCCTTTATCGGAGGCAGGAGGTTTTCCAGTCGGTTTTCAGGATTATCAACATCATTCAGTTTGAATCCCAGATGTCCCCCAGCCAATGGACCTTCAATGATAATGGCATCGGGTCTGTAGTTTAGTTTTTCCCATTTATCCTGGATTATCTTTAAAACCCGGAGGGATGAAACTATTGGAATCAAAGCGGTCTGTCCAGGCTTCCTAATTCCAGGAAGATTGGTAGGAATTCCGGCGCCGGAAATGATGAAATCAGCTTCAGCGGCAATTGCCCCTTTGACAGCTGATTCGCGGTCTTGCTGTAAAAAATGCATTACATTGACGCCGATCAGTCCTTGGTTGCTGTCGATTTTAGCTTGAATTATTTCTAAAAATACAGCTTCGAAAGTATCGACTTTTCTCCCGACTTCTTTGGATACCAATTGGTCTAATCCGGCTGTTGAGATTATCCCGATTCCGCCCTCGCTTGCAACACTGGCAGCTAGTTTTGAGCGGGAAACCCCAACGCCCATCCCACCTTGGATTATCGGGACTGATGGGATCTTACCTTTGATTTTTAATGATTCATTCTTGAGCATCTTTGGATTCTCCTTTTTTGTGGTTTATTTAAAAAGAACATTTTTTTTCTAGGATAAAATCATAGAATAAAAATAATAAAAAGTCAATTATTGGCGATTTATACAACAAAAAACCGCCTAATTAGATTGAGGCGGTTCTTTATAATCGGTTTTTATTCTGGTTCTTTGGTTCCCTTCAGCTGTTCTATTTCTTTTTTTAATTCGATCATCTTGTTTTCCCGGTTAATCATGAACTTATTTAATTTTTCCAACTCGTTGACCTTTTGGTTCAATTCATTGGTTCTCTGTTCAATCAGCGCTTCTTGATTGGTCTTTAGTTTCTCTAATTCAGCTGTCCTGGTCTTAACTTTTTCTTCCAGGTCCATATTGATAGTTTCCAGCTTATTTTTGGCAGCCTCTAAATCCTTGGTCTGTTCTTCGACTTGCTGCTTTAGTTTGCTGTTATAATTCTCTAATTCTACTCGCGATTTCTTTAGGTCCATAGCCATCATATTGAAAGCGTTGGCTAGGTTTCCGATTTCATCATCTGACCCGACTTTAATTTGGTAGTCGAAATTTAGGTTCTTGATTTCGTTAATACCTTTATCAATATCGATAATCGGTTTAATGACTATCAATCTGAAGACAAAAAATATCACTATTATGAAGATGGTGAAGATTATGCCATAGTTTACCGCCTCTTTTCTTAAGGCTTGATTGATGGTTTCATTGATATCGTTTAAATCGAAGATAATCTGGATGGTTCCGACTATCTTTCCGGAAATATGGATAGGGGCTACAGCTTTTAAGGTTTCATTGGAATTACTACCCGTTGTCTGGTTGACGAAAATATCTTCTTGGAAAGATCTGGTATTGTCTCCGTCTGGTTTCTGGTTCATCTGTTCCGGATCATTGGAGACATAAGTGATGAGTTCTCCGCCCTGGTTGATATTGACGTTGATATCGATGATATCGGAATCTAGCCAGATATTCTTCTGGATAAGGGCTAATAATCTTTCCTTGTCTTTTAATTCCTGTTCGTTCCTGATACTGGCTTCAATAGAGTAAGCGGTGGCTTTAGCCCTTTCGATGAAAAGGGGCATAACGTCTTTTTTCCGATTATAGATATTATTGACCGATATAAAAAGGTATAACCCCACGGAAAAGATTATTATAATGCCGATTATTTTGAATGATAGTCTGCTTTTCATATTGATTAGGATTTAGTCCACTTATCTTCGATGTTTTTCAGGACGCCTTCTTTTTTAATATCTCGGATGATATTGTTAATAGCTTTTATTAACTCATTGTTTCCTAGCTTGGTGGCGATGCCATAATATTCTTGAGTGAATGGATCGCCGACAATCTTGATTTCCGAGTCTTTTTTGATGGAGTCTACGGCTTGGATGTAGTCGACGATTATGGCATCGAATCTGCCTGCTTTTAGGTCATAGACGATTCCACCCTTTTCAGTTGAATTTCCCCAGGAATCATAAGTGACAATCTTTTCCGGCGTAGTTAATTTTTTGGCTTCGTCATTGCTGACTGTGCCGGTTTGGACGCCAATTTTTTTATCTTTCAAATCTTCTTTGGTTTTAATATCGCTATTATCAGCCTTGGCAACTATCACTTGTCCGCCATTGAAGTATGGAGCGCTGAACAGTATTCTCTCACTCCTTTCTTCGGTGATGGTGACGCTGGAGATGATTATATCGGCTTCTTGGTCATTAATTACAGAGAATAAGTCTTGCCATTCAAACGCTTTGATTTCTGCCTGTACTCCTAATCTTTTGGCGATTTCTTTCCCCAAATCAATATCTATTCCAACTGGTTGTCCATTAGAATCAAAGAATTCCATGACGCCATAATCAAAGTCGCTGCCGATTATTAATTTGCCTGATTTTTTAATTCTGTTTAGAGATTGGTCGCCAATATTTAAATTTTCAATCAGCTTCTTGTTCCACCAGAAAAAACCCAAAATAAATAATAAGACTAAGATCATGATCAGAGTCAAGATAATGATTTTTTTCTTATGCATAGGATGATGATAAGTTTATATATTTGCTATCGATATTATATCATGCCGGGACAAAAATAGGAATAATAGCGATTAAATATAAAAGCAGGCTTTTTATAAAGCCTGCTTCTGTCGGTTTAAGAGTTCTTCGGCTACAGCCAATTCTTCTTGGCTGTTGATTCCAACCGCTTCTTCTGGGCCGATTTCCAGTGAGTTGATCCGGATATTCTGTGAGGTGGCTATCTTTATCATGTCGGTCAGGTAATATTCTTTCTGGTTATTCTGATTCTTTAATTGTGAAATATTTTTCCAGATCCAAGAGTTATCGAAGCAGAAGAAAGCCGGATTAACTTCCGTGATTTCTTGCTGTTTTGGTGAGGCATCTTTGAATTCTATGATCTCCTTGATTTCCCCGTCCTTGTCTCTAAGTACTCTTCCCCATCTGATGAAATTTTGGTGCCAGCCTTCGAAGTTGCTGACTTGAGTGGTCATCATCGTTATTGGGTCGTAGTGGTTGACTATTAATTTTTCCATAGTCTCGGCCTGGATAAAAGGATGGTCGCCGTAGAACACTACCAGATTCTTTATCCCTGACTCAGATAATAATTCTTTGGCGCAGCTGATAGCGTGTCCTGTGCCTAATTGCTCAGATTGGATGACATAATTCAGATCATATTCTTTTAGATACTCTTTGATTATCTCCTGGTTATCCGGTGAGACTATCAGGATTGGCTGGCGGTCGATCTGGGATTTTAATACCGATTCGATTAAATATTTGATCATCGGCTTGCCTTTTAATGGCATCAGGACCTTGGGTAATTCGGAATTCATCCTAGTTCCTTTGCCGGCCGCCAAGATAATAACTTTGTTCATAAGAAAAAGATTGAATTATAATTTTCCTAAATCCAATTCATCGTTAAACTTAATTTCCTTGATGAAGTCGGCCATATGGCTGACCATGATAATAGTGCCTTCGTAATTATTGATAGCCTGGGCGATTACTGGGATATGGCGGAAATTGATGTGGTTAGTAGGTTCATCTAATATTAACAATCCCGGTCTCATCAGGACTAGACGGGCAAAAGATAATAAGCCTTTTTGTCCTTCGGATAGTTCTCCGATCTTGCGTTCCATTAGATCGCCGGTTATCAGGAATCCAGCCGCAACAGAGCGCATCTCTTGTTCGTCAATGCCGTCAGCGATAATACCTTTTAAAGAATCAAAGACTTTCTCATTGAAATCTAGGGTGGAAAAGTCCTGGCTATAATATCCAACCACTACCCCTGGCATGATATTCGCTCCGTCTTGAGTCTGATGGACTAGTGATCGTAATAGAGTGCTCTTGCCGATGCCGTTAGGTCCGGTGATTAATAAGCGGCTTCGTTTTCCCAGTACTTTATCGATATCCTTGAAGATTGGTTCATGGTTCTTGATAACTCGGACTTTCTTCAGGGTGACGATTTCGCCACTGATATCTTGTTTGGGAATTTCAAAATTTCTAATAGTCTTGTCTTCTCTTCGGACATCAACCTTGTTTTCTTCCAGGTCTTCGGTTTCCTCCTTTAATTTCTGGGCTAATTTTCTCATTTTTCCTCCTTTATTGGCAAAAAAATTAACTTTTTCTTTCCTGTCTTGGATCCTTTTTTCTAATTGGGCATTTTTCATGACTTCTCTTTCGACTCTTTTGCTGATTTCTTCGACCACGGAATAATAGTCTCCGACGTACAATTCTGTCTTGTGCGTGAAAACATCAAGATAGATGACGCCTTCCGTAAAACAATTCAAGAAATCGGCATCATGAGAAATGACGATTACCGTCTTGTCATACATGATCAAGAAAGTGATGAGGTGGTCGATTCCTTTCTGGTCCAGATTGTTGGTCGGCTCGTCGAGTAATAAAATGTCCGGATCTTGAATCAAGGCATAGGCTAAGAGCAACCTGGCTTGTTGGCCGCCAGAAAGGTCACCGACGATACGGTCAAGCGGAATATCAAAATCGACAGCGTCCAATACCTTGCTGATCCGGCTTTTAATGTTTCCGGGAACGACAGAAAAGGCTTTAGAAAAATAAGCCTCAACGGTTAACGGTAAATCTTCTCGGGCAATCGTCTGTCGAGCGGTCCCGATAGTTGCTCCTCCCGTGATTGAAAGACGGCCGCTTTTTGGTTTCAGATCCCCTTTGATTAGGCCAAAAATAGTGCTTTTGCCGGCACCGTTTTGTCCCATTAAAGTCATTTTGGCGCCTTTTCGGACGCTAAAATTAGCTTCGTCTAAGATTGGTTTTTTATGGATATATTCGAAGGTGACATCATCGAATCTTAAGATTACTTCTTCAGCCATAGTATGGATTATTTAGATTAATTATATTTATTTATTTATTTATTTTTCCTTTTGTTTCTGGCCAAGATGAATTTTAAATCATGGGCGAATTGGCAAGGAAAGACTTGGACGGAAAAACCGGCTGGACGCAAGATATTCTCTAGCGATTCATAAAAATCAGATTCGGTCTTATGGACTTCCAAAAACAGATAATCGATTAGGTCGAATTCAGCCGGACTTAAGTTCTTTATGATATCATGTTCTCCGCCCTCGATATCCATCTTGAGCAAGGCGATCCGAGAAATTTTCTGATTAGCACAAAAATCACCCAGGGTTATTGTTTTGACTGTTGTTTTTTTGCCAGTTCCGGTCATTTCTTCAAGTAGTGAATGATTATGGCTGTCGGGACTTAGATATAGCGTGGTTTCGCCAGTTTTAGAGCTGAGAGCGGTATTGAACAATTTGATATGGCTGAATTCCGGATTAAGCTTGGTGTTATCTTTGAGGGCTGAAAAATTAGCGGTTTCTGGTTCCAGAGCATAAATCCTGACAGTTGGATTCAGAGCGGCGGCATAAAGGGAAAAAAATCCGGCATGAGCTCCGACATCAATGATTACCCCGGAAGCTTTTTTAATAATTTCTTCCGTTTGACGATATTCTCGATATTTGAAGATTTCATTGAAGATGCTATCGTCAACTTCGTCACGGAGGTTGTAGTTGATGTCTTTTTGGTTGAAATTAATTTTTTTCATTATTATTAGCTTTAAAACGGAAGCCACAGCTTTCTTTTGTCAGGCATTCTTTTTCAGTTCGGGGGTATTTACGGCAATTAAGCGATCGGACCTTGTAGATAGAACAATAACCCTTATCCCCATCTATCTTCAAGAATGGGCATTTATTTGGCAAATAGCAGCATTTCCCACAATTTTGGCAATGTCCTTCTCTATTTTTATCAACTGGAAGAATTGATGTCAAAGTCCTCTTAGCTTTGGCCATCATATTGTTTTTTGGTGTCATTTCTTTAAGAGTTAAGTTTTCTATTTTTGGCTTTTTTATCTTAATTCAATTCCTTTTTTTTGTAAATCTTTACGGATTGACTTGTAATCAGGGATCGTTTGGCTTACCAGATTCCAGAATTTTTCTGAATGATTCATTTCTTTCAGGTGACATAATTCATGGACAACAATATAGTCAATCATTTTTGTTGGCAAGAAGACGATCTTATAATTGAAGTTTAGGTTGCCCCGGCTGGAACAGCTGCCCCATCTAGTTCTTTGGTTACGAATGCTGATTTGAGAAAATTGAAATCGATAATGCTGATTGAATCGGTCTATTTTCTGGCAAACAAGCCTTTCCGCCTGTGGTTTATATGTCAGATATTCTTTTTTTCCATATTTAGGGGGATTGTTTTTAAAATAGGCCAATTTGTCTAGAATCCATTCAGCCTTTTTCTTGATAAAGCTTTCTAATATCAGGGTATTCAAGTACCAGGGCTTGCTGACCACTAACTCCCCGCTATTGCTGATGGTTAAGCGAAGATATTTAGTTCCTGAACCTTTTTTAACGGTATAGCTGATTTTTTGTCCTTTGATGGTGATTTCTTTTTTCATAGGCTCATTATACCAGAAATATGGTTTGACATCTAATTTTATTCAAATCTGATTATGTGGTATAATTAAATTAATATAATAAAATAAGATAATCACATGGACATGTTTAGTTTGACTCCGATTTCTTTGATTTTATTTGTTAATTCTCTTTTCTTGGTCTTTTTGGGATTCTATCTTTGGCGCCGTGGCAGTTATTATTTCTTTTCATTGGTAATGTTTGCGGCGGCTTTCTGGGCTTTCAGCAGTTCGCTGGAAAATGGATTGGCTTTTATGTCTGATAAGATTTTTTGGGCCAAGATGACTTATGTCGGAATTTATTCGATTACCCCTTTCTGGTTCTTGTTTGCTTTGCAGTATGCAAAATTCAAAAAAAGCTTCATTAGAAAGGTTAATTATTTCATTTGGCTGGTACCTCTAGTCCTTTTTCCGTTGACCATGACCAATGAATGGCATCATCTTTTTTGGACTAATATTGAGCCGATTGGTGGAAATGTCGCTAATGGTTTGATATATAGTCGTGGGTTAGGGGTTTATATTTCGATGGTTTATTCTTATGTACTTATCTTTGCTGGAGTATTGGTCTTAGCTATCTATGCTTTTCGAGCGACCAAGGTCCAAAGATCCCAAGTCTTTACCTTGTTCCTGGGTCTCTTATTTCCCTGGTTAATCAATTTTTTCTATTTATCTTATTCTCCTGAAGTTTCTCGAGGTGTCGATTTGACTCCGGTGGTCTTTGCTATCACTGGAATTTTTGCTGCACTCAGCATTTTCAAGTTTAAGCTCTCGGTCGTTATTCCAGCCGCTAAGGACCTAGTTTATCATAGCTTGGAGGTGGGGGTGATCGTAGTTAATAATGAAAACACGGTTGTCGATTTTAACCCTATGGCCGAGGAATTTCTGGGTAATAATTTAGCCAATGGTATGGTTGCGGACAAGGTTTTAATCACTAAAAACTTATCATTAAAATCGATTATTGATGCTGGCAAAAATTTATCAATTTCCATGGCAGAGTCTGATAAGTGCTTTGATATTCATTTTAATGATTTGGTTGATAAGTCGGGCCAATCGATCGGCAAGACTATCCTTTTTTATGATGTTACCATCCAGAAAAATGTGGAAAAAGAATTGGAAAAGTCTAATCGTTTCTTTTCTGATTTGACTGATTTCTTGCCGGATGCGATGTTCGTTATCGATGTTAATAAGAAGATTGTCTTTTGGAATAAGGCTATGGAAAAACTGACCGGAGTTAAGGCTCAGGATATGGTGGGAAAGGGTGAATATGAATATGCCCTTCCTTTTTATGGTCAGAAACGCCCGATGTTAGTTGACCTAATTCTGGAAAATAATCCGGCGGCCACTGATTGGAAGTTATATGAAAATGAAAAGTTGGAGTGGTTTGGTGATCTGATTACTACTAAAGTGCTGAATAAATTTTTACGTAAGGACGGTATTTATCTCTGGGTCTTGGCTAAACCGATTTACGACAGTGGCGGTAAGATCATATATGTCGTCGAATCAATCCGGAATGTCGATGATCTGCACAGGAACCAGGAAGAATTGAAAGCTAAGATTGAGGAGTTGTCGGCCATGAATAAGGTGATGGTCAATCGTGAGTTGAAGATGATCAAGTTGAAAGAAGAATTAAGTCTGTTGAAATCTAAGTTAGCTTCTAAATAATAAAAAAAAATCCCGGATCTACCGGGATTTTTTATTTTACTCTTTTTGATATTTTTCAATGAGAGCTTCAGCCACCGTTAATCCGTCAATCGCCGAGGAAACGATACCGCCAGCATATCCAGCACCTTCTCCGGCTGGGTACACGCCCTTGATATTTGATTCGCATTCTTTATTCCGGATTAAACGGACCGGCGCTGAGCTTCTGGTTTCCACTCCAGTTAGGATGGCATCTGGATGGGCGAAGCCTTTAATTTTTCTATCCATCAGAGGTATGGCTTCTTTCAGGCTATTGATGATGTAGTCCGGCAGGCAAGAATTTAGTTTAGTTAATTTTATTCCCGGTTGATAGGATGGCTTGATGACGCCGATCTCTTTAGAAGCTTTATCTTGGAGAAAATCTTTGACTAGTTGGGTTGGAGCTGAGTAATCGCTGCCGCCGGCTTGATAGGCTTTCTTTTCCCAATGGCGTTGGAATTCTATTCCTGCCAAGGGATGGTCTGAACCAAAATCTTCAGGCGTAACCGGCACTAAGAGGGCGCTATTGGAATTCTGGCCATCTTGGTCGTATTCGCTCATGCCATTTGTAACTACCGCTTCTGTTTCCGATGTTGCAGCCATGACGTAGCCGCCGGGACACATGCAGAAAGTATAGACTGATCTTTGACTATCAAGGTGTTGGACTAGCTTGTATCTAGCCGCTCCTAGTTTTTGATGTTGATAGAAATTTCCATATTGTGCCTGGTTGATCATTTCAGCCTGGTGCTCGATTCGGACTCCGATAGAAAACGGCTTGGCTTCTATGGTTATCTGATGGTCATAGAGCATCTGGTAGGTATCTCGGGCACTGTGGCCGGTAGCGATAATTAGATCGTCTATCGGCATTGTTTCTGTTCCATTTAAGATAATAGCATTTATTTTTCCCTTTTCAATTTGAATATCGCTCAGACAGGTATCGAACCTTATCTTCCCGCCTAGCCTGATTATCTCTTCCCTGATGTTCTTTACGACCAGACGCAGTTTGTCGGTGCCGATATGCGGTGTCCCGCTCCAAGCGATTTCAGCCGGTGCTCCAGCCTTGATCATTTCAGAAAAGACATATTGCGATCTGGGATCATTGATTAGAGTATACAGCTTTCCATCGGAAAATGTTCCAGCTCCGCCTTCTCCGAATTGGATATTCGATTGGGGATTGAATTTTTTTCGTTTGATAAATTTTTGGACATCTTTGACTCGGGAATCAATATCTTTCCCTCGCTCTACAATGAGCGGTTTGAGGCCGGCTTTAGCTAGCAGCAAGGCGGCGAATAAGCCGCATGGGCCGCTACCAACGATTACGATCTGCTTGTCTGATTTTTTATCAATTTTCTTTTCTTCATAAATGAATGGCTCATGGACCCTGACTCGGTGGCGCGCATCCCATCGCTGAATTGTTTTGATATCTTTAACTGAAACATCCAATGAATAGACGAAGATGATATTTCTCTTTTGGCGAGAATCGATATTTCTCCGTACGATCTTGTAGTTGGTTATTTCCGTTTCAGGCAAACCCAAAATCTCTGAAATTTTCTGCTTCAGATTGCTTTCCGGTTCGTCTAATTTCAGGATCACCTCTTCGATCCTAATTAATTTTTTCATGCTTTATCAATGCTAGTTTTTCTAAATGGGATAGCTTCTTGGCCCGAGATTCAGCCTTAGAAGCTAGTGATCGGTCATTGAATGCTTGTTGGTATGCCAGTTTGACTGGCCTTCGGCCTCTGGTATATTTAGCCCCTAGATCCGAGGAATTATGCTCTTTCAATCGTCGTTTTATGTCGGTGGTAATTCCGGTGTAAAGGGTTTTGTCGGCGCATTCCAAGATATACAGGTAGTATTTGCTCATAGCTTTGCAGAGGCTTTTAATTTGGCTATCTCCTGATTCTTTTCTCTGAGATTTTTGGAGATGAATATGGTTTCAAAGTTACCTTTCAGAAAATCGTCAGCTCGAGTAACTTTCCTGATGCGCCAGAAAATCCAGAGAAAATCCTGCCTGACCTGGTCTTTGATGCCTACTCCGGTGTCAAATCCGGCATGCTCGAAAGAGCTGATAATCAGATTAGTGCAGAAATAACGGTCGCGGCGATGTTCAAGATAGAAGTCATATGGTTTTCCGATCTGTTGCTGCGCGAAAGCTATCGTCTGGTTGATAGTTTTTTCATAATCTTTCGTTATTTTAGGACGCAAGATAATGAGGTTGTCATAGGCAGAAAATAATTCCTTGAAAGGAATGTTGTCAACGCCATCAGCATCGGCATGGATGCATTCTCCGTTGCCGATACAAAGCAATGAATGGGTGAAAAATCTTCCTAAGAATAATCCGGATACGGTTCGAAAACCACCGACTAATACTAAGTCGCCGACTCGGATTGATTCTTTAGCTGACAGATAATCCTCTTCTTCTAAATGGTTTTTTCTGATAGTTATCTTGGTTACCAGAACAAAGAAGATTATCTGGCTTAAAACCCTTTTGAAGATAGATATTTTTTTAGGAAAATTATTAATCCGGTGATAATTATTTAGTCTGGCTATCTTGTTCATATATTATGATAGCTCGTTCAGCAATTCTTTGAATCCGATATTTTTTTCGGCTGAGCAAGGAATGATCTTATGTTCTCCAACCAAGCTGGAGATTTTTTTAAATTGCTTGTCGTATTCCGATTTCTTTATCTTGTCTATCTTATTAGCGATAATGATGACATTTTTTTGGTACTCCTCTAGAGCTTTTAATATTTCTAAATCATCCTTGGTTGGTCCGACATTAGCGTCGATTATTAGGAAGACTTTTTTTTGCTGGTAGGTAGAAACGAAGAAATACCAATTAATCAAGGATTCTATCTCTTGTCTCATAGGTTTGGGCAGCTTGGCATAGCCATACCCCGGAAGGTCAAGGAGATAGAATGATTCATTGATCAAAAAAAGGTTTATTTCCCTAGTCTTGCCCGGAAAAGAGCTGGTTCTGGCCAAATTCTTCTGTTTGGTTAAAGTATTGATGACACTGGACTTCCCGACGTTAGAGCGGCCGATAAAGGCGATTTGAGATAAGCTATTTTCAAGTGCCTTGTCTGGTCCGACAACACCCTTGATAAATCGAGCGGATTTAATATCCATATTATTAGATTTTTTTGAGTTTTTTAGCTAACTTTTCGGTTTCTGATAATAGGTTTTGGAATTCCCTGATTCCCTTTTTCCAAAATGAAGCGTTGTTGATATCTATGCCCAGATTCTGGAAGATGTCTCGAGGCGATTCGGATAATCCGGCAGATAGGAAGTATTTTATCTTGGCGATGAATTCTTTGTTCTCTGATAGTTGGCCTTGCAGATATTTGGATATCAAGAGGCCGCTGACATAGGAATAGACGTAAAAGAAGGAACGGATGTGGTGCCAATGGAGCCACCAGTTTTCTGATCCTTTTGATTGTTCGATGGCTGGACCCATGTAAGCTGACATATGCTTCTGGAAGAGGCGGCCGATTTCCTTGTCATCCAAGTATCCTTTCAAGCGGAATTCCCGATGTAATTCCTGCTCAAATAGATAGAGAGCGCTTTGGCGGAATATGGTGCTGACATCCTGGTTCAATTTTTCCATCATGATCGATAATCTGGTCTCTTCGTCTGCTTCTTTCAACACTTCTTTCAGGATAAAATCTTCAAAGAAAGTACTGGATACCTCGGCGGTTGCTAGCGTGGAACCGAAATTAAGGGCATTCTGTTTTTGGCGCATCATTTCATTGTTGATGCCGTGGCCGACTTCATGTGCTAAGGTTAAGGCGTCGTTCAGTTTGTCGTTGTGGTTTAGCATGATGAAAGTCGGATGAGAGACTGATTCTGAGACACAGAAAGCACCAGAGCGCTTACCGCTTCGAGGGTAGATATCGATCCGTCCATTCTGGTCAAAACCGTTGAAGATTTGGAGGAATTCTGGATCTAATTTTTGCAAGACTTTTTGCAGCAGTTTCTTTGATTTGTCATAGCTATAACGGATTTCAGTCTTTCCAGTCGGAATATTCCTTTCGTGGTATTTAAGCTTCTTGGTTTTTAGCAGCTTAGCTTTTAACTGGTAGTATTCCTGGGCTAGCTTGAAATTAGCTGACACTACTTTGAGCATGGAGTCTATAGCTGAGCTGTCGATATCATCGCTTAGGTGGCGAGCTAGGTCGGGCCGTTCCATTTGGCGGAGATCATCATCTACTTTCTTGTTAGCCAAGATTGAATTCATTTCGTTTTCCCCAACCTTGATATTCCTTTCTAATATCTGATTCAGGGTATTAGCTGCTTCATCCCTAACCTTCTTGTCTTGGTCGCTTATCAGGCTTAAGATTTCCGAGAATGATTTTGCGGCTTTTTTGCCATTAGCCAGAGTCAGGCTAGATTTTTCCATGGAAAGAAAATTGGAAGTCATCTTCGTCCAATTATAATAGCTGGATTGCGCTTTGAGCCGGATGATCTTTTCCTCCGGTTCGCTTAACAGATAATCTGATTGGGCAAATAATCTTTCTAAAAAATGATGATATGGTTTTAGTTCCTTGTTTTTAATCATCTTAATCCGGATATTTTTCGGTAATCGGGCTAGGCGGAGCTCAAAGAATTGCAGCTTGTTGGTTAGGTCTAAACTGAAATCATTGCTTCGATTGAATTTGGCCTTGATTTCGGTGTTATTTTCATCAACTTCTGATTGCAGCCAATAATAATAATTTTCTTCAGCTCCATTGGCATAGAAACGGATCAGATTCTCGTATTCATCCAGGGCTTCTTTTAGGATTTTTGGATCTTTCAGCCAATCAGTCCGATCCTGCCATTTTCCGATGAATTTTTCATGTTCAGATGTTATCTTTTGGCGCTTTTTAAGGAAGTTTTCCTTGGTCAGGCTGCTTAAATCCCACCTATCTTTATTTAGCTTACTTTTAGGTTTTTCTTTGGTTTTTTTCATGTTTTTGGGTTACTTGGTTATTATTATAAAATACCAGAATAGGGCTCAAAAATCAAATTAATCGATTTGACAAAATGGTTCGCTGATAATAAGATTGTGGAGTTGATTAACCCACAGTTTCATTTAAAATCTAACCATGAAAGAAAGGTTGTTGTTTTATGCCGTCATGGAAATAATAAATTATGCGATCCTACCTTATGAAATCTATCTGGTAGGCTTCTCTTTTGAGCAATCATTAGTTTGCCGCTTGTTTGCCAGCCTGACTGATTTGGTTGTGGTTATCTTTTTCTTTAACACCAAAAGTATTTGGGATCCGGAAAAAGAAAATAAGACTATCCGTGACCATCTTTTAGCTGGAGTAAAGCTATTGGTCCAATTCCCGATTATTTACGTTCTGAAAATAATGTTCGTAAATTCGGTAGCGATACCGAAATTGCAATCTTGGGGATTTGAGATTGAAAAGATTGGCTGGTCAAATATCGGTACCACCATCGTCATGTCGGTTTTATTCTGTCTGGTGATGGGCGTGCTGTATAGCGTTTTTCGAGAGAGGATATTGTCGGCATTCGGTCTTTTAAAAATTACCAACAAAAAAGCCAGGTTCTAAAACCTGGCTTTTATCTTTTTAGAAAAATATCTATTTTAATCCGAAGACCGTTTTGACGGTAATCATCACTTCCTTTTCGATTCCGGATGTGTCATATGATCCATAATCGGATATTTCCACTGCCCCAACCGGCATAACCTGGACGACGCCCATAGAAACTGATTTGACAGTATCGACTGTCTTGCCGCTGCTGCCGGCGATAGCTTCAGCTCTTTTTTTAGCATCCTTGATGGCTTCAGGTAACAAAGAAATGCGCAATTCTGGTAATTTAGAGTAATAATACTCGACGGCATTAGGTGAGAAGAAAACGCCTTGTTCAGCTAGCTTTTCAGTATTCTTAGCTAATGTTTTAATTTTGTCGACTTGGTCTGATTTTATTTCTATATTTTGAACCAGATTATATTCTCGAGGGGCGTTCTGGTCATTTTTGTAGATTTCATTCATGAAGATCGGTGAGATTTCAATAGTCTCTTTGGAGATGCCTTGAGAAATAAAAAAATCAGTAACAATCTTCTCGTCGTTCTTCATCTGGACGTAACCATCTTTGATTTGATCCTTGAGAGTGGCGCGGGAAAAATTAGCTGTCCAGCGGGCTGAATCAGCCGTTACTTGCTGTTTGGCTGAACCGGTTACCGAAATCACATTATCCATCTTCTTGACGCTCAAGAAGGTGAAGGCGACTAAAGCGGCGGCCAGGATCAGGCTTAAGCCCAGGATTAGGCCGAAAGATAGGAGACCTTTTGGTTTTTCCATAGTTTTATTATTAATTATATTGTTCTTTATAAATTTGTTCCAAGTCACTGGTAATTCCCTCTCTCTTAGCATAGATCGGATGGTTCTCTTCCAAGTTTGTTAGCTTGTTTAAGACGGCTTCAATAACTGATTTATATTTCCTCTTTAATTTTTGATATTTTTCTCCATTTGGATCCAATGAATGAAGATCGATATTGGTGGATAGGTCTGCTAATTTCAAGGTGAATAATTCTGGATCATTAATGATGTCTTCGACGTGTTCGGCATACATCTTATTTATGAAATCTTGTTTGTCGTTGCCTTCCAATCCCAGATCTTCAGCCAATGAATTGAAATCATGATTGGTCATATTTTCAACGTAATAGGAAACTTTTTCTCCGAATCTTTCTTTGATTTCTTTAAAGCTCCAAGTCTTTAAAGTGTCCCGGTATCTTTCTTTGGTGGTGGCATCGATTTTCAGGTAATTAAAATCACGATCCGGGTATTTACGATTAATCCTTTCTACAAAGATATGGTCAGATTGGTCTTCGACGCTGTCATGAATCAAGGCAGCTATCGTCAGCTCGTGGTTGTCACTTAGCTCCATCACTTTCTCGGCTACTGCCAAGGGGTGGCTAGCAAAAGGCAAACCATCTACCCGATCGGCTTGAGGCAGATGGATCTTAAGCATGAAGTCTAAAGCTTCATTAACTTCTTCAAGTTTCTTATCGCTGAATTTATCCTGGGCCTTGTTCGTGAAGTTATTAATCCTGTCTTCTATCATCTCTTTTCGGGCTGATATTTCCTCCTGGTTAGAATTCATTTCAAATGTCATATGTTTTGAGCGTTGCTAGACTTGGCAATCGCATTTCTTATTTTTAAGTATGTCCTTCTGTTCTTCGATGGTATTTATGAATACATCCTGGATTTCTGATCCTTTGGCCAGTTTCTTGTCGAGCGGCGACAGATGCCGATAACCTCGCCAAGAAAACTCTTTGATAAGTGTCTGATGGCGATAATACAGAGCCAAGGTTTTCCCTTTCCAGCGTAAAGTTTCTGGGTGGCGTGAATATCCGCCTTGGCCATTATGCTTAGTCAGGATATTCCAAAGGCCATGTAGCTCGCGATGTTCGGCTAATAGGTGCTTGCGGCATAAGCATTTTGGATCAATGTCCCAGATGCGCATATTATTTATCCTTTAAGATGTTTAATCTCCTTAACTTGTTTATTAATTCATCCAAATTTTCTACCAAAGGAATCTTGAATTTCTGGCAGATGAATTCTACGTTGCCTCGGCGCCAGAATTTTTTCGGGCAGCAGCAGATTATCTTGTGGTTCCGAGAGAATAGGCCGAGTTCCAATAAGGAAATCGGACTTTTAGAATCAGGGGCGAAGTACAGCACGATATAATCACTCCGGCTTAGTCCGGCAAATTCCCATTCCAGTTGTTCTTTGAATTTTTTATTATCAACACTTTGTTTCCAATCGTATCCCCAGTGTTCTCGGCGCGGATTGAGCAAGGTTCCCGGATATTCTTTTAAGCTCTTAGCTAATTCCGATTGCCAGTCGATAGCTTTCCCCATTTCAATACTACCAGCCAGGAAAATAACCGGCTTCTTTGATTTGATGATCTTTTGTGGGGCGGTAATTACTTTCATATTATAATTTAACGGTTTCTATGAATTCTGCCAAATCGGTATTGGCGAATTTTAAAATTCCCGAAATGAATTTAGCCTTATCTTCTCCATTTAAATTAGATAATTTGCTTGTGGGCCACGATTCAAACCCTAAAGCCTTCCCCTCCTCAATCTTCAATTTATCTATGGTGTCACGATAAATGTATAAGTATTCTGACTGGAAAGCATTGTTAGTCTTTCCGGTTACTTCATCATGAGAATATTTTTTAATTTTTTTGATAAATATCAGGTCTTCTTGGTTAATCTTAACTCCGGTTTCTTCTTCTGTTTCTCTGATTGCGGCATCTTCGTAGCTTTGTCCGATTTCGACATGGCCACCAACGGTAGCATCCAGAAGATCAGGGTATGTTTCCTTGTCTTTAGCGCGATGTTGGAATATTAATTCCTTATTTGGAGTGATAAAATAAACGTGGATTTCTCTATGAAAAAATCCGCCTTGATGAATTTCTTGCCTGGTTCTTTCTCCGATTATTTTATCGTTATCATCAACGATATTCAGTTTATTTTCCATATTCATATTATATCCTATATCTGCCAAAATTCCAATTCGGACAAAAACAAAAGACCCCCCTAATCGGGAGGTCTTTTGTTTAAAGGATATTAAGCTAACTGTACGTTTACAGCGTTCATTCCCTTAGAAGATTGTTCCTGTTCAAAGGTAACAGCCTGGCCTTCGTGAAGTTCATTGAATGAAACTCCGACCAAAGCGTTGCAGTGGAAGAATAAATCCTTGTCCTGACCTTCGATGGCGATGAAGCCAAAACCTTTGTCAGTTAATTTTTTGATAACACCAGTCATTTATTTTAGACTTAGTAAATAAAAATTGCATCTTTTAATACGTTTTTTGAAACTCGACGACTTTTCTAACTTATAAAATTTTGCTTAATTAATATAACACATATCTTATAAAAAAGCAAATCAAATGGAATTATCTGTATAAACTGGCTATTTTTTGCATATTCCTGTTAAAATCGCCTGGTCTAAGACATGATTTTCCATGGCTTTTAACAGTTCTTTCTTACCGGCAGAAGAATCCAACTCTAGGTTGCTATCTAAAGCATAAACCTTGAATTGATAGCGGTGAGTACCGCTTGGCGGACATGGTCCGTCATATTGATGGTTGCCGAAATCGTTGATACCGACAGCCATGTCGGTTAATTTTTGTCCGGCTAGGATTTGTGTGGTTTGAGGAGATATATTCCAGGCCACAAGATGGACCCAGTCTCCATTTGGAGCATCGGGATCATCGATAATCAAAGCTAGGCTTTTGGCGTCAGCCGGGATTGAACCTATCTCTAACGAAGGAATGATGTCTTCGCCGCGACAAGTATGGCGGTCGGGGATGACTTCTCCATCTTTGAATTCATGGCTGGCAATGGTCATAGATTTATGTTCTCCGAGATTTAGATTGTCATTAGAAATTCCATATCTGGAAATAATCCAAGCGACAACCCCGAGAATGATTAATGCTAAAAGTGATATTAAGGCTATCATTTTATTTTTCTTATTCATTTTTTTAATAATAAATAATCTTTGATAATCCCAACGCTAGATAATACTTCAATTCTCTTTTCTGATTTTTTCTTAGCTCCTGGAAAGGTATCAGTGCAATAGATTTTCTTAACGCCCAGGGCAAATAGCTTTTTCCAAGTTGCGGTGCAAAATAATCCATGGACGACAAAAATATTTATATCCTTAACGCCCAACCGTCTCAATGCTTTGACATTGCCTATCAATGTTTCTCCAGTACTCAGCATGTCATCGATAATAATAATCTGCTTGCTTAATTGGCCGTGGAATTCCTCAATCTTAATTCTATTTTTCCGGCGGCTCTTGGAGAAATAAGCTATGGGTTGTTTCAATTTCAAGCTTTTCCTGATCTCTTTATTGAATTTAATAGCCCCTTCGTCTGGAGCGATTAAAGTGATTTCATCTAGTTTAGAAGTGAATTGTTTTTTGATGGTCTGAGCGAACAATGCGGCGCTAGAAATTGATTTTAACGGTATGGAAAAGAAATTTTTTGCCTCAGAACTATGGACATTGACCGTAATAACCTTATCAGCTCCGGCGGCCGGCAGGATTTGGCCTAATAATTCCAAGGCTAGGCTTTTGCCGACCCCTGGTTGATCGTGGCGGGAGTAGCCTAAATAAGGAATCAAGACGATTATTTTATTTGCCTTGTTAGTTTTCAAGGCGTTTATCAATAATAATAAATTGAATAGATTGGAGTCATTCGGAGCGGTTGATCCGATAATCAAACAAGTTTTTTTGGCTACTTCGGTTTTCAATTCAATATATTTTTCTCCATTGGAAAAATATCTTAGATCGAAATGGCCGGATTGGAAACTTTTATCTTCTAACAATCCATTTTTTAAATAATTATATTGTGGCTCAGCAAAGATAATCATATTTTTTTATTCCTTTTTAAGATATTGATAACTTCTTCATCGGATACTTGCGGGAAAGAATCATAATAAGCCCCGACTGCACCTAGATAATTATCGGATATTTCTAGGGCTATTAATTCATCGATGTTCTTTTCTAATTTTTGGGCTGTCTCAGTCGGAATTATCGGAACAGCAACGATAATCTTTTTGGGATTATGATGCTGGACTTCAGAAATAGCCAAAGCCATTGTCAGGCCGGTAGCTATGCCATCATCAACGATAATCACATCCTTATCTTTCAGATTACTAAACTCCTGCTCCGGCAGATATTTTTGCCTTCTCCTTTGAGCCTCGATCTGATTTCTCTTAGTTTCCTGTTCAATCCATTCCGGATCAAGGTTCTTTTTCTCAAATTCATTGAATAGAGTGTGTCCGTCTTCCGCTACTGCTCCAATGGCATATTCCTCTTGCATCGGATGGCCGATCTTTCGGGTAATAATCAAATCTAACGGTAGTTTCAATCTTTCGGCTAAGACTCCGCCCAAAACTACTCCGCCTCGAGGCAAGGCGATGATTATCGCTTTTGAATTTTGATATTTTGTCAGAATATCGGCTAATTTCTGGCCAGCTTCGACTCGGTCTTTAAATCGCATATTTTTTACAATAAAAAAGAATTGCTTAGATAGGCAATTCTTTTAACTGATATAGGACTATTCCGGCTGCTACGGCAACATTCAGAGATTCTATTTCCTGGCTCATTTCCAGCCTAATGAAAGCGTCGGATCGGTCTAGTATGTCTTGGTTGACTCCCGAAGCCTCACTGCCGAATACCAGGCAGTATTTCTTATCTTTGATAATCTTAGGGTCTTGGCCGCCTTCCAGGTTGGTAGAATAAACTTTCATCTTGGCTTTCAGCTTATCAAATGCCTGCCGTTCCTTGTCGCTCATGATGTTCAGTTTGAAAATGGCATCCTTGCTGGCACTGATCGTTTTGGAATTATAGATATCGGCGCAGTGTTCATCGACGATAATATTCTTAAAGCCGAAAGCCAGAGCGGTTCGCAAGATGGTGCCGAGATTGCCGGGGTCATTAATGGCATTTAAATAGACATTCTTTTCTGAAACATTTATTGAACCTTCTAACTTTGAAAAAATAGCCGCTATGCCCGATGGGGTTTCTAGGTTAGAGAATTTATTATTGACCTTTTCATTGATAACATAAACTTCCGGGCTCTGTTCCATTATTCTTGTAACTCTTGGATCTTTGACTTCCATTAGTTCTTCGGTAACAAAAACGGCTCGCGGCTTGAAACCGGATCTTAAGGCGTCAGATATAGTCTTGAGGTTTTCGATGAAGAATTCTTGGTTTTCATCGCGTTCCTTCTTGTTGTTCAACTTGTTCAGATATTTGATTTTTTCATTATCTAAACTGCTGATCGTCTTGATTTTATCCATATGATAAGATTATAACAAAAACGCTCGTTCTTGACGAGCGTTTTTATATCAGTAAATCTTGAGGCTTATTTGGAGCGTTTCTTGCTAGCTTTTTCTTCCAACATGACTCTTTTAGCCTCTAGCCGCTTGGCGGTCTTGTGTGAGTGTGATTTCTGTCTCTTGCCCACACCGGAAAGTCTTTTTGACATATAGGTGTATTATTTAATTAATCAATATAAAGATTATAACACATTTAAATTTATTGGGTAGTCTTTCCTTATTTCTATATTTTTGGCTATTATTAGCAATTAATATTAAAAATAAAAAACAGGGTTATTTTTCCCCCGTTTTTGAGTCTTCCTTTTTATCTGAAACATAAGGGATCAGGTCCCTTCTCCAAACTGCCATAATGATGCAGTCTTTGTGCCGGACAGCCGCCTAAGCAAGCTTTTGCCAGATCACATCTTGAGCATTTGCCAGTCAGTTTCTGATAATCAAAATCTCGGAACTTCCGGATAAATTCATGCTCTTCCCAGAAAAAACGCAGTCCATAGTCCCGGATATTACCGAACTCAAAATGTTTCAATGCCGGGCAGTAGGTGACGCTTCCGTCAGCTCTAACTAAGATGCTCTTATGTCCCAAGCTGCAAGCAACGGGTTGGAATGATGGATCGAGCAGATAGCGGCGATCGATGTTGTGGCCCATGGTCCAGCGAAATGGAGCACGAAGATTTCTCAGGCCGATCAAAGTGGTTTGTGCCTCTTTGAATTCTTCAGGGTTGAGCTCCAAGTCTAAGCTTTTGCTAGCCCTTCCTTGGTTTACTAACCGCAAGATGTACCACTCATTTACGCCCCAGTGCCTTAACAACGTGAAGATCTTGGTGAGATCTTGGAAATTATTGCGGCACAAGACAGTGTGGATCCCAACATCCAATCCATAAATCTTGGCTAACAAGATACTCCTTTGCAAGGCTCTGAAAGAACCATTGATACCGGTCATGTAATCATGCTTGGAAGCTATTCCTAATAAGCTGAATACTATCTGGACCTTATTTCCGCTAGGAGCGTCAGCGGCTAATGTCTTCAAGAGATCATTGCTGATTTCTTTAACCCCTGCGTTGTTAGGATAGGATCCGGCAGTATTAATCTCCAGCTTCAATCCCCAGGCTCTTATAAAATGAATAATAGCCGTTATGTCTGGCCGTAATAATGGTTCTCCGCCCGATAGAATGACTGATTGGCCTCCTAGGTCTTTGAAGTCCAGGACTAAATTTTTAATTTCAGAAAAAGTTAGTTCATTTGGCAGAGCTTTCCCAGACAGAGAGGAACAATGAAGGCATTTTTGGTCACAAAGATTCGTGACCTCGATAGTCAATTCCCTGAGGTATTCCATGGTGAATAGTTTTAATGAACGATGGGTTAATTGCCTTTATATTAAAACAAAGAAGATTATTAGTCAAATTCGGATTAAGCCTCAATTTTTGAGAAAAAATAGCTAGCAATAAGCAAAAAAACGATAGTTACAATTCCTAGAACGGTAAAGTCGTGCCATAAGCTAAAATGGTTTAAGCCTACCAGTGAACCTCTCAAGGCATCGACGCCATAAGCCAAAGGGTTGATCTTGATGATAATCTCAATACCCTTTGGTAATCCTTCTAACGGGAAAAAAGCGCCTGACAGGAAGAAGATAGGCATAATCAGGAAGTTGACGATTAATTGGAAACCTTGAGCATCCTTCATCATTGAGGCTAGGGCAGTTCCAAAAAGAGTAAACAAGAAAGCAACCAAGAACATGAAGACTATTGCCGGGAGTATCAACCATGGATTGATTATCCGGAATCCGATTATAAATGACAAAGCCAGGACGATTAAGCCTTGCAAGACTGCTACAGTAGCGCCACCTAGGCAACGGCCGAACATGATCTGGATTCGAGAGACTGGAGCTACCAGCATTTCCTTCAAGAAACCGAATTGCCGGTCCCAGATGATTTCCAAGCCATTAAAGACGGCGGTAAATAGGATGCTCATGCAAATCACTCCAGGAATTAAGAATTGAATATAGTTGCCCTCCCCAGCTTTCTGATAGATCGGACCAAAACCAAAACCAAAGGCTAACATAAACAACAAAGGCTGCCCCAAAGAACCAATAATCCGGGCTTTAGACCTCAGATACCGCTTGATTTGTCTTAACCATAGGATATAAATGATTTCCATATTTTTATCGGTGATGATGACGACGCATTTGATCGACTCCGCTGGCTAGTTCTTCCCTAATCTTATTGCCGGTTAATTCGATAAAGGCGTCTTCCAGATTATCTTTGTTAGTCTTGGCTTTTAACTCTTCTGGGGTTCCTACGGCAATAATCTTCCCGTGATCGATAATAACTACCTTGTCAGCCATCTTTTCGGCCTCTTCGATATAGTGGGTGGTAAAGAAGACAGTCATTTTCTCTTCCTGATTCATTTTTTTGATATATTCCCAGATATGATTCCTGGTTTGCGGATCAAGCCCTTGAGTTGGTTCATCCAAGAACAGGATAGCTGGATGATGCATCAAACCTTTAGCAATTTCCAGACGTCGCTTCATGCCACCGGAAAAATTCTTAACCACTTCTTTCTTCCGATCCCAGAGTTCTACAAATTCTAATAATTGCTGGATCTTCGCTTTTCGTTCTTTCTTCGGGATGCCATAAAGGACGCCATGGATCAGCATGTTTTCGCGGGCAGTCAATTCATCGTCGACGCTAGAATCCTGAAAGACGATTCCGAAAGAATGGCGCGCTTTGTTCTTTTCTTTGGTTGGATCAAAGCCATTGATGTGGATTTCACCGCTGGTCGGATTCAAGACGGTAGTCAGCATCTTGATCGTTGTGGTTTTGCCGGCACCGTTAGGGCCAAGGAAAGCAAAGATCTCGCCGCTATTAACGGTAAATGAAATATTATCGACGGCTGTAAAATCCTTGAATTTCTTAACTAAATTTTCTACCTTGATAATCATAATGGATTAAGCTGATTAATTAGTCGGGGGGTTGCTTCCGCTCTGGAAGTTAGTTAATTGGCTGAAGCGGATAGTCGAGACGCCTTCGATATCTTGATAATACCAGTCATTACCGTCCATCGACCAGAGCAACCTGATGCCGTCATTGCCACCCAGGTCCCAATTAAGAGAGATGTCATAGGGCCGTCCGGATGAATCATCGGTCAAGTTAGCTTCAGAAAAATAATCAGAAAAAGTCTTAGTCCCGCCATTATTGGTATAATAGTAAATATTGATGTAATGGTTCATTCCGGAAGCCGAAAACCAAAAACCAAATAAACTTGGCTCCCCTATCTGCCAGACTGATGATGTAGTATCATGAATCGATGTCCCGGAAACTACCTGATAATATCTTTGGCTGGCTTCTACTTCGGCCGTTCCTTGTAATTCTCCCATTGCCATTCTGACACTCTCTACGTCAGCCATAAAGTCAGTCAATAATCCTTTAGCGGTGTTGGCATATGATTGAGCACTGGCAACGGTTGTAGCGGCGGCCATATTATCTATCTGCGTCTTGATTGGAGCCTCGGCAGAAATTAAATTGTTAATATCAGTAGCGACTGAGGCCGGCAGATTATATACAAACCCAAGAGAATAATTTAACGCTTCAACTTTGCTAATTTCAAGCTGGCCGGCCTCTACAGCTATAGAATCAATGTCGCCTAAAGTCACCATTCCATTTATAACATAGTTTAGTAACTCATTTGTTCTTTGATTCATACTGGTAACCTCTTGGAATGCAGCTTCAACTGTTTGGCAACTTGCTATTACGTTAGAAGCGGTATTGTTTTGTTTGATAACAACATAGCCATCAGCTTCTGGAGAGGCTGTCCATGACCAATCGATATAATAATCGCTGTTTGATCCGTTATCAACCATATCGATAGAGGATGGATCAGACACGTAATATTGTCCGCCAATTTCTTTGTAGGCATAAACTTGGATGGCATGCTGGTTGTTATCCGCGCTATAACTACCGGAACCATAACCTATTGTTCCAGCTGCATTGCTAGCCGACGAGAGATAATCAAAAGAAGTTTGGAAGCTCGAAGCATGGCTACTAGCGCTGCAATCAGATTCCAAAACGCCCCCTGGAGTCAAACACTTCAATCCAGCCGCTAATTGGCCGGTATTGCCGCCCAAACAATAAGAAAGGGTGTAAGAAGCACCATTTTCTGTTTGTTGGTAATAAAGAGCATTCTGGGTGTTGCTGCAACTACCATCAGCTGGGGTTGGAGCTGAAGGAATAATTTGCATATAAGTCGAAGTTGCTCCCGTAGAAGTGGAAAATATCTGTCCACTACCCCATTCTTCAGCAGTCGGGTATCGACCCTTGTCATTAAAGAATAATTCCAAGGCAGTCTGGACCTGCTTGGCGTCTCCCGCTCTTTTAGCATCACGGGCCTTAGATCTGGCATTTGATAAAGCTAAAATTGAAACAGTGGCCAAGATGCCAATAATAGCAATAACCACCAGAAGTTCAATGATAGTAAAGGCTTTTTTAGGCTTAATCATACATAGATTGATTATTTATTTATTATTTTAATTATAGCAATTTATTAAATTATTATTCAAGAGATATATATTAATCTCGTTTAAAAATTAATTTATGCTTGTCATCTATCAATGTTTCAGCGGTACTTTTTTCGTGGGCTTTGTTTGCTACCGAAGTTATAAAGCTCAAGATTACCCCGATTCCGGAGAATATATAAAAGACAGTGAATATCTTTCCGGCATCAGTCTGGGGCGACAAATCTCCATATCCGACAGTGGTCAATGAGATCGAACTGAAATAAAAAGAATCCAGCCAGCGCCAACCCTCTATCTTATGATAGAAGAAAGTTTCGATCAGCAGGATAACGATTACGAAAAATAAAAGGCTGCGGAATTTGGCGTCTCTCATTCCATGTAGGATTGAACTGAAGAATTTTATGATATTCCTGATTATTATGGTCATATTTATGCTTGTTAAGCCAATTTAACGATTAGATTATTATACCTCGAAAATCCAAAAAATTCTAGACTGGCTTAAAAATAAAAAATAAGCTTTTTGGCTTATTTTTTATTATTTTGAAGCTATTTAAATAATCTTACCAACCATCCGAATAAACTGAATTTACTTTCATTATCCTGAATAAATGATTCCGCCTTGTCTTTAGTGGCCTCTAATTCCTTGATTTGGTTTTCCAAGTCTGTCTTGATGGTAGTGCTAGCCGTCTTGTCTAAAGCTTTATTTAATCTATCTAAATGGTTTTGGGTGGTTACAAGTTCGCTTCTTAATTGTCCTAGATTCTTATAATCCGAACCGATTAAAAAAGACTTAAGCTTTCCTCGATTTTCAACCCTATTCATCTTTTCTTTAACGACTTCGCTGGCATCTTTTTCTTCTTGAGCCACAGATCTCACCTCATTACGGATCTTATTATCCGAGTCAGCCACCCTTTCAAGCTCTTGTGTTATTTTCATCACTTCATTCCGATGTCGCTCTCCGTTCATACTCCCTTTTTCTGACTTAGCTGAAACGCTCATGGCAGCTAACGAAATGACAACGATTGTAAAGACGCTTAAAATTTTCTTGTTCATAATATTAAAGTTAATTAATAACTATCAACAACAGTGTAGCATTTTTATAGAATTAAAACAACAAATTGGCTTATATTAAACTTTTTACCTTACAATCTTTTCAATTTCGGCATTAAATTCTAAGAGCGCTTTTTGAACAGCATGGGTCAGCATTAATTCGCTACCGCCTTGCAGCGTGTAATAGCCGCTTCTTTTTTCCCCGGCTGTATCAAAAACGGTTTTATCTAAAAATTCATTATCGTAATATTCTAAGTCATTATTATTGAACCTGGTTGTTTCCAGCATTGATGCAGCATTAGTATTATCGCCCTTAAAGACGCTGCTCTCTTTTCCCTCTTTGCTAATAGTACTGGTTCCCGGTTTTAAATAAAGATTGTTTACCTTAATTAACTTATCGGAAAGATCGATGCTGAAGCTCTTGAATAATTCTTCTCTATTTATTTCGGTTGTTTTTATATATTCCTTTAGGCTTAGAGTCGGATCAATGTTTTCTATTATTGATTGGAAGCGTTTCTGGTTATATTCGCCGCCAAAATCAGACACATCCACCCAGACATTATTGTTATCAAGGTAACCGAACGTTTCTCTGTCTAAGAACGAGCTATTGTGATTTTTAACTGCCTTATCAACCTTGCTTAGTAATTCCAGCCACAAATTAGCTAGTTGGGCGGTTTTCTCGTCCTTGGATTTAATCATTTCCTGCAGGTTTTTAGCTTTAGTTTCATCTGATAACATCTCCAAGGCTTTTTCCGAGCCATCTGGGAAGCATTCCCTGAAAGCCTGGATAGCGATAGCGCCATTAAAAGCCGTCGTTACTGCTCTTTGCAAAGTTTCTTGTTTGTCGATAGATAAAGACCTTAATTCTACTGAATCGGTTGCTTCTTTGAAGAAAGCTATATTATTTGAATCACCCCTTGATCGACCACGTAAAGAAACACCCCTTCCTCCATTTACTTTATGTCCGCTTTCTCCGGCTTGTACTCCGCCCCAAGAAGCGGCTATTATTGCATTTTGCAAGAAGTTACTTTCCTGGTTAACTGAAATTCCTTTTTCACCGCCGATTGTCAGATGGAAACCGCGAGCTCCTTTTTGATAATTTTCAGACCGGTTAAAATTAAGATCGATATATTCTATATCATGTAGCAGCTTCATCTCCAAGAGCATGAGATAGGGATTGTCAGTTGGCCTAGTTGCTATTTCATGTACCGCATCTCTTCCTGAGCCTATTCTGGCTGCATTGCTTAATCTGGCAATATCATCCTTAAGGCTGGATTGAGAGGTTAATTCTTGGTATCCGGAAGCAGTTGAAGATGTTATTTCATACTCCATTCCGATAGAAGCATGCAAACCTTCAGGGATTTTATCATAGGAATTTTTTTCAACAACCTCCTGATATTTTCTTAGGTTATAAGAAACCCTATCGATTACATCCTCGATTTTTCTGTCTGGCAGGTATTCTCTGGCAAAAAGCATGACAACAATGCTTCTGCCCTTATTCTCCTTTTTGTATTTTTCTATAAAGTCAGATATTTCTTTAAGATCCTCAGTATATTCAGGTCTCGGATCATCAAGAAAACTTCCGAGCTGTTCAAGGTTGTTCCTATTGCTAAGCATGGAGCTGATTACATCTATAGAATTTAGAATCTGAGTTCTTACATTGTCTTTTGAAGTAACAGTCATTTCTTTATAGAAGTCCCTTGATTCTTCGACGTTGAGAAGGTCGTGGTTTAACAAGGATAGACGAGCCTTCACTTTGTAGTCATTGTCCTCCATCCCGTTCAAGTGTTGTTTGACTTTGTTTATGCTTTCTTGATCATTAATCCTTTTTAGATAGTCAATAAAATAATCGATGTTGATTTTGTCTTTGAAAACATACTCCGTGATTTTGTCTTTAAAGTCAGAAGAATAATTGATATCACCTTCAAATAAGGTTTTAAACATGCTGGAATGATAGTTTTTATCAAAAATCTCTTTTTCAATGAACTCCGGAGCGTAGGCGTAAAAACTTTCTAAACGTTCCCAGCGCGAAGACTTTCCTTTGCCAGGGTTAGCAAAAGAGCCACTAATTATTCTTTCTATATCTTCTTTCTTTGTTCCGAATTTACTTTCTTCCAGCGATTTCATAAAAGATATGATGTCCCCAGCCTCTTCCGCAAAACAATCTTCACTAACATTTTTCAAGCCAATGCGGAATAAATTTTCATCTAGATAAAAGTCGCCATTTTGGCCGCCCGAAGACAGATAATTTTTCCAGAATCTTGGTGATAAGCCCCTAGTATTCATAGTGGCCGTACTGATTGTCTTTATTTCTTCGGGGGTTAAAGAGAATCCTTTTTTTATTATTTCATTCTTATCATTCAATTCGTCTGGAGATTTCCTTGAGGCAGCAGCTTCAAGGATCTCAGCACCGTTAACCCCTGGCCAATTATTAAGATTTGAGAAGAAAGCATTTCTGATGTCATCATTCCCGAATATTATTCCTTCATTGAATAAGGTGTTAGCTGATGAAGAATCTAAATCCTTATCATTTAAAAGTTTTAAATAGATTCTCTCGAGTCCGGTTTGATTTTGCCGAATATTATCCAATTGTTTTTCATTTAAAGATTGACAAATATAACTAAGATTGTGTCTACCATCAGAACTGCGGCCATTATTTTCTATTGAGTAATTTTTTTCGAAGTAATTTAAAAATTCCTCTCTTTGTTTCTCATTTAATTCATCAAAATCATGTATGAAATCCGGGTGGTCTAAGGCCCTTAATTCGAGGAGTTTTTGTTCTATTTTATGACGGGTTGCTTCATTACTTATCTCGAGGTCTAAGCCGGAAAAATAGGCCCTGCTAATCATGTAATAATGATTGTTTTTATCGCCTGGCAATAATCGTTCAAATAATTTTGTTAAGTATTCCTCTCGATCATTGATAGGTTTATTATTCTTGTCCATGTTTGGAAAAAAATCACTGATTTTTTTAAAACAAGCCAATGTTAACGATGTAAGATCGTAATCACTTTTCAAACTTAGAGCACCTTCCATTATTTTTCTGGCAAGATGAATCACCTCTTCTTCACTGAGAAAATCTTCTAAATTGCCATTACTAAAAAATATGTCATTGGCAATATTTCTTGTTGCCATTTCAGCTTTTGCTGAATTACCATGCTCATCAACTTTGCTTATCAGATTTTCCGACATAGCATCAATCAACTCCTGTCTTTTGTCCGGAGATTGGTAGTCCTCCAAACTAAGGATTTTTCTAAGAGCTTTGCTGGCGTTTTCTACTGGACCATATTTAACAGTGGCTTCTAAAAGTAATTTTGTGTCTTCAGGATTGATAGAATTATTTTGAAGCCCGTATAATATATCATCAACATCAACTTTACAGATAAAATATTTTATATATTTCTTATCTATCCGTCCATCAAGCAATAAACTTCTTATCTCTTCAAAGTCTAAGCGGTTTTGTGAAGCGGCATAAGACTTTATTAAATCATCCAGATCATCACTCTGCCTTGAACCGTCAAGAACTTCATAAAAATAATGTCTTAAGTCGTTTTGATAGGCATTCTTGTGAAAATCAAGCTGCAATTGATGCCATAATAATGGTTCATTTTTTGCCCAAGCATAAGTTTTCTCATCTTGCTTGTCTAAAATCTTTAAAATTGAATCGGATCTTATATTGCTTAAAGAGAACACTTTTTCTTTTAGACTATCGGGCCAATTACAACGACTCATGAGTTCATTCAAGGCATGTATCTTTTCGATATCAAAACGATCTGAATCGCGAGATGCGAGAGAATCTAGCATTTGCCCCACCATTTCAGAATTGATGCCATAATTTTCATTAGGATATTTATTGATCAAATTACTTATAAATATGAGTTCGTTGCCAGAGCTCATTCTTGAGGTTTCCTCCAGCATGACTTTAAAATTTTCATCTGAAATCTTCTGACCAGATAACTCATCTTCTTTAATGGATATGATGTGGCTTTTTACTGCGCCATTTTCGGCTGACTTTAGAAATGGTCTGAGATCTTTTTTTTCAAGAGGTATAGCATCTAGCAACCAATTCCAGTCTTCACTTAGATAAGAATAGCGTCCCCATTGTTTGTTTAAAACCTCAAGCATTTCTTTGGTTTCATTTTCCGAACAATTAGATAAACGATTTATCAAAAGAGGAAAAATACCCTTAAAATTATAGTCGGGGCTTCCCTTCAAGTCATTCAGCCAAAGATTAAAAACAAAATCAACCCTTCGGCTATCGGATAATAATTCATCGGGATTTTTTGAGACAGTATCTAATAAAAGGCTTTTTATCTCGTTGGGTAATTTTTTGGAATTCGGGAATTGAGAAATTATTGAATCTAATCTGGAAAATATTTTTCCGGAAGAATCTTTTTCAAATTGTTCCTTGGATAAACGCGACAAAGCCTTCAGAGAGACAAAATCGCTCTCGGATTCTACATATTTTTTTAGTTTTTCTTCTCTTTCTCCAGAATCACTCCAAGTATTTGGTATGATTTTATTTAAATATTCTTCCAGACCTTTTTTTGCGCTTCCATTTAAATCGTCTTTGCTTAATAATTTAGGCCAAATATTAAGAATCTCCTCGGTTTTTTCCGGAAAACGTTCGATAATTACTTCCAAGGCTCGATTAGCGTTGGAAATCGCATCGTCGGCCTTTGAGGAGCTTCCCCAAAATTCTGAGCTTAATGTCTTTAAAAATCGGTCATAATCCTCGGCCTTAGACAGGTTATTTTTAGCATTAAGCTCGGTGCATATCCTTTTTCCTCTTTTTTCTACATAATTATCCCGAAGCCTAACTGTTAATTTATTAGAATTGAAGATTTCCACTACCTTTGATGATATTTCTTTTAGCTTTTCTTCGCCCGCTTTCCTTAATTCCAAAATTGATTCTCGCAAGCTGGAATTATTGGTCTTGGAAAACTCTTCAACCATTTGATTTTCTAAATCACCCTGAAGATCAAGATCTTTAAGGTAAGAAGAACTTATCTCCTCTTCTGTCTTATTATTATCTGCATTATCATTAAATTTTTCCTCTTTCGGATCTTCTGGTTTGCCATTCTTTCTTAAGTTTTCGAAATTAAAATTATTTTCCATATATTAATAATATAAATAAAATATCAAGATAACATAACATAAAATTTTAATTTTGACAACTTCAAATCAATAACCCATCCCTCTTGTTCTAACCGATAAAATACACAAAAAAGAGCTCAGCTAATGCCAAGCTCTTTTTATTTTTTGATATATTAACCTAGAATCATTTTGGCTATTTCCTCCTTCTCGGCCTCGTCATCGGTGGAAAAATAAGTTTCAAAGGTTTTTCTCCATTCTTTTTGAAGTACTGCCGGCATTGCAGCTAGGACGCGAAGTGAATTCTTTCCAAAAACATTTTCAATATCTCTGAGATGCATCATATTACCCGTGAATTGTCCGACCTTAAAACGTTTCCAGACATCATCCTTTGTCTCTCCTTTGGCGATAGCTATCTTTTCGACAATCTTATCAACTAAGTCTAAATTGAATTTATATCTGCTTTTGGAAACCATTTTTTCTTCTCCTTCTTTCTTGTCCTTGTTCATGATATCCAACATGGTCTTGTCGGTAACCGCTTCATTAAATCCTGCAAACCAGATATCCTCAGGTTTGTCAGACATTATATGATAGCCTAAGCGATAAGCAGAAACACCAAGGCTGCCATCTTTTTCTTTTGAAATCCTATGTGAATGATATGATTTGTTATGGATTGATTCATGGGTGAGGATGGGGACTTGCAAATCCTTTAATTCATCTCCAGTAATTATCGGTTCAAACTTAGATATTATCTTGTGCATCAACCGGACATATAAAGTTTTGCCATTTTCCCGATTCAGGACAATTCCCGGCTCCATAGGATTATGAGATCCGCCCCTGAAATGGAAAGGATTAGTCCTTTTGACTAAGACGATATGGACGTCATCAGGGTTGATTTGATAATCCGGTTCCAATCCTAAATCTTTCAGTTCCCGATTAACTGAATTCTCTATCTCTTTGATCTCCTGCATTTCGGTCTCGGTCTTTGGCACTTCATTTGGAATCTTTTTCTCTTTCGCTTCTTTTGATCTCTGATCCAAAATCTCCATAGCGGCTTCTTTGACTTCGGGTTGTTCTGAATTTTTGCCGACAAAATTATATTCGAATCCTTTCATATTTATAGCTTTTATTAGTTTTTAATACGAATTTGCTCTATATTAATAATACCACAAACTTGGACTAAAGTCGAGATAAAATTAGGATTTTCTATAAAAAAACCACCAGTTTATACTGATGGTTTTGTAAAATTGTTAAACAGATTTTCACCGTTTAACCTCAAGAATTCTCGGATATGCCGACTGCCATAATCATGCATTCTTAATTTGTCGCCATCCAAGCCAAAGTTTTCTATCTCGTCGAAACTATGGGAATCACAGAATGGTTGATTCTCGTTGATGGAGTTGCGGCAAACATATAACCAGACGTCTTCATGGCTCCAGAAATCTATTTTCCGGCTCTTCTTTTGGATATTAATCAACCCGAATAAAGAAAAGTAGGTTGGCATCAAAAATGGATTTCTAGTTTTTTGGTAAAACAGATATTCATTCCAATTAGCCATGATTCCGCCAAACAATGAATACCTGATTCCAAAAGTTTCATAGGCCTTTTTTGGAAATACTTCTAAAGAAAGTTGTTTTGACTTTCTAGCTATAAATTCTTTCTCATCTTTCGAAAATTGTTCCTTTTCGGCCAGCTTCTTTAGATAATGTTTTTTAAGGCCATGCTTCTGAATCAACTTAAAAAACTTTTTTTCTCTATAGCAAAATTCCTTGAAGCCTCTCATTATCTTGACTAATGGAAATTTAACAACCACTTGATCAAATATGAGGACTAGGCGATTGGTTCCCTTTCTTATTTCCATGGTTTATTGATTTTTGGAGGTTTTATTTTCAATGGACTGTCAAACAAAAATAGCACTGGATGTGCTATTTTGTCAATTATTTAGATTATTGTAATGGTTTTACCTTGTTATTTTGATTCGGCCAGTTTAATTCTGTTTTTTATCAAATCACGGATTCCTAAAACTGAAACACCCAGAGAATATACTCCACCGACAAAAGTAAGGGCTTCAGCGCCGACGCCAATAGCTTTAGCCCAAAAATCTGATTTAACCAATTCTGCCAAAGATTTGGTGTCCACACCGCCACGCATCTCTACTAATGCCAAGAAACCCAAAGTTGCAGCCGCTACAGCTCCACCAAGCACTGTATTGCTCAGCGCGACATCACGATCTAATTTTTCATAAACCGAATTAGTCTTATCCTTTATTTTATTCAATTTATCAGGGCTCATATTCTCCATGGTCGCTTTTAAACCAGCCACTCCTCCAACTTCCTCCAACGACCTCTTTACCTCCTCCATGTTAGAATTCAATTTTTCATTTTCAATATCAATCTGCTTATCCAAATTCTCAGTTTCATTAGATTCAAAATTTATTTTAGATGCCAATTCATTGTTGTTTGGCTGATTGAATACTTTTTCATTATTATTCATATAGTTAATATTAATTATTTTTAATATTATTTAGAGCTTGCTCGGCTTTGACTCCATCTATTAACACTTTAAAAGCCTCGGCAGAAATATTAATAGCTTTTAAAAAGGCCAACTCTTCCTCTTTGGTTGCTGTTCCTTTTTCTATTTTAGAAATTAATTCTTCGATATTATCCATAGTTTTAAGTTTATTTTATTTTTAGAACACTATATATATTATCATTTTTAATGATTTTAGTCAATTATTAAAGGCGGGGATCATTCCTTAATTTTCCAAAAATAAAAACCCATTGCTTTTGCAATGGGCTCTTTTTTGGCGATTAAAAACATGCCGTTATAAGCTAAAAAGAGTAATGAGGAGCAGATGCTTGCTAAAATATTATTAAGCGAGATGGAAGAATAGAAACAGATTCTGAGAGCAGATATGCTTAATGACAGATAAACAGGGTGTCCGGATTATGCTATATATCCCGCTAGTTATTATGCCTTTTTCAGCTCGGGGTTCGTAAGAATATAAACATTAAAAATATCAGGAAATTATTACTATTTTGATCTTTCTTTTTTAAAATCTGAATTTAATTTTGAGAAAACTAGAGTATTTCTAAAATCTTTAAAATATTCACTATAAGAATCTTCTCTTAATTTGCCCTCAAAAATATATCCACATTTTTTAGCAACACCCGAGGATGCTATATTCCTTTCATCACACTTAATTTGAATCCTATTTAAACCATTCGCAAAAAACTCTTTTTCTATAATTTTTACAGCTTCTGTTGTGTAACCATTTCTAATAAATTTTAAAGACAACCAATAACCAATTTCTGCAGATTTTTTATTTTTATCAATATCAAATATACCAATATTGCCAATATATTGATCACCAAGATAAATACCATAATCCACCCTTTTTCCCTCTTTAACTTCTTCCTCTTTATCAAAAAGATATTTTAGAGAATCTTCAACTTTTTTAGTTGCCTTTTCCCAGGGAAACCATGGTTTTAAATGCTTTCTATTTTCATTAATAGCTTTAAATATGGTATTTGCTATAGTAATATCGGGTCTAGTTATCTTTAAAACGATCCTTTCCCCAATTAATTTATTTTTTATTTTAATTTTTTTAACCATATAAATTATTTTGTAATATCGCCTATTAATTATATAAATATTATATCACAAAATTAATTTAAAAACACAGAAACGGATTCGAACCAATTTGACCCAATAAAAACGGCCTATTTGCTAAAATAAGTTATTAATTATTAGAATTTTCGAACCAATATAAATTGGCTTATATTACAACAAAACAGGCCTTTTACGGCCTGCTTGTTCAATGATGCTCGGGGATAGGGACTCGAACCCCAATTGACGGGACCAGAACCCGCTGTCCTACCATTAGACGATCCCCGAATATATAGGCTTTTGAGAATAACTCAAAAGCCTATTCCAATATAACTAAAAAATAATTATTTTTCAACCCCCCTATTTCCCTACAATAAAGTGATGATCATCGCCACAGCTGAAGCGGCCATGATACCAAAAGTCGACCAGACTAGAATATTAGACAACCTGCCACTCCTGTAATCACCCATAATCTCATCGCTGCGGGCAATTTTGGCTATCAAGAATAATAATGGGACAGAAACGACTCCATTGAAGACGGCGGTAAAGACCAATGCTTTCATCGGATCGATACCAACAAAGTTGATCATTAATCCGATCAGGGTAGCAATAGTGATAACGCCATAGAATCCATGAGCCTTGCTGAGTTTCAGGTTTAAGCCTTCTCTCCAACTCATAGCTTCTGACAAAGCATAGGAAGCTGAGCCAGAAAGGACTGGAACGGCTAAAAGGCCTAATCCGATAATGCCGACAGCAAAGATGCTTTTGGTAATCAGGCCGGCATTAGGAAAGCCATTAACCAATGGTTCCAAAGCTCTGGCGGCATCAGCCGCTGTACCGATATTAGTAATGCCATTCTGATTTAAAACCGTAGCTGCCACGATAATGATCGACCAAGATGTAAACTGGGAAAGGGCCATGCCAAAGAGATTGTCCCAGCGTAGGTTTTTTAAGAATTTTCTCAAACCTCGCGGTCGTCCCAAAATCTTATATAGATGCTTGGCTTTTAATTCTTCTACTTCTTGGGATGTTTCCCAAAAGAACATATAAGGTGAGATTGTAGTACCAATGACACCGGTAATGATAAAGAAGAAGGCAAAACTCATTTCAATGTTTGGCACAAAAGTAGCTCTCAAGACAGTTGGCCAAGGTTGATCGATTAAGAATAAAGTAATCGGATAAGATAAGATAGCCAAAACCAGCCATTTCAATATTTTAGAATATCTACGATAAGGGATGAATATCTCCAGGATCAGGATAAGAGCTGTAAAACCCAACAACAAGATTGTAAAATTAACTGGAAAAATTAATTTGGCAGCTTCCGCCATGGCTCCAATATCAGCTCCAATGTTGATAGTATTAGCTAAAAAAACCAAAAAAACAGCTATAAATAAGACCTTTTTATTAAAATGCTCTTTGATATTAGCAGCCAATCCCTTTCCGGTCACCGCTCCGATTCGAGCACAAGCTTCCTGGGTGGCAGTCAAGAACGGCAAAGTCAATAATGATGTCCAAAGCTGGCCATAACCGAATTGAGCTCCAGTTTGAGTATAAGTGGCTATACCTGACGGATCATCATCGGCTGCTCCGGTAACTACCCCCGGACCGATTATTTTCAAGAATTTTTTAGCTCTTTTCCAAAGCTTGCGCATATTTTTATGTTTATTAATTATCATTTATATATTAACAGAATAACGGCGATTAAACAACAAAAGAGGCGCCGAGCAAGGCGTCTCTTTTGAAATAGATATTAATCGTTCTTAGGTTTCATGAGCGGGAATATCTGGCATTCACGGCCAGTCTTGTTCATCAAGAATCCGAATAGTCTTTCAGAAAAACCGAAACCGCAAGTTGGTGGCATGCCATATTCCAAAGCCTCGACGAAGTCATGGTCATGCATCTGAGCTTCATCATCTCCAGCTTCTCGTAATTTTTGCTGTTCCTGGAAACGTCCTTCCTGGTCGATTGGATCATTGAGCTCGCTATAGCCATTACCTAGCTCTGAGCCGGCAATGATTGGTTGGAATCTCTGGGTAATCTTTGGATTATTGTCGTCTCTCTTAGCTAATGGAGAGATGGAAACCGGGGTATTGACCAAAAATCCCGGTCCAGCAATCTGCTTGCGGCAATATTTCCAAAGATTATCAATAGCTCTGGTAATATTGAAGCCTTTTTCATCATATTTAACGCCTAATTCATTCAATTTAGCCTTGATTTCTTCTTCTCCGGCATTTAAAACGTCGACTCCAGTATATTTTTTAACAGTATCGACATAATCATATCTTTCCCATTTTTGGCCTAAATCGACATCAAAATCCTTGATATGGAATTTAGTCGTACCAAAAGCTTCCTGTGCAATATATTTGTACATCTCCTCTACCAGCTCCATTCCCTGTTCATAATTGGCATAAGCCCAGTAAAATTCCATCTGGCTATAATCCTGCAAGTGCTCGGCATCCATACCTTCGTTTCTGAATTGGCGGCCGATTTCAAAGGTTTTTGGCAATCCGGCTACCATCAGCTTTTTCTGCCATAATTCACCCATAGAGATACGAAGATAGACATCGATATCTAAAGCATTGTGATGAGTAATAAACGGTTTGGCGTCAGCTCCTCCGGTAGTAGTTTCCAAAACCGGGGTTTCAACCTCTAAGAATCCGCGGCTATTTAAGAAATCCCGAGTGGCTCGCCAGAATCGGCTTCTTTTCTCCACCATTTCATAGACTTCCCGATTCAACATAATATCCAAATAACGACGGCGCAATCTTTCATCCTCATCGCTTAAACCATGGAATTTCTCCGGCAAAGGCCTTAAAGTCTTAGTCAAAAGCTTCCATTCCTTGACCATAACGCTATTCTCTCCTTTGTGAGTGACGAAACAAGTGCCTTTGACCTCGATGAAGTCGCCCATATCGATCATTTTGACAAAAAGCTTGTAGGCTTCATCGCCCACTTCTTTCTTGGAAACGGCAATCTGGATTTGATCCTTGCCATCCTGGATATTAGCGAAAGTCAGATTGCCATGAGACCTCAGAGTTCTGAGACGACCAGCGATGGTAAATTCTTTTTGAGAATTATTCAATTCATCAAAATTAGCCAAGAGATCAGCTACTGACGTATCTCTTTGAGATTTAGCCGGATAAGGATTAACGCCTTTTTCCTTTAAAACATCTAATTTCTTAATGCGTTCTTCCCTTTCTGAGCCTAAATTGGTATTTGGTGTTATTTCTTCCATATAATCCTATTTATTTAATATCGATAATCTTGTATTTAACTTCGCCGCGAGGAGTTTCAACCACAACATCTTCTCCCTTGCCTTTATTCAAGAAAGCCAGACCGATAGGAGATTCATTGGAAATCTTGCCGTCAGCTGGGCTAGCCTCATTGAAGCTGACGATAGTGTATTCCTTTTCCTTACCATCATATTTGACTACTACAGTTGAACCCATAACCACCTTATCTTTTGATTTCTTGCCATTATCAACCACCACCACATTCTTCAAGGTGCTGGTTAGTTCGGCAATTCGGCCCTCATTCAGAGCTTGAGCGTCCTTAGCTTCAGTATATTCAGCATTTTCACTTAAATCACCCAACTCCTTAGCTTTCTCGATCCGATCAGCAATTTCTCTCCGGCGAACAGTTGATAAAAGCTCTAGCTCATCTTTCAACTTATTATAGCCCTCGGGCGTAATAATTTGTTGTTCTGGCATAATTTTAGATTATTATTAAAAGTTTTTTATTAATTTGATGCTATCCAATATACAATATTATGAAAAATAAGACAATACTACCCCTCTATTTTAGAACCTCAGACATATAATAATCAACCGGTGCAAAATCATCAGTAATCATCCGTTCATTTGGCTCAATCTTTCCAGTATATAGCCTTTTTAATAAAGAATTCATTTCTGGATCATTATTTTCAGCTATTTCCATCTTCTTTTCCGATTTTGAAGCTATCAGCATCAAATTCTGAGCTTTTCCTGGATCGTCCGGAGAATTAACTGAGAACACCATCGCTTGAGGGAAAATCGATTTGTACGCCATATATTCCGCTCGCAAGAATAAGCTTCTCTTTCCTTGGGCGGCCGAGATGATGTTGACCAGGACTATCCCGTCATCATCCAAAGAATCATAGACTCTTTGGACTGCTTCCTGAGTAGCTAGTTGGGATGGGATGGATATGGAGTTAAAGGCATCCATCAGGACGACATCATACTTTTTCTTATTCTGATTCAAAAACACCCGGCCATCTTCATGGATAATCTTCATTCGATTATCATCCTTGAGAGAAAAATATTGCCGGGCTAAATCAGTCAGCTTTGGATCGATTTCTACCACATCAATACTGGCTTCAGGATATTTTTTTAAATAATACTGCGGATAGATATAAGCTGCGCCGCCAATCATCAGGGTTTCTTTGAATCCGGGATTAAAATATTCCATGAGGCGATAAAAATCGCCATATTCCGAGGCTAAATCATCACCATCCAAGTAAACGGTTGATTGCCTGCCAAAACGATCAGTGGAAAGATTCAGGGTTGGCCGGCCATTTTTAACATCAGTCCCTTTATAGATCATAACCTCATTATAAGGAGTGCTATAAGAAATGCTTCCGGCCCTGGCGTAATTCACGCCATCAAGCCAAGAACTCACAAAGATAGCCGAGATAAAAAAGATTAATATAAATAAACGATAAAAAAATTTTTCTGATATCAATAAGATTGATAACAATATTAATATTGCAGCTAGTAAAAAGATAATCCTGGTTACCCCCAACGATGGGATAATCCAGAAGCCGGCCAAGAAAGTTCCGACGATGCTGCCGGCAGTCGATAAGGCATAAAGATCGCCTACGGTCCGGCCGGAATCATTCAGATTTTCGATCTTCAAACGAACAGCATAAGGAGAAACTATTCCCAACAAGAAGCTAGGAATAGAAAATAGGATGAGGGCTGAAAATAAGGCCACCCAAGATAAATTATGAACCAGGCCTAAAAGCGACTCCATCACAATCGTCTTGATAAAAGCCGGAATAACCACTCCGATTCCAGCCAAGAAGATAATCCAGCCCAAATTAGCCCTAGAGGCCGATTTGTCAGCTAAACGACCGCCAACCCAGTATCCCAAGCTTAAACTAGCCAGGATAACTCCGATTAAGGCTGTCCAAACATAAATAGAAGTGCCCAGATAAGGAGCTATCAAGCGGGATCCAACCAATTCAAAAATCATAACCACTGCGCCACTGGTAAAAACCGTTATTCCTAATATGTATTTTGTTAGATTATTCTTTATTTGATTTTTTGTCATAACAAGTTAGTAATGCAGCCAATATTATCCAGGTGATACCTAGGGGATGATTGGCATATGGAGTAAACATATTGGTCGTTATTAATGCTATTAAACTGGCAACCAAGGCGATATTAGCAGGCCAAGATTTTTTGATTATTAAAAACAATAGATATAGATAAGCTAACAAGCCGAATATTCCTAACTTCAGCCAGACATCCAACCAGCCCCATTCAAAAGCATAAGTAGTATACATCTTGTCAGCTGTCGTCTCTATAATCCTAGGGTCGCTTGATTGATAAGTAACTACCGAGCCAAAACCAGAACCCAAGATTGGATCTTCAGTCAACTTCTTTTCCAAGGCGCTCAGCAAAGCCCAACGGGAAGAAATTGCCGATTCATTCTGAGCCAGATTGGCCCGATCGGCGAATAACGATAAATTAAAGCTGCCGGATGTCGGCGGCCAAGGAAATTTGGCGACTATTAAAACTAAAGATAATGATAAAACTAGAAGGACTAAATATTTTAGAGCGCTAATCACCGCCTTCTTGATCCCCTCTTTTCTCCAAATGAATAAAAGCATCAGACCCAAAGAAACCAAGAGCGCCAGCCAAAAGCTTCGTGACATTGAAACTATTATCCCAGCCCAACAAAGCACCGGCAAGATCCATGATTTCCAACCTTTCTTCTCTTTTATCTCTAATAACAACCACGGAGAAATCAGTAGCAAGAAGATGTGGGATTGGAAGAATATCCGGAAAAAACCACCGCTTGCCGGAGTGATCTCTCCAACTCCGCTCAAACGAATCCAACGATAGATATCAGGTAAGATAGCCGGAATATTATGAGTAAAGAAATAGAATAAGACCAAGGTCTTAACTGAAAGCCAAAGCACGGAAAGAACCAATATCCGCCGCAATCTCCCCCAGCTATCAACCCGATCCGAACTGGCGATGAAGACTTCATAAAAAGGCAGGATTAATAAGAAATATAGCCAGCCATTGAAATCAAAGAAAAGATTAGAGAATCCATTGCCCCTAAGCAATCCGTTCACCAGACCAAAAATAACAAAAGCGGCTAAAATCATAAAAGCTTTCCCAATCGGAAACTTATCAGCCTTAGACCAAGGGAATTTCTTTTCTTTCAACCACCTGGAAATGAACGACACTAGCCAGACAGTCAGGACAATCAACCAAAGGATTATCCGGATTGAAATCTGGAGGCCTTGGAATTCCAAATAGAATAGATATCCTTTGGAGCCGATAAAAAGCTCAACCAACAGCAAAAGAACTCCATAATCCAAACGGTACAAAGATAGCGCCAATGCCACCAAAGCAATGATTAAAGCCGCGGCATTATTGAAAGCCGGAACATAGAAAGTAAGAAAAGAAAAAAGTTCAATCAGGATGATCAAGCCCAATATCAATTTGCCGGAATTATTAAAGATTTTTTTCATAATTTTAAACCAAGTTATGTTTAACCTTTACTATCTTCATAGCTTCGTTATATCTTTTAACGGCCGGTAGGAATGGGAATAGCTTGTAAGCCGCTGCCGGCAACCAGGAACTGATAGTACCACCAGGAGAAACTTTAAATAACACCTGATTTATCCATAAGCCGCCATGGCCCTGCTCTAACATCGTCAGCCACAAATCCCAGTCTTGTAATTTCTTGATGCTTTCATCCCAACCTACAGTCGGAAAATCATTTCTCCTGATAAGCGACATAGTATGGATATAGGGAGCTTGCCGTAACTTGTCAGCATCAAATGGACCTAGCTTGAAAAGCTTACTTCCCCACATAAAGGAAGAATAGACATAACTAGACTCTGGATGGCTATTCAATTCATTCAACATCAATTCTAAGGCATTAGGAACTAAAACGGCATCAGCATCACAAAATAGCAAATACTGGCCGCGAGACTTGCGCCAGCCATTATTACGGGCAGCTGGAGCTCCTTGGTTAGCTTGATGGATAATAAAAAAAGTATTGTTAGACTTGGTCCGATTCAAGAATTTTTCTAAAACTTCATCCAGATTATCCCTTGAACCGTCATTGACGATTATCACTTCAAAATCCTGGTAGCTTTGATTAACTAAACTCTCTAATGTTTTAGTTATCTTGTCGGCTTGATTGTAGACTGGAATGATGACAGAAATCATAAATTAAGAATTAATAGCTAAATAAATCTTCTTAGCCTGGATTGCCCAGTTAAAATCAATCTTGGCTCTCAAACAGCCTTTTTGTCCTAAAGAATCTCTCAGGGCTGGATCATTCATCAATCTTTCCAGACCGGAAACTATATCATCCGATTCGACCAACAAGCCATTTTCTCCATCTGAAACCGCATCGGCTACGCCGCCGCTGTTGGTGGCTAAGACTGGCTTTCCAACCAGATTAGCTTCTAGATAAACGATGCCGAAACCTTCAAAATCTCCGGCAATATCCCTGGTAGCCATAACCAAGAAATCACTTAGATTAAGCCAGGCCCACTTCTCTTCTTCACTAACCGGACCGACAAAAACCACCAAGTCATCCAAACCTCTCTGATGGCAGATATTTTTGAGATAGGTTTCGTCAGGACCTGTCCCAAGGACGACATAACGCCAATTTCCAATCTGACTTATATCCATAACGCTTAAGGCTTCCAGAACAGTATCCACCCCTTTTCTCTTTACTAATCTTCCGACGCTAAGCATTACTTTATTTCCGACCAAACCATATCTTTTACGAAGACTCTCGATCATTTCTTCTTTAACAGGCAGAGCTTCGCCCACGCCTGGATTAACCACGATTATTTTTGAAGTTAGAGTCGGAGCAAAATCCTTCACCAATCTAGCCACATAACTATTACCGCAAATAATCTTCTGAGATCTTTTAAGCATCCTCTTGGTCAACCAACGTTTACGCGGAGTTGCCAAAGCCAAAGGCAGATCCATACCGTGTAAAAAAATGGAATAAGATTTTCTAAATAATAAGCTAAAAAAATAAACCACTGTTCCTAAAGGTAATATCTGCCCCACCAAGATATGAGAAATTCCTTTGTCCTTAACTATTTGGCGCAGATCTTTAAAGTACATCAAATACTGGAAAGGACTAGGAAGGTATTTCTTGAACAGAACCTCTAAACCATCGGCCTCCGGCCAATTCTTCTGCATATTGTCATAATAGTTGGCAACGCCTCCCTTGAAAGGCGGATATTCCATTGTAAACAATAAAGCTTTCATAGGATTATTCAATATCTCCAGTAGTCTTTTCTTCGGATACGACTTCAGCCGCCCGATTAGACTTAGGTTTCTTAAATGATTTTATGATATACAAAATATCAGCTTTCTTGAATCCACCCATTAAATAGATTAGAGAGAAGTAAACTATTATAGATATCAAGGTTATCACTATCACGTTAAGCATCGGCTTGAGCCAGAAGATAAAGACCGACATAAGGATTGAAGCTGACAAAGCCTTCAAAAAGACTACCATATTCTTCTTTGGACTATAATCAATGATCTTCTTGACCCAGACGATTCCCAATAAGAACATCAAGCCATTGGTCAATAAGACAGTAATGCTGGCACCAACAGTCTTGAACACTGGAATTAAAATCAGATTTAAACCGATACTGGCCAAGGTCACAATGAGCATGTTGAGGGTATTCCTCCTTTGCCTGTCACAAGCATTGAGCAATGACCCGATTGGAAAATTAACGAAGATAAAGAATAAGGCAACAATCGTAATCTGCAATGGCAAGACAGCCTCGGCATAATTGCTCTTGAAAATCAAAACTATCTTGTCTGCCAACATTATTGTTCCGAAAATAATCGGCAAAGAAATGATGATTAAATAATTCATCGCTCTTTCAAAAGCAATCTTGAGTTGCGGTCGATTGGACAGCCAGTAAGTACTCATTGCCGGATATAAAGAGGCTGTAAAGGCTAACGGCAGGAACTGTAAAGCAAAAATGATCTTGAAAGCTACTTGATAAAGACCGACATAATAGTCTCCTGCCATCAAAGATAAAAAGACGGAATCCAGATAAGTGTATAAGCGTTGGAAGATGGCAAAGAGTGCAAACGGCAGACTGACCTTGAAAATCGATCTGGTTAGTTCAGCATCATATAATAGCTGTAATTTAATTCCGATCTTCCGACGCAAAACCCAGATGGAATAAAAAAAATTGTAAATACTGGCCAAAGCTAAAGTGCTCAAGATCAAACGCAAATTAAGATTAAAATACATCGCCAATAAACCGAAGCTTAAGACAATCAATTGGAAAATGACAGAGGAAATGCTCTCATATTTGAGATTATGAAACCCCCTGATAGTAGCGAAAAAGGTGGTAGTAAAGGAATCAAGCACCATGCAGATGATAGATATATAGACCAAATCTTTAGTCAATTGATCATGGTTGAACATGTTTATAACTATCAGAACGGCAATAGTCGTTACAAACGTCAAAAGCACCTTAATGCTTAAGATATTACCTAATAATTTCCCAGCCGATTCTTGCTTCTTGGCCACTTCCCTGGTCAAGAAATTAATAAAGCCCAAGTCAATAAATATGGCGAAGATGGTAGTAAAAGATAAGGCAAAGTAGTATTTACCCAGATTCTCTGGTCCTAGATTTCGAGCTAAAAAAGCAAAATAAGTAAAAGAAATCACCTTTTGCATAATCAAGGCGATAGTCAGATAAGAAGTATTTTTAGCTATATTATTGATTTTAGTCATCTGGCTCTCATTATAACATAATATGCCATAAAATGTTAAGTAATTTTTCAACAATAAAAATCAAAAAAAATCGATAAAATCCCCACAAAAACTACTTTTTTTTCATTAAACCATTTTAAGAAAATTTTATCCCTCATATGCTATACTATTATCGATAATAATTAATAAAGATAAAAATATGCGCATTCTTCTAATCGAGGATGAAAAAGATATTGCTGAATTCCTCAAAACTAGCTTAGAAATGGAATTTTATACTGTAGATATGGCCCATGACGGCGAACAAGGCTCTTTTTTGGCCAGAACTAACGAATATGACCTGATTATCTGCGATTATATCTTACCTAAACAGAACGGCCCGGAAGTAATAGCGGAAATCAGACAAGAAAACAAACACGTACCAATAATCATTTTATCGGTAAAATCAGAAATTGACTCTAAAATTGAGCTTTTTAACCTGGGTGTTGATGATTATCTGACCAAACCTTTCCTTTTTGAAGAGCTTTTAGCCCATATTAAGGCTGTTCTCCGCCGCCCCTTAAAGCGAGAAGATCAAATATTGCGAATTGATGACTTAATGGTCGACACCGACAAGCATCTGGTTAAACGAGGCCGCCAAGCCATCACCCTGACCAGAAAGGAATTATCATTATTAGAATACCTCCTGAAGAATCGCAGCCGCGTTATCAGTCGGGTGACCATCATGGAGCATGTCTGGGATGCCAATGCTGATCCTTTCTCTAATACCATCGAATCTCATATAACCAATCTGAGACGGAAAATAAATTTGCCGGGCAAAAAAGAATTAATCCATACCATCTCCGGCCGAGGCTATAAAATTGACTTGAAGAAATAAACAAAACGAGCGCTATAAGCGCTCGTTTTTTCTTTTTAAAATGTTTAACAATTATTTAATCCGATAGCTGACATTAATTTCGGTGATGATTTCTTGGTTGCCATTCGGCAAAGAAGAAACTGTCGTGCCACCGCCACCCATACCGCCCTTAGCATCATAGTAAGGACTGGAAATTCCAGGGGCTTGAATTAGATTTTCCCACCAACCGACAATATCACCCAAGCGGACACTAGCTGCACGAGCTAAAACATTAGCCTTGGTCCGAGCATCAGAGATAGCTTTAATCCTGGCCTGTTGTTTCAATTCTTCCAGATTAGAAACATCGTAACTGATTCCGACAATCTGATTAGCCCCAGCTTTGGAAGCTGCTTCAACCACTTTACCAACTAAACTAGAGTCGTCCTTGACGTTTTCTACTTTTATCATCAGCTGCTCATTGGCATTGTAACCGCCCAAAGTAGAAACATTGTTGACATAATCATACTGCGGCAGCAAGGAATAATTCTGAGTCTTAAGATTCTCCTCTTTAATTCCAACCATCTTCAAGGCGGCAATGACATTATTCATCTTGTCATTCAATTGCTTCAAAGCCTCATCGGCTTTAGCTACCTTGTCGATTTGGACACCAACGGTAATATTGGCAACGTTCGGCTGATAAGAAACCTTTCCCTGTCCGACTACAGTAACTTGGTATTGCGGCTGATTGACGATCCGATCGCGCAAGATGGCTAAAATAACGATGCTGGCCAATAGAACCATCCCAGTGATTATTACTACTAGCTTTTGAACCTTGTGGTCACAAACTTTAGGTTTTTCCATAAGATTATAGTTAATTTTAATTAAAATAATAAGCGATTAGACGTCCCAGATAATGGCCCAATATCAGAACTACAATAGCAATCAAAAGATGTTCCCGGATAACCTCGCTCGGCTTTAATTTCTGTTCTCGCGCCAATTTATAACTGACATAGACCAACACCAACATTCCCCAAACGATTGATATCCAAAGAGCAATCTTAACACTAAACATCAGGAATGGAATCAAGAAGCTTAAAGCAAAAATTAGCTTAGCCGAAAAGGTGGCAATGGTTGCCTGCCATATTTCCCGCGGCGTATGATGGTTTTCTGACTCCACGGAAATATGCATACCTAAAGCATCAGAAAAAGCATCAGCGATGGCAATAGTCAGGATGCCGCTAATGACCACCAGACGGGATCCGGTGCTGGAATCCAAACCCACTATCAAGCCCAGGGTGGTGATAACCGCCGAAGTCAGACCGAAACTTAGACCTTTCTTTATTGATAGATTCATATATCATTATATTAACACAATTCAATTCTTTTGAAAAAAGGATTTAGAAAAAAATAAAATAGCGATCAGTTGAATCGCTATCTTATTTATGTTTGGACTTGTTAATTTTCTTAATTTTCCGATGGCGATGGATATGGAGAGATTTGGATTTTTCCGTTACCGCCAAGATGGTCAAGACGGCGATATAGGAAGAGATGACTGAACTAGGTAGGCGATAACTCTTCTGTAGGATAAGATCCAGGGCAACGATGATCAAGATCAAGGCCGTCCAACCGATTACGAAAATTTCACCCGGATGCTGAGCTTGATGCTTATTATACCAACGCTCGAACTCCTTGTTGCCGACATAGACAGCCAAGACTCCGATATAGATGAACCCGAAAATTTCTAAAGCTTCAATGATAAAATTGTTATTGATGAAATCCCAAATGATCAATATAAAATACATGCCGGACCAAAAATTTGTCAGGTACTGCCAGAAGTTAAATTTTTTCTTAGGCCACTCGAACATATAATTTTAATTAATCTACTGAAGCTTTGTTAAATTATAGCATATTTAGCAAAAATAAAAAACCGGGTTACCCCGGTTTTTTATAAAAAATCCTATTTGCAATTAGTCTTTTGGCATTCGCTTTTCTGGGAAGCATCAGGAATTTGGCTACAAATAGCGCATAAATCAATACCGCCGCTAGCAGCCGGAGTGGACACCTGTTTGATCATCGCATCCATATCAGTAAACTGGACGCCGCTAGGCAATTCAAACATGGAATTATCCACTTTCCAAGAACGGCATCTGAACTTTATCTCCTGATTAAGGTCTTGGGTCTGGCCCGGTTCAGAATCATTTTTCTCTTCAGTTATCTTCATCTTGAATCCGGCTTTGTCATTAAGGCTATTCCAAGTGTAAACATAAGTTCCATCACTGATAGTCTTGATTTGCATATTCTTCATCCCTTCTCCAACAGCAGTAATCTCAGCCTCGGTCCTGAATTTCTTATTTTTGCCATCGACATAAAAATCACCGGACTGTTTAGATTCTTTATCTTCAAAACTGAAAGTGCAATGCAAGGCCTTGCCACGACCCAACAGAGCTAAAGATGAGGCAGTGATTTCTTCTTCTCCATCGCCAGAATCTTCATTCTGGACAATGCCGTTATCATTAGCTGCCGGTTGGTTGTTGTTAGCGGTTTCTTCCTTGCCGCAACCGGAAAAAGCTAAAGCGCAGATCATCAAGACTAGACAAAGATAATAATTTTTTTTCATAACTTTATTTTTAAATTATTAAATACTAAAACTTAATCGGCAAGATAACTTTCTGATCATTCTCCGGCAGTCCTGACGGATTATCTTTCTGCAATACCAATGAACCAGCTGAGCTGGTTGGACGTGTAAACATGACAGTCGCCTTGAATGGAACGAAGTCAGCCGTCAAACAATCGCTTTGAGCTTGGGCCACGCCAACCCCTAACTCTTTACCCGATTGGTCTAAGACCCTAACCGGGAAAGAACACTCGAAGAACCAAGAACCGCGAGCGCTGCCTTCGATTGAAAAAGGACTGGAGATAACTTCATCCACCTTGAAATTATTCAATTTCAAATCATCTGGGATCTGAATTGAAGTTGAAGTTGATTCAGATCTTTCAATGTGACGGACAACCGGCATGACAGCCTCCTCACTATATTCATTCTTAAGCTGGCTGAAGCTAACAACAAAAGCCAAGATCATCATCATAACTAAAGCTGAAAAGATACCGATAATGATAGAGATCCGGGAACGGCGATTAATCAATAAAAAGCCAAATAAGACCAATAATATCGGCCAAACGACTTGAAAATTAAAATTGATTGAAGGTAGTATGCCCAAATTCCGTCCTAGATAGAAAAGGCCGAACAATACTAAGGCTAAACCTATAACCATCTTGCCAAAATGAGGCCTGTGGCAAGAACAACCGCAAACATGATCATTCTCTTCTACTAATAATTCTTCAACGAGCGGGAGAGACTTGGGTTTAACTGGATTCTTTTTGGCGGCCGATGTCTTGGCATTGCCAACTTTGAGATTCTTCATATTTTTTATGATTACTTCTGCTTATTATTCCGGCTATAATTATCCAAAAGATAAAGGCCGAGAATGATAATTAAAAAAGAATAAAATAAATTCCAATTGATATAAAAATGAAAAGCTTCCCGCAAGAGCATAAAAGTTCCAACCGCCAAAATGATCAATCCCAAAACGTTACGAGCATGATGCTTGTCCTCTGCGTCCATCTTGCTTGATATCTTTCGAGCGCTAATTTTCAATTCCTCGGCCAAGTCCTCAACCTTCTTAGATTTAACCATCTTTTCATTCGAATCAACCGGAGCTACTATCGCCAAAATGATATAGAGCAAGACTCCTACACCACTTCCAAGAGCTAAGATGATAAAAAGAATCCTGATCAGAGTTGAATCGATGCCAAAGTACTCGCCCAATCCGCCACAGACTCCCCAGATTACCCGATCAGTACTGGAACGATAGAACTTTTTAATCGGCTTAGACATAATTTTAAATTTATTTATTTTTACAGATAAAATTATCAACACCAATATTATAGCAAATTTTTTCAAAACCGAAAATACTTATTTTATCCTTCGAGCTCTCCGACCGGCATTGATTACGAAACGATGAGCCTCTTCCCTGGTCTTCAATAAGACATCTTTGGAATTTTCTGCCAATTCCTTAAAATTATTATTTACCCCCTTGGTAAAAACCAGCTTGTCACCGCCGAACTTAGAGATGCCTACCATGGGAAAATGGATGTTGTGGCGCTCTAAAACCCGGCTGACAAAATCAATCTGCGGCTTACCGCCGTCAATCATGAGCAAGTCAGGCAAAGGCCAGTCCTGATGGGCAAAACGGCGCAAAAGCATCTCTACCAAAGCTCGTTCATCATCTCCCGGGGGAGCTTCCTTGATCTTGAATAAGCGATATTCCTTCTTGTCTGCTTCGCCGCCAGAAAAAACCACCATGGAACCATAGGTTTCCCTGCCATTCAAATGAGAAATGTCATAGCCCTCAATCCGATTAATCCTAGGAGAATCAAGTTCGTCTTCGCGGACCAAGAGCGAAACGTCCTGGATGTGCTGAAGGGCTTTAGCTTTATCCGGATTATCTTTCATCAACTTAGCCAACAAGCGTTTCTTGTCACCCCGCAATAACATGACGATATTTTTGATATTGGATTGATAATCTTTCTGGCTGACAGCATCAATACAAGCTCCAGGACAAAGGCCGATCTGATAATCAAAGCAAGCCTTGCCGCTTTGCGGTCGGCAATTGCCATAGGGAAAAAGCCGCCGAATGATCTTGATGGCATTCTGGATCAGAAAGAATGATTGGTATGGACCAAAGACATAGGCTTTGGCTGGAGGAAATTTTTTCAATTCCTGACCGCGGATGATAATCGGCTTCGGATATTTATCAGTCTTGGAAATAACCACATAAATAAACGAACGGTCATCTTTATCCTTAACATTATATTTGGGCCAATGCTTCTTGATACAACGAGCCTCCAGGATTATCGCTTCCAGCAGATTATCACAGACCTCATATCTGATATCCTGGGCCAAGCTAACCATCTCGGCGATTCGCGGATCAATATTCTTCTGGAAATATTGGTTTACCCGGTTATGCAGATTAGTAGCCCGACCGATATACAGGATGCCCCCGGATTGGTCTAACCAAAAATAGACCCCCGGTTCCTTGGGGAATTTTTTTGCCTTTTCCCTGATCGATATCCGACCTGCAGCCATATTATTTTTTTAAATAAGGTTTCAAATAGACTCCGGTAACGCTATCATCATCCCGGACAATATCTTCCGGTTCTCCGTGCGCTATCAGCTTGCCGCCACCTTCTCCGCCCTCCGGACCGAGGTCTAAGACATAGTCCATGGATTTGATCATATGAAGGTTATGTTCGATGATAAAAGCGGAATTTCCTTTATCAACCAGCTTGTTCAAGACATCAAGCAATAATTCGATATCATGGTAATGCAAGCCGGTCGTCGGTTCATCCAAGAGATAAAGAGTCTTTTGCCCCAAGGTATGGGTCAATTCTTTGGCAATCTTAATACGCTGGGCCTCGCCACCGGATAAGGTGGTAGCCGATTGTCCCAATTTCAGATAACCCAAACCGACATCGACTAAGATCTTGAGTTTGTCAGCGATATAATAATTCTCCGAGAAGAAACTCAGAGCCTCAGAAATCGTCAGATCCAATATGTCGGCAATATTCAAACCTTTGTATTTGACCTGCAAGGTTTCACGATTGAATCGACGGCCATGGCAAACTTCACACTCCACTAATACCGGCGGCAAGAAATGCATCTCAATTAAATTAGCCCCAGCTCCTTCGCAGGCCTCACAGCGTCCTCCAGCACAATTGAAAGAAAAACGGGACTGGGAATAAAGCCGTTCTTTTGAAGCCGGCAATTCGGCGAAGAAATTCCGAATCGGAGTAAAGATACCGGTGTAGGTAGCCGGATTAGAACGCGGCGTCCGACCGATAGGCGACTGGTCGATAACCACCACCTTGTTGATATATTCGGTTCCTTTGATATCTACCACCCCCTCAAGCTGCGGCCGGCCTCTCTGATTCTTGATTCTAGTGATGTTCCGATAGATAACGTCATATAACAGCGAGGACTTGCCGGATCCAGAGACTCCGGTGATTCCGACCAATCTTCCGAGCGGCAGGCTGATATTGATATTCTTCAAATTATTAGCCCGGGCGCCAACCACCTTCAACTCGCCATGGTTCTGGCTGCGTCTCTTGGTTGGTACTACAATTTCCCTTTTGCCTTTCAGATATTTCAAGGTCAGAGAATCTTTAAAACTGGTTTCATTCTCACCCAGTAATTCCAAGGTATTGCCAATCGCCACTATTTCTCCGCCATGGACGCCAGCTTTTGGACCCATATCAACCAAGTAGTCAGACTCCAAAATAGTCCTTTCATCATGTTCAACAATGACGACAGTATTATTCTTATCCCGCAAAGTCTTCAAAGTATCAATCAAGCGATCCGTATCCCTTTCATGCAGACCGATAGTCGGTTCATCTAACACATAAAGGGTACGTGATAATTGTGAGCCAATCTGGGATGACAGGCGAATCCGTTGGGCTTCTCCGCCGGAAAGGGTCTCGGCCTCTCGATCAATGGAAAGATAATTTAACCCGACTCGCAGCATGAATTCCAAGCGGTTAATAATCTGGTTGATAACCGCTTCAGCAATAGTCAACTCGCGGACCGTCATCTTATTCTTATACCCGATAAAAAAATCGAGAGCCTTATCAACGCTCAAATGAGTCGCCTCAGAGATATTTTTTCCATCGATCCGAACCGCCAGAGCTTCCGGACGCAATCTAGCTCCATTACATTTTGGACAGATATCTTCAGCTGAATAGCCGATCTTTCCTAAACCAGAACAAGAATCACAAGCGCCATGTGGTGAATTGAAAGAAAAAAGACGCGGCTCGACCTCCGGAAAAGCGAAACCGTCATTCGGACAAGTCCAATTAGAAGACATCAAATGATCCCTGCCGGCAGCCTGAGAAATCACCAAGCCCTGGCTATATGACAAGGAGTTTTCCACCGCTTCAAAAAGCCGAGTCTGATCATCCAACATCACCTTATCAATCACGATATCAATCGCATGCTTCTTGTTCGGAGATAATTTAATTTGCTCCCGCAAGGAATGCATTTCACCGTCAATCCGAGCTTCAGCATAACCGAGACTCAGATAATCATATAACAGCTGATAATGCTCTCCCTTGCGATCCAACACCACCGGACTCAGGATGGTCACATATTCTTGCTTATCTTCTTTGGCTCGAGAAACTATAATATCAACCATCTCCTCCAATGATAGTTTTTCAATCTTCATTCCGCAGACTGGACAGAATACCTCGCCCAAACGGGCATACAAAACCCGAAGATAATCATAGATATCGGTTAAAGTCCCAACAGTTGATCGCGGATTATGAGACAAGGCTTTCTGGTCGATAGCGATAGCTGGAGCCAACCCAATAATCTCGTCGACGTCCGGAGCTTTCTTCTGGCCCAAGAACTGGCGCATGTAAGGCGACAAGGACTCAACATATTGACGTTGCCCTTCCGCAAAGATAGTATCAAAAGCCAAGGTCGATTTGCCCGACCCAGAAACTCCGGTAATCACCGTTAATTTATTATGCGGTATTTCCAGATTGATATTTTTCAGATTGTGCATCCGGGCACCCCGGATACTGATTTTGTCATCCATGTTATTTAGAAATATAAGCCTTCTTCGGATTTAATCCTTTAGACAATAATAAAGCATCGCTATTCTTGAAATAGAACATCTTGATGGTTGTCAGCCAATCCAGGTGGTAATAAGCGGCAAAGATCATCTTGCCAATATCGCCATGAGTCACCAACAAGACATTACCTGATTTATTATTCCTTTTAACCTCAGCCAAGACCCTCTTAGCTCTTTGCAAGAGTCCTGGAAAAGTTTCTGCGCCATAAGGATCTAAAAAATAATTAACTCCTTCGGTAACTATCACTTTTGGAGCGCACAAAGGGATAATATCAGCGATTGGCTTTCCGGCCATAATACCGAAATCCCTCTCAATCAAACCTGAAAAGACCTTGGCTTTATTTATCTTCAATTCTTTGGTGATAATCTCAGCTGTTTCCTTAGCCCGTTTTAAAGGTGAAACATAGGAAGCGGTAAAATCAATATTGAGACCCTTCAAGGTCTTGGCTAATTCTTTAGCCTGTTTCCGACCTAAGGCAGTAAGCGGTTTATCCCGATGGCCGTTTAGGATTAATTTGGCATTGTCTTGGTCTTGGCCATGGCGCACGATATAGATGTTCAGCATAATCTTTATTTATTTTCGATTGAAACCTGTAACAGGTCTTCAATCTTCTTATTAATAGTTTTAGGCACGATGTGGTGCTCCTTGTTGTAAGCTAACTGCTTTTCTCTCCTTCTCTCGACTTCAGCGATAGCTTTCTTCATTGAATCAGTCTTCTTGTCAGCATAAAGGATGATCTTGCCGCTGACATTACGGGCCGCCCGGCCCATAGTCTGCATCAAAGAGGTCTCACTGCGCAAGAAGCCTTCGCGGTCAGCATCCAGGATGGCCACCAAGGTCACTTCCGGTAAATCCAAACCCTCTCGCAAAAGATTAACCCCGATCAAGACATCAAATTTTCCCAAACGGAAATCCTTCAATATTTCGGTCCGCTCAAAGGTCTTGATATCAGAATGCAGATAATTACTCTTGAAGCCCTTGCCACGCAAGAAAGAATCCAGATCCTCCGCTTGTTTCTTGGTTAAAGTATTAACTATCACTCTCTCGCCTTTTTTCGATAAGACTTCGATTTCAGACATGATGTCATTGATCTGGCTATAATTCTTAGCCTTATTGAACACCGGCCTGATTTCTATCTCTGGATCAACTAACCCGGTCGGACGGATAACTTGCTCAGCAATCTGCTTAGAATTCTCTTTTTCAAAATCACCCGGAGTAGCGGTAGTAAACACTACCCGACCGATACGTTCCTTGAATTCTGGAAAGCGCAAGGGACGATTATCCAGGGCCGATGGCAATCTCCAACCATATTTAATAAGGGTTTCCTTGCGAGACCGATCTCCGGCATACATGCCCCTGATTTGCGGCACAGAAATATGGCTTTCATCGATAATCGTCAAGAAGTCTGGTTTGCCATCCTTCCAAGGAAAGTAAGCCAATAATGAATCTGGCGCTTCACCGCTCAACTTACCAGTCAAATGGCGGGAATAATTCTCAATGCCATGGCAATATCCGATACTTCGGAGCATTTCCATGTCATATCTAGTGCGCCGTTCCAAGCGTTCTGCTTCTAAATACAGCTTATTTTCATTAAAATATTCCAATCTTTCCTTCAATTCCAACTGGATGCTCTTGATGGCAGTCTCAATCTGAGGCTTGGTGGATATGAAATGCTTTGGCGGAAAAACCACTATCTCTTCTAGATGTTCCAAAATATTCTTAGTCACATTATCAACCACATTGATATCAGAAATCTTTTGCTCTGATAACTCCAAACGATAGATAATATTCTCCGACATCGGACGGATCTCAAAGACATCGCCCCTGACTCGGAATTGTCCTCGAGACACAGGACCGGAAGTTCGCTCAAATTGGATCTTAACCAATTGAGAAATCAGATCAGCCCGAACCATCGCTTGTCCGATTTCCAGATGCAGAGCTGACTCAATATAGCTGTTCGGAACGCCTAAGTTATAGATACAGGAAACTGAAGCGACAATGATCACATCACGGCGGGACAGCAAAGCCGAAGTAGCTGCATGGCGTAAACGGTCAATTTCCTGATTGATCATCGCTTCTTTCTCGATATAAGTGTCAGTAATCGGCAAATAGGCCTCCGGTTGATAATAATCATAATAAGAAACGAAGTAATGGACATCATTTTCCGGAAAGAAATTCTTGTATTCTCTGTATAATTGAGCTGCCAAAGCCTTGTTTGGCGCAATCACCAAAGTTGGCTGTTCAATTTTTGTGATCAAATTCGCTACAGTGAAGGTCTTGCCTGATCCGGTCACACCTAAAAGGGTTTGAAAGTCATACCCCTTCTCTAATCCATCCAAAAGCTTAGCGATAGCTTGAGGCTGGTCACCGGCTGGGGCAAAATCTGATTTTAGCTTAAATAAACCCATATAGATTAATAATGATAATTTTTCCCTTTAATAATGGCTATGGAACGGTAAATCTGTTCCAGGAGCAATACTTTAGTCATTTCATGCAGGAATGTCAATTTAGATAAAGATAGCTTCTCATAACGCTCTAACAAGCTTTTTTCTAGTCCTAACGAGCCTCCAATTACAAAGACTATCGGCTCATTGATTTTGTCCAATTTTTTAGCTATCCCTTCCGAGTCTAGCTCTACACCCCTTTCGTCCAACAAAAAAATCCGGGCTTCAGGCCTTCTAGACAAGTAATCTTCAATTCTCTTTCCCTCTTTTCTCTTGGCGGCGGCTTTCTGACTATCAGTAAACGGTTCAGCTGCCAGCTCTATCAGGCTGACTTTAGCATAAGGAGATAATCGCTTCAGATATTCCGCTATAGCTGCTTTGAAATAATCGGTCTTCACCGCGCCAATCGATACAATGGTAATATTGAACATAGGACTGGCTTATTTGGGAAATATAGCTTAAGTATAGGATAAAAAGCTTAAATTGTCCAATACGCCAAAAACCCCGCTAGACGGGGTTTTTGGCTAGTATAATCTAAATAAAATTTAGAAATTCAACTGCAAATTATTGCTATAAACACCGCATTTTCCACCTAGATATTCACAAACTCGGAAATATTTAGCTCCGCTTAAATCAGACCAAGAATCAGCTCTGGTACCGGCATCAGACAAATAATGATATTCATCACCCGGGTAAACTGGATTCTCATGGTCAGCTACCACTACCTTGAATCCCATCGAAGAAGTCATATTATTCAAAGTCCAATTCAAAGTTGCAATACCTTCATCATTAACAGATCCGGATAAAGCGATGCTGCCATTAGAAACAACAGCTGTTTCTCCAGTGATAACCACCTTGAGATTGTTGCTATAAACACCGCATTTGCCGCCTAAGTATTCACAAACCCGGAAATAATAGGTACCGGCTTCTAATCCGGACCAGGAATCGGTCCGAACATCAGCATTTGAAAGATAATGATACTCATCACCTGGATAGACTGGATTCTCATGATCAGCCACTACTACCTTGAATCCCATTGAAGAAGTTATATTATTCAAAGTCCACTTTAAGGAAGCCTTAGCACCACTGCCAGAACCAGTTAAAACTATGCTTCGATTAGTATTAACAACAGCGGTCGTATTATCATAACTGGAAACCTCTTGGGACTGAATCTTGGACAAATCAGCATCCTTGATACCCAAACTCAAATTGCGCATCACGTTGTAAGCTTCCCAACCGTTCTTCAAATAGCTCAGAGCACCGGTTCGAGGATCGACATAATAAGCTTCGCCGTTCTTTTCCACCTGCAAGACTATCCGGCCCTTTAATCTATCAACTAAAGATTGTTCTTTGGACTTTAGTTTCTCCAGATTAGCATTAGAGATTCCCAAGCCCATCTGTCGCATGACATTGTAAGCAGTATCGCCATCCCTCAAAAAATAACGGAAACTGTTGACCGGATTAACATACCAAGCTTCACCATGCTGTTCGACTTGCAAAAGGATATAACCCTTTAATCGTGAAACGATATTAGTGTTGGTAGTCGCAGTGGTTGATACCTGCTCATTGGAATTGGTAGTAGCAGCATCAGTGGCCTTGATCAAAGTTGCTCCTACCCAGCCTGTCTGGCCGTCAGAATCTTTGATCTTGTACCAGCCATCCATTTCGGCAATCACTTTAACCACCTTGCCTTGTGCCAAAACCCTGATCACATTGGATTGGTCCATACAAGGCACGTCACGCAAACGAGAAGAAATCGTTACCTGACCATTGAAATCCCGAGTGTACATGGGATCCTGGTTGCAGTCATATTCGCTTGGCAAAGCTTCGTTAGCCGAAACCGGTCCGACCAGACCGAAGGCCAAAACCAAGGCAAATAACCCGCCCCAGATTTTTGTTTTTTCCATAAGTTTTAGATCATATAGCCATAACCCATAAATTAGTAGCCCATGATCGATTTATTTCCATTTTAACTTAGCTAAATTACTATCTTTCAATTCCGGTGGCAGATATTCCTGTCGGCTACTATCTTCCATCGGCGTATATTTATACCCTTTGCTATAACCCAAATCCTTCATTAATCCAGTCGGAGCGTTCCGGAGATGGAGCGGAACCGGCAATGAGCCGCTATCTTCCACTTCTTGTTTGGCTACGTCATAAGCATGATAAGCAGCGATACTTTTAGGCGATTTAGCCAGATAGACCACCAATTGAGCCAGATGAACCTTGCATTCCGGCAAACCCAACTTGTGGCAAGAATCAAACACCGCATTAGCCAGCATCAAAGCGCTATTGTTGGCCAAGCCGACATCTTCACTGGCAAAACGAAGCAAGCGTCGAGCCACATAAAGCGGGTCTTCTCCGCCCTCCATCATGCGAGCCAACCAATAAAGTGAAGCATTGGCATCACCGCCGCGCATCGATTTATGCAAAGCGGAAATCAGATTATAATGCTGCTCTCCTGATTTATCATATAACAAATTCGGCTTATTAATAATCTCTTTGACAGTCTCCATAGTAGGGCTAAGACCCTGGCTCAAGACTGCTTCTAATATATTGAGAGCGGCTCGGGCATCACCATCGGCATAACGGGCTATAACCGAAACCACTTCAGCCTTTACCTTGACCTTCAGTTTCTTGGCAGCACTCTTGATTATCATCTCCAAGTCCTGCGGCAACAAAGAATCTAAAACCACCACCTTAGCCCGAGACAGCAAAGCGGAGTTCAAGGCAAAGCTAGGGTTCTCTGTTGTAGCCCCGATCAATATCAAGCGGCCATTTTCCACCTCAGGCAACAAGGCATCTTGCTGAGCTTTGTTCCAACGATGGATTTCATCAACAAACAAGATAGTCTTGATCTTCATCCGGGAATTAATCTCTGCTCTCTCAACGATCTGGCGCAAATCTTTGACACCGCTGTTAACCGCTGATAACTGCAAAAAATCAGCCTGAGTTTCTTTGGCAATGATCAAAGCCAAAGTAGTCTTGCCGGTTCCAGGCGGCCCCCAAAAAATCAAGGATGGCACCCGATCATTCTTGATAGCCAGATAAAGGAAGCCGGATTTACTCAGGATGTTTTCATGTCCGACAAAATCAGCCAATTTTTGAGGCCGGAAATAGGTAGCTAGAGGCAGGTTAGTAACTTTATCCATAAGCATAATTTATATAAATATTATAACATAAAAAATCGATATACCATAAATAAAAAAACCTCCCTTTTTGAGAGGTTTTTTGGCAAATCAGCCCGGTTTTACAAACAATAAGTTGTTTGGATGGCCATGGTCGCCTAGCCGGCTTTCTGAGTGAAAGAAATACCCAGACTCAAACTGACTATGACAAGAACAGAGATTTGTGGAATTGATATGAGCCTCTCTTATTCCCAAACTAATCAATCGGGATGAGAGATTGTTCCTCAAATCAATCTTCCTGTTCTCGACCATCAAATAATTGAACAGGTCTTTGCGCGGATGGAAGCAATCGCGGCATAATCCAGACCAGATCCAGGCTAAAGTTTCAGAATTGTCATTGTCAAACCGATTCTTGAGCATCACGACAGTGGAACGGACCAAATCCAGGATAATGTTTTCCCAACTGCCATTGACCAGGGCTATCAAACCTGATCTGGGATTAGAAATAATCACCACCGGATCGTCACCGGCAGCCATAATCATGACCGGAGAAAAACCTTTGTCCTGGCCCGGAAGAATCATCACATCATCGGAATAATAATTCCGATTTTGGTTGGAATTTAGAACTACTATTTTGCCCAATCTCTTCGGATCAGACCTGACAAAATAGCCGCCCTCTAAAAGTTGTAGCAAATACTCTTCTGACGAAAAAAATTCGCCCTGTTCTGGAACCTTGAAATTAGCGGTCGTAATGCCAGCCACCAAGCCTAGGCCCTGGAAATAAAGCAGGTCCTTAGACCTAGAAAGCTCGATGTTCCTTTGGCTCATAAAAACCTCCTTTCTTATTTGATTGTTTATTTTAAAGAACTAATGCCAAGAAAATTTTTCAAAATGGATAGCGGCCGTAGACACTCCTAAATGCTTCAAGATCTTCACAATCGCCCGTCTCATACCCAATGGACCGCAGATATAAAAATCGCGTTCTAAATAATCCGGAATCAAGCGAATGATTTTTTCTTTATCGATAAAGCCCGATTCACAACCCTGACCATCGCGCCAAATCTGAACCATCTCCAACCGGTTGTTACTTCTAACCACCAAATCGTCCAACTCTTCTTTAAAGATGACATCCTCTTCGGTATTATTAGCAAAAAGCAAAATCCCGTCCTTTTTCCCCAATGACTCTTCAATCAATGACCTGATCGGAGTTATCCCAATACCGCCAGCCAGATAAGCTACTTTTTCATGCCTAGCCCGTTTAGAGATAAACAAGCCATATGGACCCTCCAAAACAACTGGATTACCCACTTGGATCTTGTCCTCTAAATTATTAGTAAAATCACCCAGATATTTAACAGTAAATCTCAGATAGTTCTGGCCCGGAATCGAAGACACGGAAAAAGGATGTGATTGATAATAGTATTTGTTCAGAAACCGGAGTGAGAAAAACTGGCCAGCCAGAAAAGGAAATTTTTCTAAATTCCGGCCCGATACATAGATCGAGACATTATCCTTGTTCTCTTTGACTACCTGGGAAACCCGGAACCGGTAACGGTAAAAATTATAAGCCGGGAGCCAGAAACGGAAATAAAGCAAACTGATAATAACGCCGGCATAAAGCAAATACCAATAGATAGCAAAGATTCGATCTTGCAAGTCATATCCAAGTTCCAATTGATGGCCGAAGGTCATGATGATAGCCAAATAAATTGCCAGATGGACAAAATACCAAAACTCATATTTCAGATGCTTCTTAATAGTGATAACCGACAAGATTATCGCTATTACAAAGATCAAGGTTCCCACGAAAGCCGGAATTAAATCATCCCATTTAAGTAAAAAATCCAAGAATTGTCCCCAAGCGCTTTGATTAGAAGCCAAACCATATCCCAAGCTCAAAAGAACCGGATGCAAGATGATGAATAACCAGCAAAATAAACCATTCCAGTGATGAAAATCAGCCAAACGATCCAAGCCAAAAACCCTTTCCAACCAAGATTGCCGGCCGATCAAGAGCAATTCCCATAAGATGAGATAGACGGCCAAAAGACCGGTTAACCGTCCTAAGGAGATAAAGACATCCGATTTATCGCCTAGCATTAAAAACCCGGAATTATACCACCAAAACCAGAGAACCAAGACTAGACTCAATAAACTAAAGAAATAAACTAAAAATTTTTTCATAGCAATAATTATTCCGCCTTATTAGCACCGCAAGAACCGTCATAGAATTTATCAGCATCGCATTTCTGTCCATCTTTGAAAGTGCAGGTTCCCTCTTCGTCTTCACCGTCAACAGCCGTAGATTGTTTGGTGATAGTATAATCTCCGCCGCTAATGGCACAGAAGACAGCGGCCGAAGTTATGTAACCGGTTACCTTTCTTCCTCCCACTGGACAGTCACCCCGCATCAAAGCCCATTCCTCACATTGGCGATTATCATCAAAAAAACAGATACCATATTGGGAACCATCCGGCTTAGTTTCGATCCGAGAATTTCCACCCTTAGCAATACAATTAGTCGAAGCTGGGTTAGCGATGGCCACCGGAGCGGCGGTATCGATTGGAGCTTCTTGAGAATCAAAATGAGCGCTGTCAGTCCAATTTGCCTTGCTTCTCATATCAATCGTTCTCTTGGCCTGGAGATTGACCAAAAAAGCGATTCCCAAGAAAGCGAAAGCTGCCAGGATGAAGACAATCTTCAAAGCTAGCCCTTTTTGCTGCGGACCAGTAGTAGTTTTTTTCATAGTTTTAGATTTAATGGTTAATAAACTCAATTAAATTATAGCAGAATTCCAAATCTTTGCCTATTTCTTCACACCAAAAAAGAGGTCTCAAAAGACCTCTTTTTTGTTTCATAAATCCAAATGATTATTGATTATTTTCAACCAAGACTTCAATCTTAGCCGGCTTAGTACCGAAATTGATAGCCTGCCGTTTATCCTTCATCCAAACATCGACATGGCTCGGAAAACGACGGTTCATGCGGTCCTGGACGGTAAAGACGCGGTCTCCAAAAAGCTCCGGAATCCTGATCTTGGTACCCATAGGTAAGAAATTAGCCGCAACGACATCTTCTTCGCCATGAGCGCAAACATTGAATCCACTGGCTGTAATACAAGGAGAGGCATCACATTGGGCCACCTCGGAAGTATAAGCAGTTATCTGATGAATACTAGTTGAAACCACCTCATACTGAGGCTTTACCGTCTCAACCACTGCTGGAAGAGCGGTTATCTCAGCCTGATCCTGGCTATTATCAATAGCTAAAGCTATATAAGGACTAAAACACCAAGCAACTGAGGCCAACAACAAAAGGATTTTTTTTCTTAAACTTAGATCCATAAATAAGATTTTATCGAATTAAAAAGTCCGAAGCATAATTACTAGGGACCTTAGAACTTATATCCTAACACAAATTAATACAATTGTCAATGGTAAGCAGTTAAATAACAAAAAAACCCTTTAAAACAAAGGGTTTTTAATAAAATCTTATTAATAAATCAATCAAAACGCGCCCTCCCCGGCTAGGCGGCCGCTAGTCCAGCAAAGCTGGAGATTATAACCTCCAGTCGGGCCGTTCAAATCTAGAACTTCCCCGGCCAAGTAAAGATTTCCTACTATTTTAGACCTCATAGTCCGTGAATCGACCTCTTTAATGTTAGCTCCGCCGGCAGTAATCATGGCTCGGTCATAACCAGCCAAACCAAAAACTGTCAGTTTGAATTCTTTCAAAAGATGCACCATTGATCGCCGTTCTTCCTTACTGATCAGGTTAAGCTTCTTTTCCGGCTTGATGCCGGACAAAGCCAGCAAGACGCCGACCAATTTGGGCGGAACTAGATCGCCCAGTACATTCTTAATCATTTTGCTACTAGAGCTAAAGTCAGTTTGCAGTTTCTTGTCTAATTGAGAAAAATCTAAACCCGGAAAGATATCAATCCTGATTTCTAAGCTCCTAGGATCTTCCCGACCGATAATCTCACTCAGGTTCAAGATCGCCGGTCCGCTCAAGCCATTGCCGGTAAATATCAAGTCACCGGAAACGGAATGGATCTTTTTGCCGTCTCTAAAACAATTAATCCCAACTCCTTGCAGGCTAAGACCTTCCAAGTCTTTGACAAAACGATCCTTGGTAATGATTGGGGCCAAGGCCGGTCGCGGAGGAATCACTTCATGGCTAAGTTGCTTCAGCCATTTATAAGCCTCGCCGGTAGAACCGGTCAAAGGATATGACTTGCCGCCAGTACAAATTATAAACTTGTCAGCCCAGATTTCTTCCCCGTCAGCCAGCACCAATTTCTGAACCTTATCATCACTGACCACTAATCTTTTTACCTCCGCTCCTAACCTAACCTGTACCTGAGAAGACTTAAGATAGTCAACCAAGACCCTGAGCACATCATGCGCCGAATCGCTTTTAGGAAAAACTCGACACCCGGCTTCAACCTTGGTCTTTAAACCATGGGAATTAAAAAAATCAATCAATTCCTCTGGACCAAAACGGCTCAGGCCCGACAAAAGCCAACGGCCGTTAACTCCGAAACTGGCAGCTAACGCACGATTGTCGCTCAGATTAGTAATGTTAGAACGGCCACTGCCAGTTGCCAGCAGCTTGATACCTAATTTTTGATTTTTTTCCAAAAGAATCACCTTAGCTCCCAACTCCCCCGCTCTACCGGCAGCCATCATTCCAGCCGGTCCGCCACCGATTACTGCTATTTCATATTTCATAAGTTTAAGATTATTGAGTAATGGATATATCCCATCCTAATTCGGAATTACAAGAATAGACCACAATCCGATCATTCCCATCCCTGGAAACGGCATAATAGGTAATTTCTGAATTTCCGGCTTGAGGATCAATCGGAATATCAGATAGATATTTCGGCACCAAATAAGGCCTTAAATCCAAGCAGCTAGCTGCTCCGACTCCATATGAAGCTCCTTCCCAACAACTAATATCACATCCCGACTGGGCTGTACCTAAGATTCGAGGAATACCATTAACTCCCAATGGCACTTCATGGTTATCAAGCATATATTGGTTAATAGCCGAAGAAATCTGAATGATATCCGAGGACCTTTTAGAATTTCTAGTTTCCGCCAAACGTCGCTGCGGATCAACAACCAAAGAAATCATGGCTACCAAAAGCCCGATTATAAAGAAAGCAGTCAAGGTTTCTAAGGCTGAAAAAGCTAGCTTGTTTTTCATAATAGACTACTGAATTAAAGAAACGAAAGAACTGCCCGATTTGGACAGTTCTTATTTATAAATTCTAATCTACTCACTGATAACCAACCACTTATTCTCAATCTTCTTGGTAGTTCCATCAGCCTTCATATCCTTCAAAACTTTATTAATCCTGTTCATAAGGCTTTTATTTCCCAACTTGGTCGGAATGCCGACAAAGCCTTCATTGATCGGAGGACAAGGCATCTTCAAATCTGGATTAGCCTTTAAGATTCCAGAGACAGCCTCATACCCTAATAAAATAGCATCAATCTTACCGCTCTTTAAATCCCCGATAATTTCGCCAGAGTAATCATCATAAGCCGTTACCAATGATGGATCAGTCAAAGCCTTAGCTTCGTCGACTCCGGTAGTGTCTCTTTGAGACCCAATCTTCTTGCCCATCAAGTCGCCCGCTCCTTTGATGCTATCATTGTCCTTCCTGGTTATCAAAGCTGCTCCGGCATTGATATATGGATCGCTAAAGAGCATTTCTGAACCTCTTTCAACTGTGATACCGATACCAGAGATAGCCACATCAATTTCGCCAGACTTAACTGCCGGAAAAAGATTATCCCATTCATAGTTAGTAATCTTGACTTTTAATCCTAAACGATTGGCTATTTCCTTAATAATATCAATATCAAAACCATCAGGCTCGCCTTGTTCATTCAAGAATTCCATGGAACCGTAAGGCATATTAACCCCGACCAGTAGCTCGCCCCGGCCAGCCACGCTATTCCAAGAAGGATCTTCGGTTGTGGTATTATTGTTTCCTTTGTTCCCGACAAAATAAGACTTGAAGCTGTCCGGAATGTATTTATTCAATAAAAATCCGGCAACAACCAATATCACTACGATAATAAGGCCAAAAATGACATCTTTTTTAAACATAATTTGATAATTAATAATTAACAAGTTAATTATAACATATTAACGAATTTTCGTTAATCTTTACCCTCTTTCAAAAACCACGCCCCCAACAAAGAAGAAATCGGAACCGCCAGGCATAAGCCGATAACGCCAATCAAAGTTCGGACCACCTCAGTTGCTACCTCCTCATTATTAATTACATCCGAAAAACTGATAAAAGGGGCATTGCCCAAGCTGAATAATAGAATTAGGGGAAATGAAGCGCCGGCATAAGCCAAGAACAAGGTGTTGATAATAGCACCCAGATGTGATCTGCCCACAGCCATTGACATCTTAAATATCTTGAAATCGCTCAGCTTCGGATTGGCCAAACGGATCTGCTTCACCGCTTCTACCTGCCCGACAGCAATATCATCCAAAACGCCCAAGGTACCAATAATGAACGAAGCTAAGAGCAAAGACTTGAAATTAACCATCTGATGAGTAGCATCCAGAAGATAAGTGACTTCTTCTTGGGCGGTGCCAGTCAACCTGGTCAAAGCTGAAAAGATGATAGACAAAAGAGCTGTTAATAATAATGACAACAAGATACTGACAACAGCCAGGTGGGATTTCCGATTCCAGCCATCAGTAACATAGATGATAGCTAGAGTGATAAAGACAGCAATAATAATTCCAACCATCAGAGGATTATAACCCTTCAACACCAACGGTACCAGCACCTTCATGATAATCAAAAAACTGAATAACAAAGATAATAATGATCGGAACCCCTTCAATCCACCGATTAATATGATTGTCAGGACAAACAATATCAAGAGCCATAAAAGAGCCGAGCTACGGACATAATCAGTGATATAAAAGACATATTCACCGTTGTCACCTCGGCTATAATTGACCAACACCTTGTCATTAATCTTATAAATATTAGAACTAACCACATCCAGATCAGAAATTCCATGATATTCATATCTCTGGCCCTTTAAAGCTCCAGAGATTATTCCCAATTCCAAATTTTGCTGCTTTACCACCTGGCCATTTTCTCGGGTCAGATCCTTCTCTTCTAATATCTTCAAGACTACCGCTTGAGCTGACTCTAAATCATCCCGTCCGGTAGTTTGAGCTTGGATCGAAGAAATAGGCACCAAAAACAACCCGAAGACAAAGATGACAGACAAAATAATTCCTATTATCCTTCTTTTAAACATATCTTTTTATATTATTTAATCGAAACCAATATGGCTCCGGCAACCATCAACAGGACTCCAACCAAAGCCTTAATAGAAAATCCTTCGCCCAAGAACATCAAAGCGAAGATAAAGACGAACACTAAGCTTAAACGATCAATAGCTACTACTGGAGTGGCTGGTCCATGCTTGAGAGCAAAGAAATAAAACAACCAGGACAGAGCCCCAAAGATGCCAGCAAATATGATGAGCCGCCAATCGCGGCCAGACAAGGAATGAAAATCAAAATTACGAAATTTCTTCAAGGACCAACTGACAATTATCAGAAATAAAGCCATAATGACAGACCTGATAGTCGTCGCCAAGGTCGAGTCCAGATTTTTCAACCCCAGTTTTCCGACAATTGCTACGCCAGCAGCAAAGATGGCGGAAAGCAAAGCATAAATGACCCACATATGATTAATGATTATCGATCCAAACCATGAGCTATGCTCTCATGGATACCGGATGAAGTGATAGAAATAAAGTCAGCCTTGCCTCTGATACTTTCAATGTCCGAAGCCCCCATATAAGTCATGCCGCTAGCTACACCGCCTAATAATTTCTTGACGATCGGCACGACTGATCCCTTATAGGACGTCAAAGTAGCCTCGCCTTCAATATTAACAATCTCGCTTTCCTTTTTTCCGTCTAGGGTCATTTTCTTAAGAGTAGCCGAGAAGCTAGCCATTCCCCGATATTCCTTGAATTGCTTCCCATCCTTGTTAATCAATTCCCCCGGAGCCTCATCAGTTCCAGAGAAGATCGAACCGGACATGATAGTGTTAGCTCCCGCACCTAAAGCCTTGACGATATCGCCAGAGTTCTTGACTCCGCCATCAGCACAGATCGGGACACGCCCTTGGCTAGCTTCGTAAGCATCCATGATGGCTGTAATCTGAGGCACACCGGCTCCAGTCATGATTCTGGTAATGCACATCGATCCGGGACCGATTCCCACTTTGATCGCATCAGCCCCCTTGTTGATAAAATACTCGGCCGCATCCTTGGTGGCGATATTTCCCACCATAACATCGACATCGGGATAATTGGTCTTCAGATAATCTAAAGCTTTGCCGACATATTTAGAATGGCCATGGGCGACATCAAGAACCAAGACATCCGCTCCGGCCGATATTAAAGCCGCAGCCCTCTCTTGATAATCTTTGACTCCGATAGCTGCTGCAGTCAGCAATCCCTGTTCTTTAACTTTTCTGACTTCAGCCACCTGGCTATCGATTTCCAAAAAACGATGGAGGACCCCCACGCCGCCCAGACGGCCGATGGCGATAGCCATCTGGCTCTCGCAAACCGTATCCATATTAGCGACCACTAGCGGGATTTCGATATAATGATTCCTGGTAAACTTGGTCTTGAAAGATACGTCTTTGCGGGACAAGACCCGATTGTATTTTGGAACGATGAGCACGTCATCGAAAGAATAACCTTGGCCTATGATTCGAGCCATATATTTTAAATTAGTTTATAAATGATAAAAATTACTGGATTAAAGCCTTGAGATGTTCAATAATCGGGTAATCAGCCGGACAAAATTCATATTGGTCGAACTCTGATATCTCCAACCATTTAGCATCATCATGCTCAGACAACCTGAAATCACCAGACAAATGTTTGACGCTATAAGTCATCATCCTGACCTCTACCGAACCATAATCATGGGTGTTTTCCAACAAGAAATCCAAGACTTCCGTTTCAATCTCAAACTCTTCCCGCAATTCCCTTTCCAAACATTCTTCCGGAGTCTCACCCGCTTCCCATTTTCCTCCCGGAAATTCCCAATAACCGCCAAAATCCTTGTCACTCCTTCTCTGGGCCACAAAAAACTTGCCATCCTTTCGCATAACCGCCGCACTGACATTAACCCGTTTCTTTTCTTCGGCCATATTATTTCCCTAAGATCCTAACTACACACACAAATAGAGCCTGCCACCAAGGAGCGACATAGCGCAAACGCGGCTGAGATGATTCTGCGGCCCATACGATCTTCTTGACGATAGACTTAGTACTCTTCCTTTCCAATATCTTGAAGATCAATTCCTCTCGCCGCTTTATCTTCTTAATCACTTTGTAAAAATAAGAAGTCTCATTCATCCAAGTATATTTCGTGGCCATCACTCTCTGATTGAAACCGGTATGATAAGTTCCAGGCTCTACCACAGAGATACTGACCTTCGAATCGATCTGCTTCAATTCCTGCCTCATGATGTCCGCCGCCACCGATAAGGAATGCTTAGTCATACAATATGGTCCCCAAAAAGACATGGCTATCCGACCAGCGATAGAACTGATAAAGATGACCTTTCCAGAATTCCTTCGAACCATCTTAGCCAGTACATCCTGAGTCAATTCCAAGGTGCCGAAAAGATTAGTATTAAAATTAGACCTGATCCTTTCCATTGGCACCTCGATCAATGATCCGGATTCTCCTATCGCCGCATTATTAACCAAGATGTCGATATCTAGATCTTGTATCTTTTGTCGATCAACCTCACTAGTAATATCAAACTTAAAAACCTCCAAAGACACGCCTTGTTCGCGAGCATAATTTTCCAGATCAGCCACTGATTCCTCCCGATGGACGGTAGCTATCACCCGATACCCCAAAGAGGCCAAGGCAACAGCGGCGTCACGGCCGATTCCACCGCGAGCACCGGTGATAAAGACGATTTTCCTATTCATATTAAGAATATATAATTATAATAATCCACCATTATTATATCATAAATCCAATAAAAAAACCCTCTTAATTGAGGGTTCTATTTGGTTTGAAACGGTTTTTTCTGTTTATCCCATCATTGGCACGTTAGATGCCTGGGACACTAAATAAACTACTGATAAAATAATTGCCATGGCAACTGCATAATAAAGCCACAATCTACTTTCTTTGTTTTTTCTCATCGTTGTTTCGGTTGTTGTATTCATTGTATCGTTTTTTTTAAATTCATAACTCCGTTTTGATAGCTTAAATATATCATGAAAGATAAAATATGTCAATAGCTACAAAAGACGCAAAAAAATAAGCCATTTTGACTTATTTCTGAGTTATCTGAGGCTTTCAACCGTTTGGGCCTCAATTTCCGGCACACATTCATGGAAGACCGAATTGGCATAAGCACAAGTAACCCCGATCAGGCGCCCTTTGATTTTAACTAAACCGTCAATATCACCCTGATATTTCCCTCCGGCATCCACATAGAAATGTTGATATTCAGCCTTCGGATCTAAATTCTTAATCCCCAAATCAGTACCGCTGACAAACATAGCTATCACCCGTCCGCTAACCAGCACCTCCTCTTCTCCAGAAAAAGTTTTCTCACAATCACAATTAATGATATTTTCTAAATCTTTTACCGACCCATCGGTAGCAGCGATATGGCTATAATCCGATTGGCTGATCTCTGAAGCCAAAGCTTGATTGATAACCGAGACCCGATGTTCGGTGGCAATGATAAAGGCCGACAAAGAGACGATAATAATGACAATGGAACAAAGTAAAAGGTTGGGAACCTTGATAGAAGACTTGAGCATATTTTTAATCATTATTATTTTTTCTATCAATCTATTTTATCATTTCCGCAAACAAAAAACTAGATTAAAAAAATCTAGTTTTTTATAGTCATTTCTATTCTTCGAAAATAAATAATTGGTCGATGGAAGTTTCAAGCGCCATAGCTACATCATGAGCCAGCTTCAGAGACGGATTATACTTCCCTTGTTCCAGAAAGACTATCGTTTCCCGCCTGACACCGGATCGGCTAGCCAACTCTTCCTGCGTAATATTCAATTTAGTCCTCAGATCCTTAATCTTGTTCTGCATATAATTATTTCAAGCACTCTGTTGTCGGCGCCGCAAAAGAAGGATTGCCATGCTTCTGCCACTCACCGTCGGAACAAACCCAATTATCCTCGCCAGAGAATAAGCGCAGGCTGACAACAGCCATAACCAAGAACAGGATGAAGACGATCACGGTATAGATCAATTTTTTGTCACCTAATTTTATCTTGTTGTGATAACGAAAAATGACGCTATAAAGCAGCAGGAGGATACAGGTTGAAAAAGCCAAGGTCATAGCAATTGGCTCATAAGCCGGATTAGTATCACGGAAAGCGTACAAGACAAACATTGAGATAGCAGCGACCCAAGAATAGATTTGGATGGCTAAAAGCGCCGCTTTACCGCCAGTAGCATAATCCCTCTCATCAGCCAAGACGCCAGTCACCTTCCGGCGCAAATACATCAAGACTAGAGCGCTAACCACCATCAAGGCGATCGGGATGATATAATTCTTATAGATGAACATCTGGCTGTAAATCATAGCCGAAACTACAACAATAGCCATTTTAATCAAACGATACTTTTTAATACTCATACTTTTTTGTTAGAATTAATTAACATAATATAATGTTATATCTTTCTAACATTATTGTCAAGAGGCCAAATAAAAGACCACCCAGCGAATAGCCAGATATATATTGAGAGCGATAATCAAAGGGATTCCAACCACAAAATACCATTTTTGCGTCTTGTGTCGGAAAATGAACATGCCAAAATAGATTCCTAATCCGCCAAAAAACAGAGCCAGAAAAAACAAAGCTTTTTCGCTAATCCGTCTCTTCCCTAACTGAGACATCCGCTTGTCCCAAAACATAACTAGAAACGAAACCAGATTGGTGATCCCTAAAAAAACCAATGAGTTGTAAATAATTGAATTCATCATAAGCTAATATGATTATAGCACCACGCTAACAAACAAAAAAGCCTGGTTGATACCAGGCTTTTAAGTATATTACTTTAATATTCCAACCGGCAGCTTATCTAGATTACTATTAGTAATGCCTAATCCCTTCTTCCTCATTAACTGATAAGCGGTAACGCCATCCTTGAGAAATGATATTATTAATACCAATATTATACCTTTTTGGCCAAAATAACACAATAAAAATCAAGCTAAATTGAAAAATAGCGATTTTCTCAAAAAATCGCTATTTATTTACCCGATAATTAGAGTCAAAAGAAGATTTGAAGCTGAAAACGATGCTGGGGATATCAGAAACCATGATCGATTCATCATTCTTGTAAAACCCTCCAGCACTCCAATTATTCGTCCCAAAGACTGCTATCCGGTCATCAACCAATAATAGATGATGGTGCAAGAAAGAATTAAGGTCATTGATCTGAAAACGGTTCCGCAATTCATTATTCCGTTTAACATCAGTCAAAATCGTCAAATTGGACAAATGATGCTTCGTCTTTTCCACTGAAAGCAGATTGAAAGCCGATTCTGGAACGGAATAATTGACATCATCGGTTATGATACTGACCACCTCCCGCGAAGCCGCGGCTGCCAATTCGCTCGCCAGGACATTATCGGTAAAATTCCAGATCATTATCTTGATATTGGACTTCGATTCCCTAACCAGGTCTATCATCCGCTGCTTTAAACTGGCATCAGTCCTCTGGGGAGAAAACCAGATTTCCAAGAAACCCTCCGGATACTTAATCAAGGCCGCAAAAGGATTATAGCCTTTATCCAATTTCATGGTTCCGTGCTGCGAAGCGGCCAGACGATCAAATTCCTCTCCGAAGACTTCGATTATTTCCGGACGGGCAGTCTCCAGCAAGAAACTCGGATCATACTTCTCCTGCAGGTAAGTAAAATTATATGAACCGAAAAAGAGCTTGGCTCCCGCTTCACCCCGGTCCACTAACAAGAATTTGTGATGCATGTAGCCGATATCAGAAGATATGTCCAAGCGGCTGACATTTTTCGGAAGATCTTTAAAAATAGCATCATGCCCTTTCTTCTGCTTATCGCTGAATATCAACGAAGCTTTCACTCCCCTTTTAGCGGCCCGATAGACTGCGTCTCTGATGCTAGTATTATCCATGGAATAGACCGCTATCTCCAAGCTCTTCTTAGAACCATCGATAGCCGCTATTATCTGGTCGGAAAAAAGCGTCCCGCCCAGCTGGTCGTTCAGATAAACCTCTCCCGAAAAAGACTCGGAGATATTCAGGATCTTGGCTGGCATCACTCTTGGAGTCTGATTGGGCTCTTTGAACAGCTTGAAAAAGACCAGCAGAAAAACGATAACCAAAACTAAAAAAGCCAGAGAGATTATTAATCCCCAGATTCTCTTAAGAGAATTAGATTTCTTTTGAGAGACTTTCCGATAAGTCATATTTTTGTTGATAGTTTAATTGTCCATTATCCCTCCTAGAAAAGACTACCAGCGTGCTACGAGGTAATTTCCGCTCTAAAAGCTGCAGCATTTCCTTGACCTCCGAATAATCCAAGTCCAACCAGAAATTATCAATCATAATCAAAGCCGGTTCATTAACCAAGGCATAGATAGTCCAAAGAGCAAAAGCGGTTGAAGGATTATCCAGAAGCGATCCAGCCGTCGAATTATAATTACCGTTAACCGAAAGCATCAAGGCTATCTGCTTGTTTTCAGACAAGACCTGAAGGGCTCGCTCCAAATCTTGGAAATCATCTTCCCCGCTTTCATTTCCCAAAATAAACTCCATGATAGTCTTGTGGGAACGGAAATTAGGATCAAAGAAGCAGAGGCCTCGGCCGAATTTCTGCCAGGCCGCATAATCCAAACGCCGGCCATCCAATTTGATCTTCCAGGCTTTGGCGTTGTAAGCTTCTTGCCCGAAAAACAATTTAGCCAAAGCGCTTTTTCCGGAATTAGCCGGACCATAGAACAGATAACGGCCGCCTCGGGCAAAGGTAAAGTTAATCCGCCGCTGATAAGGACCGGTCTGGAAAAGCTTAGTCTTGCGACTATAAAATGATATCTCTCGAGAAAGATCCAAGACATCCCGCCGGCGAGAAATGGCGCTAGGTTTCATAACTGTCAGATACAAACCCAAACGGGCTGGGAAAGCATACAAGCCGATCTTCAGGCCTTCATTCAAACCGCGAGAGAAATAAATCATCAGGAACAAGAAAAGGAATTTCTTTTCCGGTCCGGCCAGATTAATCAACGGAAACAAGTCTTGGGAAAAAAAGTGAGTCATGACAGCCACCACAATCAAGACGGCAAAGACCACCTTGAAACCCATCTTCATCCATATATCACGCCGCACCCTGAAAAAAGAATCGAAATCAACCAGACTATCAAAACGCTTGGTGACCGCACCTTCCTGGCTGAAATTCTTTAGAAAATATTTCTCCGTCGTATTAATATCGACCTCCTTGATTATCTGGGAATAATAGGTCACCTCCTGCGAGATATAACGGCGAGCCACGAAATAGGCGGCCACTCCGACTACAAATGATAGAACTAACATTACCAGCATAATAGGCAGCCAATTCAAACCGCCCCAGAAAGCGATCAAGGAAGCGACAACGATATAGATCAGCCAACGCGTAATCCCGAACAAAGAATTGGTCAGGCCCATAGAGACCAATGGCAGCTGATAAGCTATCTTAGCGATAAGCTCCGCTTTCTTATCTTGGGTCATTCGATCCAGCGGCCGATCAATAAAGGATTTGAATAAGCGACGTCTGATGCTGTTAGCCAACCAGACTCCCAGAGTCCTCTCTTGGCGGATCGAGAAAAAAGAATTAAGGAAAAAGAAGACTAAGAAGATGGCTAGAAATTGCCAGAAAAAAGGAGCCAGCATCAAGCTCTGGCTGGCAGATAATTGGTTACGACTAAAGATTATCAAAAGCGCCTCCAACAACCCTTGGGACAAAAGCAAGATAATCAGAGTCAAAACAAACCAGCGGTGCTTCCAAAAGAATCTCCCTAAGAAACGATAATGAAAACCAGAAAGACGCACCTTCTGGTATTGGCTGCGGATATTCTTAACTTGGCGGATCAACCTGACCTGTTCTTTAATCCCGTTCATAATGAAATTTCTTATAGGTATTATAAAGCGATTCGATTCCGAAAGGCTTCAGCCTGTCTTCCAACAAGCGGCGGTTCCGAGGCGAATAGCGCTCATAGAAAAATCTGGTCATGATCTTGAAAAAGCTCTCGGAAAGCCGTTTGACCTGGTCGACATCATTGACTTGCGGCTTATCCCTGATTATTTTCTGGAACTGGTAGTTATAATTGCTCTTCGCGTCAGCCATAATCTTTACAAGCAATCTATCCTTCTGGTTATCGCTTAGATGCTTATAGGTTAGGATCCTTTTCCAAGCTAACTCCGTCTTCTGCACGAAAGAATTCTCTAGGCTAATCAGTCCCTTTCCGAACCGGTATCCTAAAAAAGAAAAATCGTCTGTAGCCAGACCAAGGAAAAGCTTGCGTTCATTGACGGTTAATTTTTTAGACTGCAAGTCGTTGATAAAATCGGATTTGATCCGCTCCAGCTTAGCCTTGTCTCGGTCCAAAAGAGCGATATCGTCTCCCACCCGGATATAGAAAGGCACCTGAACCTGATATTTGAAATCCAAATCGCTTAGATAAAAATTAGCAAACAGAGCGATAAGCGGCACGCCTTGGACCAAGCCTTTGTCCGGGCTGCTTATCTCCCCCTCCCGATAAACTCGATTGAATATGAATAAACGGAGCAAGTCTAAAATATCGCGGTCATCGAATATTGTTTTCAATCTATTAAACAAAATATCCTTGTCGATCAAGTCGGAATAATTCTCCAGGTCCAGAACCAAGGCATGGTCGGTTGTAAAATGCCGTCGATACCGATGGGCGAAATTCTTAGCCGCCAAATAAGGCGGCTTGCCGGGACGATAAGAAAAGAGCCGATCGGACAAGCGGCTATCAAATTCCGGCAACAAGACCTGGCAAATAGCCTGGGCCTTGACCCGCTCCTTGAGATTATAAATAAAAATCTCACGGAATTTTTCTGGATTGCTCTTTTTTGGAATTCTCAAAGACAAAGCTGGCTCGATTTCCCTCTTTTCCTTCAATTCCAGCTGGACTTGCTTTATCAATCCCCTGGAATTCAAATCATAATCCCGTAACAGCAGATTATCCAAGCCATGGTACTTGAAATTCTTCCGATCGACAGCGAATTGCTCAACTATCTTCAAATAAGCCTTCCGGACATTATCTAGACTGATAATCTGATTGAACATACTAAAAATTAAAATGGGGAGTCGCTAACCTTCACTCCATTTACGAAATGATCGCTAGATTTAGTCGAAGAACCCTCCAGGCGATAAACCATACGGAAATAATCACTGGTGCCGTTATAATTATTAACGATATACATGCTGTAATTCAGAATTCCGGCTGTATTGCTACCATAAGGCAAATAATTATTTAGAGGAATATTACGCAAATAGACCGTACCGCTATCACAAGCTGTGCCATAGCTCTGACCAATATCTGTTCCGAGCTTGATGCACCAATTACTCTGGGCCGGACAAGTAGTCCGGGCACAGATTCCGCCGCTGGCAACATTATTATACAAAAAATTACCAGCATAATCGAAGGTACCGGTTGTTTTGAAATAGTAGCCATTAGCGCTATACATCGACTGCATAGCACTTTCAATAGCTTGGATATCCGCCAATCTCTGGGCGTTCCTAGTTTGGACTGGATTCAAACCGCAAGCGCCATCTTTCACTCCGTCCGGAAGAGCGCATTTCTGTCCTGCGGCCAATTCTCCCATGTTGCTGCCGATACAATAAGAGATAGAATAAGTGTTGCCAGTACTGTTGGTAGTATAGATGAATTGATTGGTAGTATTATCACAGGTTCCGTCAGCCGGAGTCGGAGCCACTGGAATATTCAACATATAAGTCTTGTCGCCCACCACTATAGAACCGGCTTCAAATTCAGCGATAGTCGGATAACGGTCCTGGTCGTTAAAGAACATTTCCAAGGCGGTCTGGACCTGTTTGATGTCAGCCACTCGCTTGGCATCTCGGGCCTTAGCTCGAGCTGCATACAAAGAAATGACCGCAATCGTCGCCAAGATACCAATAATAGCGATAACCACCAAGAGCTCGATGAGAGTAAACGCTTTTTTGGACTTCATATTTTAGAATAGTTAATAAAAATCAAATTAATTGCAAACGACCTGTTCATCTGAGCTATTGATATCCCAATGGCAATCAGACTTTACGCCATTAACGAAATGGTCGCTGCTAGTCCTGGATGAACCTTCTAGTCGATAACTGATCCGGAAATAATCATCAGTTCCTCGGAAATTATGAATAACTAAAAACTTGTAAGGCAACCACCCCGTAGTCCAAGTTCCGGTAGTGATATAGTTATTCAGAGGAATGTTCCGCAGATAAACCGTACCGCTATCACAGGCCGTACCGCTAGTACTATTCCAATCGCCAATATCTGCCCCGAGCTTGATACACCAATTGCTCGTTGAGGAGCAAGGAGTAGAAACGCCATATCTGGAATTTGACGTATCGCCAGGCTGACTGGTTACTGTCGAACAGTTAGTGCTGCCACGGTTGGAACCGTTATACAAAGATTCGCCGTAATATTTGAGGTAGCTTACGCTAGACCCTGGATTCACAAAATAATAACCATTAGCGCTATACATCGCCTGCATAGCATCCTCAATCGTTTTGATATCAGCCAATCTCAAAGCATTGTGGGCTACAGCATCGCAAGCACCCTCATAAATTCCGTCTTGAGTGGCGCATTTCGAACCGCCTTCCAGATCACCGGTCTTGCCGCCGATACAATAAGATAGATAGTATTTGCCACCGGTAGAATCAACTGAATAAGTGAATTGGTTAGTGGTATTGTCACAAGTACCGTCAGCTGGCATAGCTGCAGAGGGGATATTCATCATATAGGTCTTGTCACCGCTGGCTAAGGTTCCGGAATTGAATTCGGCTGCAGTCGGATAACGGTCCATATCGTTGAAGAATAACTCGAGAGCGGTCTGGACCTGCTTGATATCAGCCACCCGCTTGGCATCTCGGGCCTTAGCTCGAGTATTATACAGAGAAATAACGGCAATAGTCGCCAAGATACCGATAATGGCAATAACCACCAAGAGCTCGATGAGAGTAAACGCTTTTTTGGACTTCATATTATTATTTTTTTATTATCTAATACATTATACAACATTTTAATTAATAAAAAAAGCGGCTTTTAATAAAAACCGCTTTCTATATATTCAAATAAATCATCTCCAAGATATCCAGCGGAGATCCACTGGATATTAATTAAATCCAACGAGGCTAGTGATAGCCCTTAACCGCCAAACACTGGCCAATCCGATATTAACGGAAAAAATGGCCAGATCAGACGATTACTAATATCCCGATAAGGGTTTTAGAGACAATTTACAAAGAAACAAATTAATTACAAGTAATATTACTATCATCAAAATTGTCACCGTCAAAACGACAATCAGCCGCTACTCCATTCACGAAATGATCACTGCTTCTCTTAGCCGAACCTTCCAAGCGATATTCAACCCGCAAATAATCATCAGTTCCTCGGAAATTGTTGATAGCTGTAAACTGATACGGCAACCATCCTGTAGTCCAGGTTCCGGTAGTGATATAATTATTTAAGGGGATATTTCTCAAATAAACTGTACCGCTATCACAGTCCGTACCGCTAGTTCCACTACCATCCCATGAACCAGGATCAGCCCCCAGCTTGATACACCAATTACTCTGAGTCGGACAAGGAGTGGAAACTCCATATCTAGAATTTGACGTATCGCCAGGCTGACTGGTTACTGTCGAACAGTTAGTTTTACGCAATGAACCGCTATATAGGGATTGGCCATAAACATAATTGAAGTAAGTAGTACCGCTACTTGGAGGCATAAAATAATAGCCATTGGCACTTTCCATAGCATTTAGAGCATCCTCAATCGTTTTGATATCAGCCAATCTCAAAGCATTGTGGGCTACAGCATCGCAAGCACCCTCATAAATTCCGTCTTGAGTGGCGCATTTCGAACCGCCTTCCAGATCACCGGTCTTGCCGCCGATACAATAAGATAGATAGTATTTGCCACCGGTAGAATCAACTGAATAAGTGAATTGGTTAGTGGTATTGTCACAAGTACCGTCAGCTGGCATAGCTGCAGAGGGGATATTCATCATATAGGTCTTGTCACCGCTGGCTAAGGTTCCGGAATTGAATTCGGCTGCAGTCGGATAACGGTCCATATCGTTGAAGAATAACTCGAGAGCGGTCTGGACCTGCTTGATATCAGCCACCCGCTTGGCATCTCGGGCCTTAGCTCGAGTATTATACAGAGAAATGACGGCAATAGTCGCCAAGATACCGATGATGGCGATAACCACCAAGAGCTCGATGAGAGTAAACGCTTTTTTGGACTTCATATTTTAGATTAGTTAATATAAAACTAAATAGATTATACACCAAACCTAAAACGAATACAAATAGTCAACAAAGCTAAGCCCACAAAAACCGCCCTCAAAGAATAAACAATGGTGTAACAATTTTTTGTACAGCTACGATTAATTATCCCACTCAAAGCCATGGCCAAAAGCTCCCCAACGGGCAGTTTCCTCGAATTTAGGGCTTTTAAGGCCTAAATAATCAATTAAACCGCAAGGGGTCAAATCATACTTCCCTCCCTCAATCTCTCCCTCCACCACTTCTTGGCCATCTTTAGCTAGAGCCATGAAAGTGGCCATAACCGGATTGCTCTGGCCGATAGCATAGGCAATCTTGACAGTCACCTCTCTGAAGTTATTTTCTCTTAATAGATCAACTGCCACCCGCCTAGCCATATAAGCCCCGGACCGATCCACCTTAGTCGAATCCTTTCCGGAAAAAGCTCCGCCACCGATCGGAATCTGGGGTCCATAATTATCAACTGCCAGCTTCCTTCCTGTCAAACCTGTATCCGCTTCAAATCCGCCTTGATTCCAGTCCCCAGCCGGATTAGCCAGAATCTCGAAATCAATAGCAGCTTCTTGGTTGCCAATAAATCCTCTCCACCACTCAGCTATCAATCCTCTCAATTCAGCGCCAGAAACCCCACAAAAGCTGGCAACTATCGTTTTAATGGTATTGTCATCCGACAAAGTAATTTGAGTCTTGCCATCCTGAGGATAACGATCATAGATGAACTGGCAAATATCTCGGGCTAGATAGATTTCATGAGGAATCATCGCTTCATTGTCATTACAGGCGTAACCAACCATGATTCCTTGGTCTCCAGCCCCGCCATTATCAACTCCCTGGGCTATCTCCCGGCTTTGTTTGATGATATTAACCCTAATTTCATAGCCCGTTCCAATTATCCGCTCAGCTATGGCCGGAATATCGATATTGGCATTAGTAGTCAATTCTCCTGTGATGGTAATCAGATTATGGCCACCCATCGTTTCAATAGCCACCCGGCTTTCCGGATCTTGAGCTAGGCAAGCATCTAAAATAGCATCGCTGATCTGGTCACAGATCTTGTCGGGATGCTTAGGCGACACGCTTTCAGCTGTTTTTAACATAATATTAGATTTAGTTAATAAAAAAGACCCTCTTCCGAAATGCTGGAAAAGAATCTTTTTATTTTGAGAAATAAAAAATCGACCTTCATCTTTCCCTAATTTCGGGCTAGAATTAGCACCTTCCGAAAGTTGTCTATTTCTTTCAGGGTTGCTGGCAGGTCATCGGGCTAGTTCCCTCGCTGCGCTCTTAATAAATCGACTATTCAATTGTACTTATATTATAGTAACACTATCATATTTTGTCAAAAATTAAAAAAAAGCTGGAAGATTTAATCTTCCAGCCATTGTTTTTTTAATTTTACCATCTTTTTCCAGGTAAGACATTCGGCGCCCTGTCACCGGTATAAACCTCAGTATTGGATTTAGGATGTTTGGCAAATAACTGGAAAGTCCAGATATTATGGCCGCTACCTCCGACCGATCCCATCACCCGGTAACCAGTCCAAGTAATTTTCCTGTCAGCCTCCAGGATATCCAGCAAAAAATCCATGATTTGTTCATCTGATGAATTTCTGAGCCAGTATTCCATTATAGAATCTGAACCGCCAACGTGTTTTTTGAGGCACATCTGGGTCTTTTCGGGTCGATGTTCCAGACAGCGATCAGAATCTTCCACCAACAACACATCCAAGGACACAGAACAAATATCAGGAAATTTGAATTGCCGGAGCAGCATGTGTGAAGCATTACCCAAGGAGCTCATGGCTCCTAAACGATATGGCTCAGCTTTATAGACCGAAGCCTGGTCTTCTAATGATTCTGCCATTTTAGAACCTCCGATTTGATTTAGAAACAACGATTAATTGATTCCCATGATACCATTTATATCATAATTTGTCAATACCAATAAATATAACCGAATAACACCCTTGACAAAGAAGCGGAGCAAAGCTATCATATACCTATACCCCAGGTATGGGTATTAACATAAAATATTATGAAAACCCAAAAAGAAAAGACCTTAATAAATTTCAAGAAGGCCCAATCCTTGATAGCTAAGCTAATTGAGATGTCTGGAGACAACCGCTACTGCATCGACATCATGCAGCAGAATCTGGCCGTTATTGGCCTTTTGCGTTCAGCCCACGAGATGCTGATGGAAAACCATCTCAATACCTGTTTCCGCCAAGCTATGGATTCTGGCAGCGCCAAAAAGAAACAAGAGATGACTGATGAGATCCTGAAAGTTACCAATCTATTCAATAAATAAAGAATATGGAAAATTGCTGCCAACCGAACAAGCATCAACCGAAAGGCTTATGGTCCGGCCTAGTCTATGGCCTGATCCCCCATATCTTTTGTATAAGCTTCTTCGTCTTGTCTCTAATCGGAGCAACATTCGGCGCCACGATTGCCAAAAGATTTCTGCTAATTCCCTACTTTTTCCTGTTTCTAACCCTAATTTCCTTCTTCTTTGCTACCCTAGCTGCCTTCCTTTACTTGAAAAAGAACAATTGCTGCCGAATATCGCAGATCAAAGAAAAAAAGAAATATCTGCTAACCCTGTATGCCACTACTATCATTACCAACGTCCTAGTCGCCTATATCATCATACCGATGTCGGCCAACCAGTCAGACAAACAAGCCAAGAACATAGCCATCCAGTCATCAACAGTCAATATCGACGTCCAAATCCCCTGCCCGGGCCATGCCCCGCTCATAATCGATGAGGTCAAAAAGGTCCCTGGAGTTGAAACAGTAAGCTTCAAGCTGCCACAGACTTTCGAAATCAATTATGACCCCCAAAAAACATCACCCGAGAAGATAGCTGCCCTGGATATTTTTAAAACTTTCAAATTAAAATTTAATTAATTAACTAACGACAACAATATGTCTGAAGAACAAAAGAATGCTTGCAGCTGCGGCTGTGAACCAGAGTGTCATTGCACTCCAGAATGCGAATGCCAGAGCGATTGCGCTCCAGATTGCCATTGCGAACCGGAATGTGACTGCACTCCAGAGTGCGGTTGCCAGAAATAAGCAAGAAAAAACACCAGTTTAAAGACTGGTGTTTTTTTGTTTGATAATTTTAACTCTAACCCTTCTCGATCAATGACAAGGCATAAATCATTTCTTCAAAAGACAAGTAACCACAAGTACTATACCCAAACCGATAATTAAAAGTAGTATGCCCTAATTCATAAGAATGGCCAAAACCCATGATCATAGCCAGGATATCAGTAGCCTCCTCACTCATTTTCAATCGATGATTCAAGCTATAAAGAATGATATGGGATAATTCATGAGACATCATAACCATAAAATGGTGATAAGATCTCATCTCTTCTTTGTAAAAGAATATCACAACCTTTGTATTCTGTTGAGCCTGACTGCCATAGGGCGGAAAAATTTCGGGTATTTTCGACCAAGCCGGAACATATTTTGACTTGATTACCGGCGGCGAAGTGATACATTTCAGTGATATCTGGCAAACAATCCCCATATGATTCTTCATCTCAGAAATCATCTTGGCATATTGCCTCTCATTAAAGAGCTTTTCCATGAGCTGATAATCAATCGAACGAACTCTAAAGGTTTTTCTTAATTCGGCCACCCAAAGATCAATTTGCTTTTTTCTATCCATGTTTTAAAGGTTTTTAAAATGAACTGATTCAAATTAATATAATATGATATAGCTTTTTTGTCAATAATAAAAATAACCAATTTAATTGACAAAACTTAAAGAATATCGTAATACCCATCAGAACCTTAACAACATACAAGATATGATAAACGTAGAAATTTATGTCAAAGCCAGTAATGGAAAGGAAGACAAATTCTTCACTTTTATAGCCCAGATCCATAAAGCAGAATCTATTAATGAATTAAAGATGGACCCGGATGATTTCTATCGGAAACATGATTTCCTAAACCAAATTCCCGACTTCCCTCATCACGAGATAGAGCTGATAACTAATGTCTGGGATTACAAAACATCTAACCAAATCAGCTTCTATCACTCCGAATCGACTAAAAGATATTTCGTTCCTAAGACTAAGCGCTTGAAAACCGAAAAAGAAGCTATTGAAGTCTTCATGCTTTGGGGATTGGCTACTGCCTACACCATTGCCACTAACCGCGATTTCTCCGGAGTCCTGAACAATTTTAAGGCTAGCCCGGAGACCATCGAAGTTCTAGCTGGCATGGGAGCTGTCATGGTCTGTGACCCGGTAGTCAAAAACTGTTAGAAAACAAAAAACAAAAAAGCACCTCAAGAGGTGCTTTTTATCTTTTCTATCTATTCTATCCCATCCAATTGACTGGTACAGAAGGGGCAACGCTTAGCCCGGACTGGAATCTCGCTACAACATTCCGAGCATTGCTTATTGATAATTTCCGCCGGAGCTTCTTTCTTGACGCGAGCCATCAAGGCATTAAGGGGCACGATCACGAAGAAATAAATAGCGGTCACTACTATCAAGAAAGATATCAGGCTATTGATAAAGCTGCCGATCATGAAACGGCTATCATTAATTACAAAAGACCAATTAGCAAAATCAGGCACTTTGGCTATCGCTCCGATCAATGGTGTAAATAAGTTGGCCACCAAGGAGTTAACCAAAGCGGTAAAGGCGGCGCCAACGACTACGCCGACTGCTAGGTCAACCACACTACCCCGCAAAATAAATTTCTTGAATCCTTCAAACATAAAGACTAAAGCTTAACATTATTATTTTTCTTGTCCGATACCAACGAATTTATCTTCTTCAATTGCCTTGATTGAGACTTAAGCCTTAAACTAAGTAAGATCATAAAAATGATGACTACCAAAGTAATAAAACCTAATATACCCAGAGCGATATATGGCCAGACTGGAGGGGTGGGTCTATCAACATTTAAAGAAACGTTCATCCATCTCTCCTTAACCTGGCTCAAGAATGAATCTTTCTCTATCCTCCAATCAGAAAAATATTTGTCCAGGACTAAAATCAAATCCTGGTTCTTACCCTTCGCAGTCGTAAAGTATAAATCTAAAGGATTAAAGACCACTCCAGATGATTTCAAGCCATATTTATTCTTATTAGCATTACCGAAAGTAATTCCAGCTATCCCGGCATCAACTTTGTTTTCAGACACCGCCTTAAAAACATCATTATAATTTGGGAATTCCACGAACTGACAAGAAATATTAAATTTCGACACTAATTCCTGAAAATTCTTGGCATTAATATCCCCGGTCATTATACCGACCTTCTTATCAGAAACCTGCAAGATACTATCAACCCTAGACCATTCCGGGACATAAAGCTCGCCCCAGACAGTCATGATCGGATTTTTGGTATAATCCATGAATTCTGTTCGTTCTTCAGTGCGAGCCACACTGGTCAGCATGTCTACCTCACCTGATTTGATACGGTTCAGGCCGTCAGTCCAAGAACCGAACACATACCTAAAGTTGATATTTTCTTCCTTGCCGATTTCAGTCAAGACATCGACATAAACACCCTTGATGATTCCGTCGACATCCTTGAAGATCAGAGGATAATTCTCAAAAGCGCCGACATTGATAATCTTAGCATCAGTCGCAGCTGCAGCTGGCTGAAAAGGCAGTAGCATAATAATCGCTACAAATAATGATTGGAAATATTTTCTCATATAACATTGATCTTGGCCGCCAACCAAGGTTTTTAATATTAAAGATAGAGATTTTTTACTCTTTAAGTATACCATTTTTTCATGATAAAGCCAAACAATTCAGACAAATAAAAAACCCTGAAATTTTTTAATTTCAGGGCGTGGATATTAGCATTATTATCTTCACAAGATAAACCTATTTTTCGTACAATTCCTTATAAAAATGATCTTCAATCTTTTCTACTTCGCCTTTCAGCTCCGGATGTAATTGTAAGAAGTCATCAACTTCCTTCTTGTATCTTTCATGATCAGCCGCTCTCTTAGGATTTCCCATATTAGCGCCTTTTTCTGCTCTTTCTCTTTCTCCAATCAAATGGTGGAGTGTAAATCTTGGACTATCCATGGCTTTTTAATTTTTGGGGTTTTAAATAACTAAAATAAGTATATCATAAATATAATGTTTTGTCAATAAATAACAAAAAAACTGAAAAAATTAAAAACCCCAGACTGCTTTGTCTAGGGTTTTTCAAAATAATTTAATACTACCAACAATACTCCATTTTTCCATCATGGAATTGGGTCCAGCCAAGATAATCACCTTTAGGAATATAGGCACTCCAGGTAACAATCGTAAACCCTTTGACACGTTCTGACGAGGTTACTTTCCCGGCGCAAATGTCTTCATAGGTTGCCTGGGGAAAGGTCTGGCGAACTTCATCAGCCATTTTTTGTAAATCGCTTATACTGCCCTGATTATAGCCAACCAGAATATGGATGTTGGCATACATTTCGCCGCGATCATTCTTTTTTAAGTCAGGACGCCAATAAATGTTCTTGAGCTTTGACATTATTTTCTTATTTTAAGGTTCAACATACGATTTTGACCACAAAAAAATGTACCATAGATACATTTTTTTGTCAATATTTAATCCTAAAAAGAATTTCGAGTATTAATATCCCCTACCTATCGAACTTCATCACTGTCGCCTTGCTGGAATTAGCCTGATCCTGATAGCCGACGTAGATAGTATCATTTTGGATAAACAAATTTAAACTGCCAGCACCTCCAGCTGAGAAGTTACTAGCTCCAAAAGGATCCCAGACAGAACCGTTAAGTTTGGACAGATTAGCTTTATTAGAATTACTCCTATCCGGCCAAGCAGCATAAAAGTTATCATCATAAGAAAACAGCCTTATCGGATAGCTGGAATTAAAGAAAGAATTACTCGGATCGACATATTCCCAAGTTGAGCCGTTATACTTCTTAACCGTAGCCAAACGGCTATAGCCATAATCCTGATAGGTCGCATAAACCTGATTATTATGCCAGGACAAACGCGGATAAGCTACGGATGAGATAGAAAATCCTTGGGATCCAAAGTCTCCCCAAGCCGAACCGTCATACTTCATCACTCTTATTTTGTCGGAGTTAGAACCGTCCGCAAAAGTTGCATATAGCTCGTTATTTAAGAAAGCCAAAGCAAAATAACTGACAGTTCCAGGAGAAAATCCAGCTGACCTGACATTTTCCCAGGATGAACCATTATATTTCATGACAACAGCCTTACCCCCATCTCCATTACTCTTATAACCGACATAAGGTACGCCGTCATAAATATCCATATCTGGATTTTCTACCGAACCGCTAGAGAATCCAGCCGACCCGACATATTCCCAAGCCGAACCGTTGAATTTCATCACTGAAGCCTTATTAGAATTAGCACCATCGGCATAGGAGACATAAGGCACGCCGTTATAGACTTTCAACACTATACTGCCAACTGAACCGGCAGAAAAACCGGCTGACCCGACATACTCCCAAGCCGACCCGTTATATTTCATCACCGAAGCTTTATATGAGTTCCCAGCATCCTGATAAGCTAAATATGGCGTACCATCATACACTGACAAAGAAAGATAATTAACCGACCCAGCCGAAAAGCCAGCTGACCCGACATTCTGCCAAGAACAAGTTTCCGGATTAGCCAAACAAGAAGGGCCGCAATATAAATCCCCTACCCCATTTGGAGTCAGACACTTAGGCCCGGAGGCCATAATGCCGGTGACACTACCCAAACAGAAAGAGAGAGTATAAGAACTGCCATCTTCGGTCTGTTTATAATAGATAGCATTCTGATTGTCGGTACAGCTGCCGTCCGATGGAGTCGGAGCATTGGGAATAACAGCCATGTAGGTAGACGTTCCCAAAGTAGAAGTAGAAAATATAGATCCGGAATTAAATTCCTCGGCCGACGGATACCGACCATTATCGTTAAAGAATAGCTCCAAAGCAGTCCGGATCTGTTTCACATCACCAGCCCTCTTGGCGTCACGGGCCTTGGCCCTGGCATCAGAGAGAGTGATAATAGATATAGTCGCTAAAATGCCGATGATCGCAATAACCACCAAGAGTTCTATTATGGTAAAAGCCTCAGGTTTTTTCATAAATAGAATTTTATTAATTACCCTTAAATTATACCAAAGCCGTAGAAATACACCAGCAATTTATCCCCAGACTAGAATATCAACCAATCCACCATCAAAGCAGGCTGATATTATAAAAAACAGACCTTTTATAGTCTGTTTTTTATAGTTTGCTCCGAGGGTGGGATTCGAACCCACG
>CAZXEE010000002.1:0-215337 GCA_964639785.1 uncultured Gammaproteobacteria bacterium
TTAGTTAATAGATAATAATTTTCTAATATCCCTAATATTTAAGCATTTAAAAGTTCGGAAATAATCCTTATACGCGAGCATTGTCGAAAGAGCAGGCTTCAAAGAGCCTGTTTTTGTTAAATAAAAAAGGATGCTCATTGAGAGGCATCCTTTTTGCTGTTTATTAGATCTTTCCCTAAACAAATAGTGAAATTTCTAATTTTACAACGAACATCGTGTCCGGTTATGTGGTTTACTAGGTATAAGAAATTTTTTATATCCATAGTTTTTTCACAAAAACTATCCAGGCTCTCTATTAGAGTTTCCGTTCCGTTCAATGTTTCCCAGGCTGATAATTTTAACTTCTCAGTATCGATGGTCAGTGAAGGCATTAGGACCTTGATGCTGTCCAGGTAATGATATTCCCTAGTTAGCTTTTCAATACTGTTCAGGTTTTCATCCGTGATAGCCATTTTCAGGGATTGTAAGAATTTTAAGCAGGCGATTTGCCAGAAAAGTTCCTTTATAAAATTCTCGGAATATTCATATTGCTTCGGATCTTCCAGTGAATCTTTATAAAGGAGGTTTTCCTGTTCGCGTATTTCAAAGAGCCATTTTGCGAACTGTTCCGGAGAGATAAGTATTTCGGGATCAACGTTAGATAATAAATTTCTAATTTTACTTTTCATGATGTTCTATTTTTAATGGACGACAATATTTTGGTTGACTTTGTATATTATAATAATATTGGCATTTAGTCAATATTGTGTTTGTTTGGGCATTTATATAAATAAAATCTGAAACTAGACCGTTGTATTTGACCCCTGGTTTGTTTAAGGGTATCATATCAATATAAATTGATTATATAATTATATGAAAGCAAAATGTTGCGCAAATAAGAAAGCTTCTGATGATTTAGCTAGTTTGGCTAGGTTGTTTAAGGCTATTGGCGAAGATAATCGTTTAAGGATTCTCTGCTTGTTGAAAGACGGGGAGCGATGCGTTTGTGAGATATATGAGAACCTGGACTTATCCCAGAATCTGGTGTCTAGCCATCTGAAGGTCTTGAAGGATCTCGGCTTGATTGATGTCAGACAGGAATGGAAAAGGAATTATTATTCTATAAACAAAAAGTCATTTAAAAGATTTAATTCGTTGCTAACTAATTTCTTGAAAAAATATGAATAAGCAAATTACATCAATCCAGGTCTTGGGCTCCGGCTGTCCGACCTGCAAAAGATTATTAGAACTAACCAGGCAAGCCGTGGCTGATTTGGGTTTGGAGTTGGAGGTCGGATACCTGACTGATATCCAGGAGATCATGGAAATGGGCGTAATGTCTCTGCCGGCATTGGCTATTAACGGTCAAGTGGTTTTAGCCGGTCAGATGCCTAAGATAGAAAAGATTAAAGAGTTGATAACTAATAATTAAGATATGTTTTATCCGCTTCAATTATTGGCTGATTGGTTAACCTATTCAGTCTTTGGCATTAATCCGCAAACCTTGTTGGCCAGTTCTGTTAATTTTTTTATTTTTGATACATTAAAGATATTCGTTTTGCTTTTTGTTATCATTTTCGTCGTTTCATTCATTCGTACCTATCTGCCTCCGGAGAAAGTCCGTTTATTTCTGGCTAAAAAGAATAAATTAACCGGCCATATTCTAGCTTCTTTAGTCGGTATTGTTACACCCTTCTGTTCTTGTTCGGCTGTACCTTTGTTTTTAGGATTTGTCGAGGCGGGGGTGCCTCTGGGGGTGACTTTTTCTTTCTTGATTTCTTCACCCATGATCAATGAGGTGGCCTTAGTCCTTCTCTTCGGATTGTTCGGTTGGAAGATAGCCTTGCTTTACATTGTCTGCGGTTTGGTTATAGCTATAGTTTCCGGTTTGATTATCGGCGGCATGAATGTTGAACATTTAGTGGCTGATTTTGTTTGGAAAAACAAGTTAAAGAATAATGCTGTGGTTTCTATGGAGATGAGCCAGAAGGAAAGAGCGGTTTATGCTTCTAATTATGCTTTGGATATTGTAAAGAAAGTCTGGCCCTATATTTTAATCGGTGTGGGTATTGGAGCCTGGATCCATGGCTATGTCCCCGCAGAATTTTTAGCTCAATATGCCGGAGCGGATAAATGGTATGCCGTGCCCTTGGCCACTATCATTGGTATCCCGCTTTATTCTAATGCGGCCGGCGTTATTCCCTTGGTTAGCGCTTTAACCGAGAAAGGCGTGGCAATCGGTACGACCCTGTCATTTATGATGGCAGTTACCGCCTTATCTTTGCCGGAATTCCTGATATTGAAGAAGGTTATGAAAACTAAGCTAATAATTATTTTCGCCTCAATTGTCGGAATGGGAATTATACTTATGGGCTACTTATTCAATGTGATTTTAAAATAAAATTATGAATAAAAAGATATTAATCTCCCCCCTGTTAATTATCAGCTTTATTTTTTTGTCTGGCTGTAATATAAAAAATGCCGAGATGAAATCGTCGTTTGAGAATAAAAATGAAATTAACGAGAACAAACTTAAAGCCGAGAAGGTCGAGGTGTTTTTATTTCATGCCACCCAGCGTTGTGCTACTTGTATCGCTATCGGCAAGCTATCCAGAGAAACTATCTATGAGCATTTTCAGCCGGAATTAAGGGATGGGAAAATTGAATTTAGGGAAATAAATATTGATTTGCCGGAAAATAAAGGATTGGCTCAGAAATTTCAAGCTGGCGGTTCAGCTTTATTCATCAATGCTATTTATAGCGGTCAAGATAACATCAGTGAAGATACTAGAGTTTGGCGCCTGACTCAAGATGAGGCTCAGTTTAAAGGTTATTTAAAAGATAAAATAAGTGATCTCCTGGATAAATAATATGGATTTAATTAACAGTTTTATTGATAATTATAATTTACCGGTTCTTTCAGCTTTTCTTTTGGGTATTATGACTTCAATCAGTCCCTGTCCTTTAGCAACCAATATCACGGCCGTTGCTTTTGTTTCTAAAAATGTTAAGTCTACTAGAAGTACTATCTTGTCAGGTTTATTTTACACCCTTGGTCGAGGTATAAGTTATACTTTGTTAGCAACTTTAATTTATTTTGGTTTTTCATCTTTTCAAATTTCTAGCATCTTCCAAGGCTGGGGGGATAAAGTTCTGGGTCCAATATTGATAATTATCGGTTTGGTAATGTTTGGTGTTATAAGAATCAATTTTGGAAGCGGCAATCAGGCATTGGAAAAGACAAAGAAGTGGCTATCAGGCAAAGGGCATTTAGGAGCATTAGCATTGGGTATGCTATTTGCTTTCGCTTTTTGTCCTTATAGCGGGGTGTTATTTTTTGGTGTTTTGATGCCATTGGTTATTAAATCATCCAGCGGATTATTATTGCCGCCTATATTTGCTTTAGGTACAGGGTTGCCAGTTATCATTTTTTCGATATTAATTGCTTTTAGCATGCAGGCTGTCAGTAGTGCATTTAAGATAACTCAAAAAATAGAAAAATGGTTGAGATATGGCGTGGCTTTGGTTTTCGTCTTAGCCGGGGTTTATTATTTGCAGTTTTTGATAAAGTATTTTATCGTTTTAGTAGCGAGATAGGGTTATAAAGTTTTAAAATTATCCAAAAATATAATTTTTAGTTCTTGTAATCTTTTTGTGCTATAATTAATAAATAAATATATGCCAAGACAAATAATTAAAAAAGTTTTGCCGGAATATTTCCAGGACATTGTCGATGGAAAGAAGAAATATGAGCTTCGCTTGAATGATTTTGACGTGGAGCCGGGGGGATGTCCTGATTTTAGAAGAATATACTTCGGCTGATCCCCAAACGCGCCAGGCTACCGGCAGAAGATTGGAAAAGCCAGTAACTTATGTAAGGAAGTTCAAGCTCCAGGACCTTTGGTGGAGCAAGGAAGATATTGAGGGAAAAGGAATTCAAATAATATCTTTTGAATAAGTTAATTATAAATCTTTTGTTTTAAACATATGATTTCATCAGCGTTAAAGAAGTTTATAGAATCTAATGCTTTGGGATTTGCTACTGTCGGCAAGAATGGCAAGCCGCACAATATTGCCATAGCTTGTGTCAAGGTGGTTGGTGATAAGATAGTAATATCCAATGCCCATATTAAGGAGTCTATTAAAAATTTAGAATATAATAGTAATGTTTCTTTGGTAATATGGAATCCGGAATGGGAAAAATCCTGCGTTGGTTTTGAATTGTTAGGAACAGCAAAAAATTTCACCGACGGAGAATGGTTAGAGTATGCAAAAGGATTGCCGGACAACGAAGGCTATGATATTAAGAGCGCAATCGTTGTTAGTATTAAAAAGATGAAGAAATTATTGTCATAAACTTTTAAAAGGACAAAATTCTATGAAGCTTATAGACACGATACAATTTAAGGATTTGGTTGAAGGAGAAACTGATAAGTTTAAGGTTCGTCGAGCTGCCAGGGCGGTCGTTTTCGATAAAGATAATAAGATCGGTCTTCTTTATGTCAGCAAGTCCAATTATCATAAGTTGCCGGGCGGAGGACTGGAAGGCGATGAGAGTATCGAAGAGGCTTTGGGAAGGGAATGTCTGGAAGAGGTTGGTTGTAATATTGAAGTTATCAGCGAATTGGGAGAGATAGTAGAGTATCGAGATGAATGGTTTGTAAAACAGCATTCTTATTGCTATATGGCTAATGTCGTCGGTGAAAAAGGATTGCCCAACTTTACTGAGGATGAGATTGCCGATGGCTTTGAAATAAAGTGGGTGCTTCTGGATGAAGCTGTCGAGCTATTAAAGAATGATAAGCCAGAAAGTTACGGCGGCGGGTTTATACAAGCCAGAGACAGTCTTTTCCTTGAAGAAGCTTTGAAGAATATAGGTTAGCTTTTAATAAGATTCAAGTTATGTTTAATGGGCTTTAAAGCCCATTTTTTGTTATCAAAAATTAATTATGATATAATAAAAATAATACAATTTATCTTAATCCTATGAAATTAAAGAATATTTATATCGGCAGTTGGGTTCCGAGAACCACCCTTCATTTAGGTGAGTTCTATCGTTTTCTAGATTCAGGTGAAACCCATCTGTCGTTAGATGCCAAGAAATTAAAAGCTTTGAAAGATGGTTTGAAGGTTAAAAACTTATCATTATCCGGAAGCGGCAACCTTATAACCGCTGAGTTAAGCGGTATCGATTTTAAATATTTTTCTGATGGTTTGATAGTCTTATCTAAAAAAATCGAGAAACTGGAGGCTGATTCAAAAGAACTAGGAGATTTTTCTGTAAACAAGCTATTCACTTCTTTCTCTTACCTTTATAGTTTGGGGGCGCCTATTCCGAAGATGTTCACTGCTTTGTTTTCGGTGTTGCCTTTCATTGTTACTGTTTCCGGGGCTACTCAAAAGGAAATTGAGAAGATGTTTTTTAGTGATGGTAAAAAAATAGACAAGGTAATCAAGGGTGATAAATGCCAAATATTCTTATCATCAGAATTTATAGTTATTAACGGTTCCGGAGAAGACCTTCAATTGATTGAAAATCTTATATTTCTGGAGGATTGTCGAAGCCAGTTTAACAAGATTTTGAATTTACATCGTTTTATTTGGGAAGAAGTTGATAAGATTAAGAATAAGAGTAAATTACCTTATAAGAAATTGGGAGAAGTTCGGGATTCTTTGATGGAGTTAGATAATGAGGTTATTTTTTTATCTTCTCGTCTAAGCCAGATTAATTTTTTGTTAGATGTTAGAAAATCTGAAATTGATAAAATCTCTGATGGCCAAGTCAGGGGGTATCTTGGCGATGTTTTCTTTGGTCTAGATCAGACAAGCCATTATTTAGAAAATATTTGGAAGATGACAGAAGATAATGTTAGGTCTACGCAAAATCTGATTTCATCTTTATATCAAGAAAGTGCCCAAAAACAATTGAATGTTTTGCAAGTAATCTTTATAATCAGTGCTACGGCTTCGATAATTGCATTGGGTTCGATTTATGGCTTTGAATTCAAAGCGTATGATTTGAGCGGTTCCTTGGTCTATTATGGCGATACCAAATCCTTTACCTTTTTTGATTTGGCTCGCTTTGGTATTTCCGCTTTCTCTATTGGAATTATTTTGTACTTTATTTTCTTCTTCGTTTATAATCGTGTTTCTTATTCCAAGATTTCTAGCAAGGAAAAGCTGCAAAGCCGAGAGCTGGAGGGAATAAAAAAGATGTTCCGTTAAGTTTGTTTTGGCTAAATAATCAATCATATAATAATTAAACTTATCCAATATGAAAAAAATTCTCTTAAGTTTGTTGTTAGCCTTCGCCCTTTTTGCTCTTCCAGTCTCAGCAGCCACTAAACCGGTAGTTAAAGCCGGTTGGAAACCGGCGGTTCCAGCCGGTTATAAGCAGATAACTTGGGCTAGTGCGCCGGGAATAGTTTCCTATTTCAAGAAGCCGAATGATAATGGTACTTTGGATTATCTGACTCGGATCTATTTGCCGCAGAACCAGATCAAGTTTATCGCTTCCTCGACAGCTCCGATCAATAATGGACGGACTGATATCGATACGGCCGGCACTTATGATAACTTGTCATTCGCCCGCTTGGGAGCTGAAACTGCTAAGGAGATAGCTCCGGATGTAAAATTCATCTGGGATGCGCCATTCTTCAACATGAAACCGGTGTTTACCGACCTGAGCATGGCTTTGAAATCGACTGTCGGCACGACTACGACCATTACTAGCGGCAGCCGTTCGGTTCCGGATATGAATGAAGAGCGCCATATGCTGATTATCAATAATCAGATCGGGAAAGCCAGTATCGGTAATTTCGATTCAGCTTCTTTTTTGAATAATAATATGGGTGACCAGGCCATCGAGGGTTTTGCCCCGACAGTGGCTAAGTCTGATAATGCGAGTGCAGCGGCAGCTCGGTTATTTTTGGGAGTTTCTGATGACGGCAAGGAATTGATTGTCTATTGCAGTAAGCAAGCGACGGTTGGTGAGGCCAGCGCGGCTTTATCGGCTGCTGGAGCTTCTCTGGAACATCAATTGGAGGCTGATGGCGGCGGCAGTGCTGCTTGCGGCTATAATCTGCCGGGACAATATTTTGTCGAGCCAACCCGGACTCTGCCGGTACTGATGGGGGCAGCGACCATCATGATGCGCGGGACGGTTCCTGGAGCTTATCTGAATGTCCGGGGCGGTCCAGGCACTAAATACCCGGTGGTTAATAAGCTTTCTAAAGGGACAATGGTCCAGGTATTTGAAGAAAAGAGCGGTTGGGTCAGGATTGGAATCGGACAATGGGTGTTAAAGACATTGATCAAAGCGATGTAATTCGATTTATCATTAATGGATAATAAAAAAAACGAGCTTTTATAGCTCGTTTTTGGTTAGCGGTATCTGGGCAGTTTTTGGTATTCTGCCAGTCCGTAATTGAAGTTTTGTTCTTGTGAAGCTTGGATGTAAAGGTCGAAATCTCCTGGCTGGGAATTGATTTCCAGGTTAGGATTAATTTGGTTGAATCTTTCTTTTAATCCGGCGATATAATTTTCATTCCTTAGCAACATGGTGTAGTATTTGACTTTCTTTTGATAGGAATGATAATTGTGCGGTCCGGCGTAGCGGTAGATGGCTGTTTCTGTCGGGCTTAATTTCCCGATGCGTTTTCCCTTGATATGGGAAGCCAGCATTCTGCCGACAGCATCCAGATTAAGGATGGGATGTAAACGGTCGTCATACTTGATGAGCAGGCGTTTGTCGTAGTTCTTAGCTTTAATCAGATTGGCCAGCCCTTTGGCGTGGTTTAATTTGTGGCCTTCTTTGTCTTTGCAGCAGCCGGAATGTTTTCCGTTGCAGATCATGGCTTTGCAATTCTGATAGGTGTGGAGCCCGAATTCTTTAGCGGTTGCTGGCTGCATGTGGCAGAGTCCGAAACCGCCATCGCCTTGGCCGTTGGGCAAGAGGTCGATTCCGTTGGATTCGATTATTACCATAGCTAGGATAAGGCAATGCGGCAGATTGTATCTTTTTTCAACGGCATCGGTGATGTTTTTGAAACGCCAAGCGCGAATTACTTTAGCGTCATCTCCTTCGGTTCCGAATCTTCCGGCTGGCTTGAACAAGCTCAGGTTTTTGAATTCGGGTTCAGGATAGATCTGTTTGAAGCCTAAATCAGGTTTCAGATCCTTATATGAGGCGGGTTGGGGCAGATAAATGATATCCTCAGTTTTTTTGTTACTGAAGATTAACAGGTAGGCCCCAATGACTACGGAGATGGCTATGGCCATTCCTAAAACGATTTTCTTGTTTCTCATCTTTTAATCCTCCTGGGGTTTTGTTGTTAAAAAGCTTTGGAAATCATAACATTATTTTATATTTTTGTCAATGATATCATTGGCTCCTTTTTGTGGTTTTCTTCTTAAAATGCTAGAATAGGCTTATATGAAAAACGCTATAATTATCCATGGAACTTGCGATGAGGCTGAATATTTCAGCGATAAATACCCGTCGCTCTCCAATAGCCATTGGTTTCCTTGGCTCCAGAAACAGCTATTGATGAATGGCATCCTAGCCCAGACCCCGGAAATGCCCGAGGCTTATAGCCCGGACTATGAAGCATGGAAAAGGGAATTCGAGCAGTTTAATATTGATGAGGACTCGATTCTTGTCGGTCATAGCTGTGGTGCCGGGTTTTTGTTGCGGTGGTTGTCTGAAAATAAGGTGAGGATTGATAAATTATTGTTAGTCGCCCCTTGGCTTGATCCTGATAAGGAGAAGGCGGCGTCCTTCTTTGATTTTGAGATTGATAAGAGCATTACTGATAGAATAGAGGAGACCCATCTATTATTTTCTAATGATGACGAGCCTGACATCTTAGAATCGGTTCGGATTATAAAGGAATCTATTCCTGATATTTTATTCCATGAATTTACTGGTCGCGGCCATTTCACTTTCGGTCAGATGGGAACTGATAAGTTTCCAGAGTTGTTGGGTTATATTTTGAAACGTTAATTATTAATCACAAATATATGTTTAAAGAGTCCAATCTTATCCCGCTTCGAAAAACTGATCCATCTAAGAATGAAATTTTTAAACTAGAAAAGAACTTGGAAGAGATCTATGAATTCAGCAAGGAGGTGGCGGAATATTTGAAGTCGGAAGATATCCATAATCTGGTATTGATGGACCGTAAAGCTCGCAATTTTTATGTCGGAGTCAAGGAATATTGGAAGGCTAAGTTCCCGGACCTGAAAGAACCCAATTATTATTTTATCAACCCCCAAGGTTTCGGAGCTAAAGAAGAGGCTGATCTGAAAGAAGAATTCGCCCAGGCTTACAAGAACCTGGATGCCGACAAGGATCAGCCAATATTAATTTTTGATGCTTGCATCCATTCCGGCAATTCTCTGTATCCGGTTAAGAAGTTTTTTGATCAGAGTGGCTTCTCTGATGTGCGGATTGCTTCTATCAAGTCCAGATATCAGGAGCCTGATGCTTTGGTCAAGCCTGACTTGCTAGTCGGCCAGGATTATTTGGAACATGGGCCAGCTCGAGGCTGCGCTCCTTTCGGGGACGGCACTTTAGTGGAGAAGAATTCCCAGCATGTTTATACTGAGCCGACTCAGGATCCGGAATCCAGGCGAAAAGCCTTGAAGTCTAAAGAAGAGATTAAACAGGCCATCAAGGATTATTTGGAAAAGGAGTAATATTATTTATCAGTTTAGTTATATGAAAGACGGGCAATATTGCTCGTCTTTTTGTTATTTTGTAAAATAAGCATTTGACATTTTATAATTTTTATTTTAATATATTCTATCCAATCAACTCGTTCATTAACTAAACACAAAAAAGGAGGCCGCCATGGCTATTATCATTATTAAAGGACTTCCGCGCTTGAGGCAAAGGAAGTTAGAAGAATTATATTTGGACTTAAGAGAGGCAACTTGCTCTATAAAGGAACTTGAACTTAAACTAGATCATGTCGTTGCCTTTTCTTCCAGAGACAGCTTGAAAAAAGGAGCTGGTGAACAAATCGTTGTTTTCGTTGTCGGACTTTTTTCTGGAATTCAGAGAACTGATTCAGTCAGAGGTATTTTAGCTGGGACCTTGGAGAGGAGTGTCAGGGAATGGTTTCCTAAAGCTAAAATGATTCAATGCCTGGTGATGCCATTTGACCAAAGGAATGGGTTCAGTTATTCGGCCTTGTATTAAAAATTAAAAAGAGTGATTAATGAAATCACTCTTTTTGCTATTTAAATAGATGGGGGCCTATTATTTTGCTGGATTTCCAAGGGTAGTGGTCGGAATGCTGTCAGTGGTAGTTGGAATGTTGCCGGTTATTGGATTGCCTTGCCGGAATGGGCAATTATAGTGATCTGAGTTTTTAAAATTGTTTTCATTGAAGCTATATCTTCTTTCGCCTCCTATTCTGACTCCGAAGCAAATGCCGATGACGAAGATTATCGTAGCGGCGATGATTATCAATAGCATCGGAACTAGTACGCTGCCGCAATGGCATTTTTCATTACAGCTGCAGCTTTCTATTTTTTTTGGTTCCTGTTTTTTATTTTTGGTCTTTTCCATATTTTTTAGGTTAGAATTATATTCTCAGGATAGCATTTTTAATATTTTTTGTCGATTAAATTAAACATTATTAATTATTTGTTCAATAGCCCGATTGACAAAATTATGTATTTGTTATAATATTTTTTCAGTTCATTTATCATCTTATCATGGAAAAAAATAGCGGAATTTTAAAAATCAATGAAGGTTCTTCAATTTCTGAAGACGGGCTTCAAAAAAATGGCTGGATTCAGGTTGGTTACTTTGCTTCCTGCCAGATCTGGGGTAATCAGGAGAAGAGGTTGCTTTATGATTACAGGCTTAAAAAAGTTTATTTTTGTTATTCGATTAGAAAGCCTGGAAATCTTTAAGGAATCTTGCTCAAACAAAAGGTCCATTTCAATAATTGGGCCTTTTTTATTTTTATAATATTTCTGATATAATTTAGATATCTAGGATATATGAATAAACTAATTAATTAATATTATGAATGCCAAGAATCGAAAAATCTCTTTTATCGTCACGATTATTGCCCTGATCTTTTTGATTTTTGCTTGGTTTCGATTAGACAAGGATCAGAAGATTAATGATACCCCGCTAGTTAATGATAATAATCCGGTGGCTAGCACCTCAACTTGTACTTCATATTCGCCTGATACTTGTCCGGGGAATTGCGTTGTTTGTCCGCCTTGTCCGGAGTGCAGTTCAATCAGTTGCCAGAGCGAAGAGTTCTGTGCCGGGTTCGGGATCGATCGGACTTGGTATGAGAAGATCAAATCAGGATTGGAAGGGAAGGTTTGCGGCCGGGAAAATTGCCATGGTTTGGATATCAAATGCGGCTCCCATCCGGCTGAAATCTGTACGGCAATGTATGCCTTGGGAGACAAGTGCTTGCAGTATGCCAAATGCGGCTTAGTCGATGGCAATTGCCAGTTCCAAGCCAATGAAGCATTCAATTCTTGCAAGGCTTGTGTTGATGATTGTTTGAAGAAGAATCCGGACGACAGCATCAAGGCTTTCGATTGTGAAGCGAAGTGCCAATAGACATTTTTAATTATAGATAAAAACGGGCCTGCAAAAGCCCGTTTTGTTTTTTATCCGGAAATGCTATAATATTTTTTTATTAACCAATCTAAAAAATATATCACTATGAAAGAAGTCCAAGAAATCTTCAATCGGATTAAAGAAAAACAACAAGAACAAAAAGTCATCAAAGGAATACATCGCGACGTGATGGCTAACTCCCAGGAATATCAGGCGGTATTGGAAGAGTATAAAGCATTGAAAGAAAAAAAGAAGAAGATTGAGACTAACCTCAAATCTGACTTGAAAGAAGAATTCCAGAAGCTGGATGAAATCAAAAACTATATCGCTTCTGATCGGGAAATGCTGAGTAATATGGCCCTGACTCAGTTAGTCAAAGGTGAGACGGTTGAGGTGGTGGATGAGCATAATAACAAGTACCAGCCGGTATTCAATGTCCGGTTCGAGAAGATTTAATCAATTTTGTTAGTATTTTTAAAAAAACGGGTTTAAGCCCGTTTTTTCTTTTAAAAAATGTTTAAATAAGCTATAATATTATTAATTAATTTAATCGTTCTTTGTCAATCTAAAAGCAAAATCGGGAATTACATATTCTTTGAGACGAGAATTAGAAAGGAGAGAAAAGATTCGTTTGGAATTGTCTAAATCATTAATATAGAAAGGAAGCCTAGTCATGATCAACAGGTGGTTTTGGAGCTTGTATGCTCTGTGTTATGACGTTTTAAATTCTTTCGGTCCATATCAAAAAATGATGGCTGAAATTAAAAAACGTCTTCAACTCCAGAGTGGAGTTGATTATAAGATACTTGATGCTGCTTGCGGCACAGGTAATCTGGAAGTCCTACTTAAAAAGGATAAAGATCTTAGTCTTGATATTACAGCTATAGATTTTTCTCCTTTTATGCTAAATAGAGCAAAGAAAAAGCTCAAAAATGTTGAGGGAATTAATTTTCTCTCTTGCGATCTGTCTAAGCCGCTTCCTTTTAGCGATTCTACCTTTGACCGGATTGTAACGGTTAATGCTTTTCATTTTTTACCATCACCTCAAGAAGTAATCGCTGAGTTTTTCAGAGTTTTAAAACCGGGAGGAATCCTTGTTTTAACTGCTTTAAAATCTGATCATAATCCCATTCTTGTTTTAAAATCGGTTAAAAATGAAAATGATTCTGATGAAAAATGGCGAGTTAAAAATTTGTTTTCTTGGTTTCACTTAATCTTTAAATCCATCGGTTTTAATTGCACGGCTTTCAGATTTATTCTCTTGGCCATTTTTAACAAAATATTAGATAATAATGTTAAAGGTTTTGTTAGGGATGATTTAGAAATAATTTTTATGAATTCTGGGCTTAGTGCTTTTGATGGCCAATTGATTTATGGTAATCAGAATTTCCTTTATTCTTTAAAAAAATCTAATGATTTTTTTATAAAGAAAGTTGAAAACGAGGATGAATATCAGGGGATGGTGAATATCAGAAAAGAGGTTTTTATTGAAGAGTATCATCTTCCTTTTGATGAAAACGACTTAGATGATCGAGATGAATATTCCACTCATTTTATTTTTTATTCTGGCTTCAATAAATCATTTGTCAAAGTTGGAACTGTAAGGTTTATTTCTTTTTCTGATTTGTTTTTTAAGCGTTGGCCTATTTCTTTTCCTGCTGAGCTAGATTTATCTAATTCATTGGAAATTTCTAAGCTTTGCTTTCTAAAGATCGCCCGTGATAAAAAGAATCTTATTTTGCTTTTAGATTTCATTTATTCCTATGCAAATAATAGGAAATTTTCTTATCTTTGCGGAGCAACTAGGCCAGTATTTTTAGTTCTTTTAAAAAGAATTGGAATAAGCTTTGTTTATGTTGGGGATGTATTTTTTGATGAAGGTGTGGAACTAATTGGTTTTGTTTCCAAGGTTGAGGAAAATTCTTTGTTATTACGTGGTAAGTTCATTGGCAGATAATTATTAAGATTGGGGCTGGTTGGTTTAATAAGACCAGCCCCTAAATTTTTTTATATGATTTCATCTTTTATTTTATTCATTTCTGCTGTTTTAAGTTTGTTTTTAGGTTTTTATGTTCTTTACAGTCAATTTAAAAAATTTTTAAATATTATTTTTAGTCTTTTTTGTTTTAATATATTTGGCTGGACATTATCTCTTTTTATATTATTAAATTTTTCTAAAAACATAGTTTGGGGTGAATTAAGCTTTGTCTTTTCAATATTTTTTCTTTATTTTTTACTTTTATTTTGCTTTGAAATTGGAAAAAAAGATAAAATAATAAATAGCAAACAAAAGTTTTTTTATATTTTTTGGTTTGTTGTGGCCGCTTTAATAAGTTGTTTGTTTCTTGCTGGCTTAGTGATTAAAGAGAGCACTTTTAATATAACAAACGGTTTTATAGTCGGGGAATTTAGTTATTTTTATATATCTTTTATTGTTTTTTCAATTATTTCTATATTAGTTTCGTTCATAACTTTGATATATAAATATAAAAAAAGTTATGGCCTAGAAAGAATGAAGGTTAGGTATGTTGTTTTAGGAATCCTTTCTTTTATTATTCCTGCATTATTTACTAATTTAATCTTGCCAACATTTTTTAATTTTTGGCAGTTGAATAGTATTGGTCCGGCTTTTTCTTTGTTGATGGTTCTGGCTTTTTCATATGCCATAATGAAGTATCACCTAATGGATGTTTGGATAGTTTTGCGCTTAGGAACCATCTTTACCCTCTCTTTGACCGCGATTATTTTCTTTTTCGTCTCGGTTAACTATCTATTAATCTCCTATCTACAAGTCGGCAAGCCTTGGGATATCGTCATTCCTTCGTTCTTGATTACTATCGGCTTTGTGCCGTTAAAAAGATTTATTGAATTCATTACTGATGAGATGTTCTTCCGTCGGCGCTATAAGTTCAATGATGTCATCCAAAAAGTTGAATCAGAAATTCATTCAGCCGGCTTGGATCTGGATAAAGGGTTGAGCGTTATTAATCAGACCATTTCCTCGGCTTTAAGGGTGGATAAGAGCGTGATTATGATCCTGATTCCTCGCGGCCATTTTATCTCTCGCCAGGTGATTGGCGATAATATAAACAACCTGGAGCTTAGGCATAACAATCCGATCATTAGCTATCTTTCCAGCTTTCCAGGGCAGATATTGGATCGGGAAGAAGTTGAGAGAAATAGCGGAATCAATGGATTATCTGATTCCAGCCGGGCGGAAATCGTAGCTGAAATGGAACGGATCAACATCTCTTTGGTAGTTCCGATTGAGTTTAATGACAAATTAGTCGGCGTCTATCTCTTGGGATCCAAGCTGTCAGAAGATCCGTTCAATGAAGAGGATCTTCAATTGTTGCAGCACGTTACTTGGGAGATGAGCTTTGCTATCAACAATGCCCAGTCATATGAAGAGCTGAAGCACTTGGATGAGGCTAAGTCTAATTTTATCCAGGTCGTTTCTCACCAGATGAGAACCCCGGTAACTATCAGCCGTTGTAATTTGGAATTAGCTTTAGACAAAGATCTGAGTCCGGAAGAGAAAGAGGGCGTCTTGAAAGCGGCGTATGAAGGCGTCTCGTCTTTGGGACATCAACTTGATCAGTTATTGACTGTCTTGGAAATAGAGGAAAGGGAAATGACAATCAGAAAAGAGAAGTTGAATATCAATACCCTTATCAACGGCTTTGTTGAAGACAATGCTTTAAGTATCAAGAACAAGAAAATCAAGCTAGATATGAAGCTTTTGGATTCAGAGGTTTCGATGGTTGATTGTGATAAGGGAAAGATCCGGAGAGTTTTGGATATTCTTTTGCTCAATGCCATCAACTATACTCCAAGCGGCGGCAAGGTGGCCGTTTCTGTTGCTAATGACGGTTTTAATGGCCAGAACAGCCTGATCATCTCAGTGGCTGATAATGGTATCGGAATCAATGATGCTGACAAGGTCAATTTATTTAAGAAATTTTTCCGTAGCCCTGAAGCTATCTCGATGTTCCCGAACGGTTTTGGTTTAGGCTTGTTCCTAGCTCGGAAGATCGTCCGGGCTCATGGCGGCGATATCTGGTTTGACGGCCGTGAAGGCCAGGGAATGACGTTTTCTTTTTCCATCCCGTTTAAGACCGAGAATAAGAAATAAAATAAGATTCAACCTTATGAAAAAAATAAATTTCGCCTTTTTGGCAGCCTTTTTGCTCTTAGTCCTTTCGGCTTGTTCCGCTCAGAAACAGGGTCCAGCCCCAACAACTAGCCAACCATCGACTTCTACTAGCAGCACCGGCTATTCCTTGTCGGATGTTGCTAGCCATAATTCGGCTTCGGATTGTTGGGCGATAATCGACAGCCAAGTATATGATTTTACTGCTTATGTCGAATCTGGTCAGCATCCTGGTGGAAGTAATGTCTCTGATTGTTGCGGCATTGATTGCAGCAAGATGTTCAATAATATCCGGAAGCATTCCAGTGCTACGACCGATAGTGTCTTGGAACAGTATCTGATTGGGCCGGAAACCAAGTAGTCTAATTAGGATAAAAATAAAAAAGAGGTCCAGCGGGGCCTCTTTTTGTTTTTTGGATCAGATTATTTCTTCGTTGATCCTTTTTTTGATTTCTTTTCTTCGCCGACTCTCTTAAGGATTTCAGCATCCTTGATGCTGTTTTCATAATCTCCGATTATGAAATAGCATATCCCTCTGTAATGAAGAGCGTCAACATCTTTCGGTTGTAGTTCCAGGCAGATTGTCATGTCCTTGATAGTTTCCTGATAAAACAAATTAGGGTCTGTGTTTTCTCCGGACCCAGCTAGAAGGAAGTTGGCCACACCTTTGATGTAATGGGCGGTCAGGTTCTTCTTCAACCGGACGAATTGGCTTAGATTGCTGATGCAATCCTTTAGTTTTTCATCCCGGTTAAAATTAGGCAAGAAACTCAGATTGAAATTAGCCAGACCCTCATAGTAGTAAGCCATGGTGTCGAGCGGATTTATCGTTCTCGCCCACTTCATGTCGGAACTGATTTGCTCCGCGTAATTCAGGCTGTCGATGATGTGATATGACAAACCTCTGTAATAGTGGAGATCAAAATCGCTTTGTTTCTCTTCCAGTCCCAAGGACATGGTCAGGATGGTCTCCTTGTACATTCCAAGATTAAACTGGCCGACACCTTTTAGTCTATAGGCCAGGAAGCTTTTGTTGCGGTTCAGAGCTGAATCCGAGTAGGCGATTACTGATTTGTAATCCTTGTCGTCTAAGCTGATCTGAGCCAGACGCAAATACAATTCAGCATTCTTGTCATTTAGGATTTTCAGCGAGTCCTTTTGAGCCGCTGTAGTGTCCGATTGAGCCTTGGTAATATTAGGTATTATCAAGGCACCGATTAGCAACATTAAACAGATTTTCTTCATTTTTTACAGTATTAGTGAATATTTCGGTTATCAAAAAACGGTAAGGAAATATTACCATAATTTAGCGATATGTCAAATTTGATGAATAATACTATCTTTTATAGGTCTCTAAAAAATCTTTGATTTTTTCTGATTCAACTATGAGAGGTAACAGGAATTGTTTCAGATAATCAGGGTATTTGATAATCGTGGCATTCCGTAAGGAGCTTCTAGCTGCTTCTTGGTATTGTTTGATCTGGTGTTGCAGGCGAGGCAATTCTTTTTTGATAAAGTAATTATCAATCTTGTCCTCGCTGATATTATTCTTTATCAATCTGACATTAGCGGCAGTGATAATCCCTTTTTGATAATCGGTTTTAAAATCATAGATGTCGTCTTGCAATTGGCGAGCGCCAAGGTAGTGTTTGAAAAATGATAAGATGTCTTTTCCGGTTGGTGAGTTGGGCGGGTATTTCAATCGATCCAGGATCAACATCGGTCCCAAACAATGGGCTAGTGATTTATTATAGAGAGCTGATGGTTTTTGATAATCTTTGGCGGAGGCCATGATATTGTTTTTAATCCTGGCATATTTACTCTCCCAAATTTGAGAGTAGTCCATCCGGGCTACAATCTTTTTGAAAAAAGAATGGAATTCGCGGGATGAGTCTTGGCGGCTAAAATGGAGAATGAATTCTCGAGCTGCCCAGTTGGCTATCGGAAGCTTATCGAAGCTTTCATCCCCATCAATCAAATCATCATATAAGCTATATGATAGCCAGAGGAATAGGTTGGCTGAACCTAAACCGTAGATTGTTTCCGGTGGAATCCTAGTCCCCAGATTTCCTAGAGATAACTTGAAATAATATGCGAGTAATAATATTTGTTTGTCTTGGTCTCCATCGATTATCTTTTTTATCTCGGTTTGGATGATAGCCTTGAAAGGCGGACATAAATTTTTTAGATGGCGTTTAGTTAGGCAATGGATACGTTCGAAGACCTTGTCATCTTCTGTTCGAGTTGTAGTTTTTGGGGAAAATCTTTCTAGGTTAGGTAAAATAATTCCTTGGTTTTTCAGAAATATGGCTATTTCTCGGTTTAGTTCCGGCTCCGGCTTTTCTTGGCCATCGGCATATGGTCCGCCCGGTTCGATTTCGAGCGAAATTAAAAGTTTAGTAATTCGGGCCAGGAGTTTGCCGGTTATCAGCCGGCGGTCAATGGCGTTGATCCGGTTCAGGACTTTGAAGGTATCGGTGGCATTTTGAAAAAAGAAATTATTTTCCAGATAACCAGAGTCCTGCTTTAGCTTTCTGATTATGAGAGCGGCTTGTTTTTTGTTTGAGTCTGTCATAACGGTGGGGGATCTTGACGATAAATTTAACTCCGATGCCGAAATCATTTTTGACTTTGATGCTGCCGTCGAAATCTTTTTCGATAATGCTTTTGGTTGATGACAATCCAATCCCCAATCCTTCTTGCGGTCCTGACTTAGTACTGAAGAACGGTTCAAATATCTTTGATAGGTTGTCCGGGGTTATGCCGCCGGCTCGATCGGAAACCGCCAAATATATATAACTTCTTTGGTGGTACAAGGAAATATTGATGGTTCGATGTTTTGAATGATTAGTGTTGTAAGCATCTATGGCATTACTGATCAGGTTGATAACTATTTGGTTGAATTTGATGGGATCGCCGTAACTTTTGATTTCGCTTTCAGAAGAAAATTTGAGGTGTAGATCGTTCTTTATTATCTTGTGATTTAAGATCTTGATGATCTGGCTAATTTCTTCATTCAAAGAAAAATAGCTTTGATCGCTTTGGCGTTTGAGTTGCTTGCGCAGGGCAATGATGAAATCTTCCATCTTGCGGCTGGCTCTGATGGCTCCATCAAGGCAATCGGATCTTTCTAATCCATCTTTTCTGGCTTGCCCTAGATTTAGGGTCAGGGCGCTTAGGGGGTTCATTAAGTCATGGAAAATACCGGAAGAAAGCCGGCCGAATTCGGCGAAGCGGTAGAGGTTGGCCATTTTTTCTATCTGGATTTCCTTGATTTCTTTGGTCCTTTCTTCCACTTTAGCTTCTAAGGAGTCACGTTCGGCTTTCAGCTCCATTTCCAGTTTTTTGGCTTTTTGGAAGGACTTTTCAATCTGCCGGTTATAGAAATAATTGATAGTCATCATGATTCCCAAAATGATAATTTCTGGAATCTTGTCTAGAGGGCTGATCTTTTCATTTTGCCAATATAAATTAGGTTGGATGATACCCTCAGCTTCTAGGGTGGATAGTAGTATGATGACGCCGCCGCTGAGAACAACTGAAACTAGGCCCCAGACATTGCCGAAGAGGATGCCGGCTACCAGGATTATCAAAGCGTAGAAGATTATGCCGATAGGTAGTCCTGATCCCCAAGCAATCAAGAAGCCGGTGTTGATAAGAAAATAAGTGCTGACGAAGATAATTCCAGCCAGTCGAGAATGATGATAGCGATTTAAGATTAGTACCGAAAGAAAAATCAGGATCGGTATTAGAACGAATAATAACGGCAGGCCTTGGTAGTTGTCTTGGTATTGGATTTTGTCGGCTACTAATATCAAGCCAGCTATTAAGCTGAGGATGATTGAGCCTTGGGTTAGTTTGGTGAGGATTGATTCTCGTCTAGCTTCGTTGTCGTTCATGGTTTATTGGCGCCAAGGGATTCCGTTAGAAAAGTTGAGCTTGTCTAGGTATTCTATGGAGCGTTTTGATTTGTATCTTAGGATTGATTCTATTATTCGGCTCATATGTTTGATGTTAGTGAATATTCTCAGGGAAGAGCCGACCTTTATGAAACTCTTCCCAGTATAACATATATTTCAGAGGTTGGATGACAATATATAGTATTTAGCTTCTCGAATCATAATTTCTTTTTCTTGATAACCTAATTGTTTGAAATTAGTGAACAAAGGATAGCTGTAATTGAAATGCAGATTCTTTTCGAGATAGTCGGCGGCCAACTTGATCTGAGGCGGAGTTTCCGGATAGAAGGGACCGATTATCAGCCGTCCCTTCAAGTGTAACTTAATATCTAGAAGCAGTTTGATCGAAGTCCTCTTATCGAGCAAACCCCAGAAATTATTGATGATGACATTATCGATTCCGGCTAGCTTGCGGAAATCATAGTTTTCAATCTTGCCTGGGATCAGATGGACTTGGTCATAGTCCTTTAATCTTTTTCGGGCCAGGCGGATCATGGCCCGGCTATGGTCTAATCCGAAAAGCGGTTGGAATTTAGCTTGAGCCAAATGTTCTAATAGGTTGCCGGTGCCACAAGCGATTTCTAACACCGATCCCGACCGTAAATACTTGATCAGTATCCGGCTAAGATAGCCATAATCGGCATTCTGCCAGATGGCCTGGGAACTGGTCAGACGGGTATAGAAATCGGCGCTGGAACTTATCTGCCCGGATAGGATCGGGTCATACAACCCTTTTTTCTTAAAGGAGTCTAAAATTTTAGCGGGAATGAACGAGAAGATAGTATCCAGAGCTTCATAAGTTGTCATATTGGTCATTGATTATTTTTAAATTAACCGGGATTTTATTCCCGGTTTGGTTTTAGGCATATCCGATCTTCCGGTTCGAAGCGCCCGAAGGCTGAGGAATGGAAGAAGGGACAATCGGTCTTTTCTTTGGAACATAATTTTTGCGTCCCAATCTGGCCCAGGAAGATTTGTTCCGGACAATTTTTTTCATCGTCCATGCCCATTTTTAGGCAGGGGTGATAATGGCAATAATTTTTCATGTCAGCAGTTTTTATTTTTGATCGCTTTTATCATAACAACGTTGGGTTAAAGCGGCCTTAAAATAGCGGTAAATAAAAGCTGGGCTTGGAAAATATAAATTTATCCGTTTTTATTGGAATTCTTAGGGCTGATTTGATTTTTAACCCCAATTATTCTAAAGTATTATCAATATGAACCAGCAAGACCATCTTTTAACCAGGAGAAAACGTGGCCAGGATCCTTTTGTGATCCGGGAAGGCAAATTCAAGCAGGCATCTTTGGAAGATTCCTTCTATCATTTAGATTGGGCTGAAGAATCCTTTTTGTCCGGTAATAATGATAAGGAGATGATGCGCCGGACTTTTGATTTGTCTAAACTGAGATATATCACCGGCTTCTTAGCATTATTCATGATCGTTATCTTGTGCCGGGTCTTCTGGCTGCAGGTTGTCAAAGGCGAATACTATTATTCTATGGCTGAAGGCAACCGTTTGAAGATTGTCAGCGTAGAGCCGAAACGTGGAATCATTTATGACAGCAAACAAAGGCCGCTGGTGACTAATGAAGCTAATTTCATCCTTTATCTCATCCCGAATGATTTGCCTCACAATGAATTGGAAAGGGATAATGTCTTACGTCGGATCAGCAGCATCTTGGATCAGAAAACGGCTAGCGCTCAATCTCAGGTGGGAAGCTTGGAATTGATTTCTGACAGTTCGTCTTTTTATGAGCTTAAGGAAAAGGTAGACAAGATTAAGATTAATTCCTTAGACGCTTATCAACCATTGTTCATTGTTGATAATCTGGAATATCAGACGGCCATGGAGCTCTACCTGGAAGCGGAAAAGATCCCAGGAGTCTTTATCTCCAACAAGATTCGGCGCAATTATGTCAGCGCCGCCACTTCAACGGCTAACATGCTGCCGATAGGAGAAAGTAGTTTTTCCCATATCCTTGGTTATACCGGAAAGATCAATGACAAGGAGTTAGCTAAGCATGGCAATGAATATTCCTTAATCGATTATTTGGGTAAGACCGGCATTGAATATAGTTATGAAAAGGAATTGAAAGGTAAGAAAGGAAACAAGAACATTGAAGTTGATGCTCTGGGGAAAGAAAAGAAAATTGTCAGTCAGACCGCTCCGGAGGATGGGCATAACCTGGTTTTAGGAATCGATTATGACCTGCAGAAAAAAGTGGAGGATGTATTGAAGACCAGCTTGGGGAAATTAGGCCTTAAAAAAGCTTCGGTCGTAATCGAGAATCCGAAGAACGGAGAAATCCTGGCTTTAGTCAGTTGGCCGGCATATGATAATAATGTATTTGCGCGCGGCATTAAGTCTGGCGACTATAACAAACTTTTGAAAGATCCTAGCCGTCCTTTGTTTAATCGGGTGATGTCTGGAGAATTTCCAATCGGTTCTACCTTTAAACCGGTCATGTCGGCAGCCGCTTTGCAAGAGAAAGTTATTACCGAGAATACGAGTTTCATGAGTACCGGCGGTTTGCATGTCGGCCAATGGTCCTTTCCGGATTGGAAGGCCGGAGGTCATGGAGCGACCAATGTCAAAAAAGCCATTGCTGAATCGGTTAATACTTTTTTCTATTATATCGGTGGCGGCTATGGAGATTTTCAAGGTTTGGGCATTGAGAGGATCGTCAAATATGCCGCTATGTTCGGCTTGAGCCAGGCAACTGGCATCGATCTGCCTAACGAAGCGACCGGCTTCTTGCCTTCAGCTAAATGGAAGGAAGACACGAAGAATGAAGTATGGTATATTGGAGATACCTATCATGCTTCAATCGGCCAGGGCGATATCACTGGCACTCCTTTGCAAGTAGCTAACTATACTGCAGCCATTGCTAATGGCGGCACCCTATATCAGCCGCATGTCGTCAGTAAAATATTGGATCATGATAATAATCTGATCGAAGAGATCAAGCCGACAGTAATTCGTTCTAACTTCATTGATTCAAAGAATATCAAGATAGTCCAAGAAGGCATGCGCCAAACTGTAACTGACGGTAGCGGACGCAATTTGAACTCTTTGCCAGTAGCAGTAGCTGGAAAAACCGGTACGGCTCAGTGGTCTAGTAATCATAATAATCAAGCTTGGTTTACCGGTTATGCACCATATGATAATCCGGAATTGGCGATCACTGTCCTCGTAGAAGAGGGTGGCGAAGGCAGCAGCGTGGCGGTCCCGATAGCCAAGGAAATATTGCAATATTACTTCGTCGATAGTCGAAAAACTAATTAAAATATATGAAAGCTTTTAAAATAATCCTAAAATTAATCGTCTATGGCTTTGCCGTTGTCGGCTTCGTCTTGACTGCCGGCTTCTTTGCCGTAAAACTGAACCTGACCACGACTGTCGCTATGGTTGATAAGAATAATGACAGGTATCAAGAGGCTTCTGAGAAGTTTTCGGAGTCTGATGAATTCAGCCAGATATCCACGAGTTCCGATGGCAATCATTCGGTTCTGGCGATTGATGACCTGGAAAAACGGATTGCTGAGCTGAATAATTCTTCCCAGCAATTGAATGATTTGAAACTACGCAAGATGAGAGACTTGTGTAAGATTTCGGTAATCGGGGAGGTGGCTCCGGTTAATGCTAAGAATATTCTGGAGGTTTATAAGAAAGACGCTTCAGAATGGCTATTCAACCAAATGGTCTTGGCAGTGTCTTTGCGCTTGGAGAATAATTCCGATTGGCAGAGCCGTTTGGAGGCCTGCGATACCGTTTCTACCGTTTCTTTGTCGGAATCCGATATAATCAAACAATATGAAAATGCTGAAGGCAAGAATATCTTCCCTTGGTCGAATACTGAATCCTGGTCGGTGGTGGAACGGGCTGTCTTGAAGGATGAAGCGGTAATCAAGCGCGTGGCCCAAGAATTGAATGTCGATTCCCGGACCATAGTTTCTATCCTGATCGTCGAACAGCTTAGGTTATATAATACGCAGCGAGAATATTTTGAGAAGTTCTTCAAGCCTTTGGAAATATTGGCCAATGCCAACAAGATGGCCTGGGGAGTGATGGCCATCAAGGAAGTGACTGCTATCGATATTGAGAAGAATATCAAGAACTCCAGTTCGGCTTTCTATCCTGGCAAAGAATATGAAGATATTTTGGATTTCAAGACCGGGAATCCTGACCGGGAGAGATATGACCGTCTGACAAACAGCAAGGACCATTATTACTCCTATCTCTATGGCGGATTATTGATCAAGGAATTGATAACCCAATGGGATCATTCCGGTTATAATATTTCCCGCCGGCCGGAACTTATTTCTACTCTTTTCAATATCGGCTTCACTAAATCCAAACCGAAAGAAAATCCTCAGATCGGCGGTTCAATCATCACTATCGGTGATGTTGATTATACTTTCGGTTCGCTTTCTCACGAATTCTATTATTCCGGCTTATTGCCGCAATTCGGTTATTAAATTCTAGTCTTTTCGTTAAGTAAATGGTATAATCCAAGTATGGGTTATACCATTTTTGTTTTACGATAATTTTTATCTTATGGCTAAAAATAAACGAGCCTTTACCCTTATCGAACTCCTAGTGGTTATCGCCATCATCGGTCTTTTGGCGACCATCTCAGTTCTGGCTTTGCAAAATGCTCGAGCTAAATCTCGGGATGCCAAGCGGGTAGCTGACATGAAGCAGGTATCTACTGCCTTAGAAATGTTCTTTAATGATAATAACCGTTATCCAACTATCGAAGAATGGAATACCGGGAAGCTTTATTCTACTACTACCGGTGCCACTTCTACCTATATGCAAATCATTCCATCAGCTCCGACTCCGGCTGATGGCAGTTGTTCCAGTTTACAGAATTCTATCAGTTATATTCCATCTACTGACGGCTCCTCTTATTCTATCTCTTTTTGTTTAGGTGGCAACACCGGAACTCTGGCTTCCGGACCGAAGTGTCTGACTCCGGGAGGATTATTAGACATAGATTGTGCACCCCCATGTTTGATTGATAGTACTGGTTGTTCTTGGCAACCAGTAGGTAATGTCGGTTTTTCTGCCGGCGCTGTTAGATTTTCGCCTTTAGCTTTCAGCTCTACGATGCCGTATGTGGCTTATTCGGATAATACTAATTCTGACAAAGCGACGGTCATGAGGTATAACGGATCTAGCTGGGAGAATGTCGGTCCAGCTGGTTTCTCTGTTGGTGAAGCTAATCATGTATCATTATCGTTTAACAATGGAGTACCTTATGTCGCGTATAGTGATTGGAGTAATTCGGGTAGGTTGATGGTTATGAAATATAATGGATTAGCTTGGGAGAATGTCGGTCTAGCCGGTTTCTCTGCTGGACCAGCTGATTATATATCATTATTTTTTGATAATGATACACCCTATGTTGCTTATCAAGATGAAACTAACTCTTATAAAGCGACAGTCATGAAATATAATGGTTCGGCCTGGGAATATGTTGGAACTCCAGGATTTTCTACTGGTCAGGCTGATTATGTATCATTATCTTTTAGTAATGGAGTGCCATATGTTGCTTATTCGGATGTTATTAATTCGGGCAAGGCGACAGTTATGAAGTATAATGGATCAGTTTGGGAAAATGTCGGTCTAGCCGGATTTTCAGCCGGTTGGTCGCGAGGCTTGTCATTGGCTTGTGATAATGGAATGCCATATGTTGCTTATACAGATTTGGCTAATTCTTGGAAGGCAACGGTCATGAAATATAATGGATCTAGCTGGGAAAATGTCGGTCTAGCCGGTTTTTCTGGGGATGAAGCTGATTATATATCATTATCCCTTAATAACGGGACTCCGTATGTCGCTTATGGTGATTGGGTTGACTCAGGCAAGGCGACGGTCATGAAATATAATGGATCTAGCTGGGAAAATGTCGGTCTAGCCGGTTTCTCTGCTGGTCAGGTCAAGTATATATCATTATCTTTTAGCGATGGAACGCCTTATGTTGCTTATAGTGATTATGGTAACTCAGGCAAAGAAACAGTAATGAAGTTTAGTCGGTAATCCCACTACTTTAGAGGTTATTAATAATTAGCACTCCCTTGACAGGAGTGCTAATTTTGCTATACTGGAATTGAATCAAATAATATGTCTATTTCAGAACGCAAACAATTAATCTTGAAGACTATCATCAAGGAATATATCAAGACTGCCCAGCCGGTCTCTTCGGGCGGCTTGGTAGAGAAGTATAAGCTGGATATCTCTCCGGCTACTGTTCGGAACGAGATGATGGAACTGGAAGAGTCCGGTTATATTCTCCAGCCTCATACCTCTGCCGGTCGGGTGCCGACCGCTTTAGCCTACAAGTCTTTTGTCGAAGGTTTGTTGGATAACAAAAAAAGGAAGTTGAGTGACAAAGAGCAGGGCCTTTTAGGTGGAGCCTTGAAGGATGATGATTCTTCCCGCCGCCAAGCGGCTAAGATCATCGCGGAGATCTCTTCTGGGGCAGTATTCTGGGCTTTCCATAAGAATGACTTGTATTATACCGGCATTTCCAATCTCTTTTCCCAAGCTGAATTCCGCCAGGTCAACCTGGTCTGTGATGTCTCGGTCGTTATCGACCGCTTGGAAGAGATTATTGATGATGTTTTTGATTCTCTTGATTTCGGCCATCAGGTCTTGATTGGAGAAGATAATCCTTTCGGCGGTTTTTTGAGCGCTGTCATCCTGAAATACAAGAAGGACAACAAGACGGGAATCTTCGGAATCTTAGGGCCGATGCGGATGGATTATGAGAAGAACTTGGCTTTAGTCGAATATCTGGAAGCTAATCTAAATAAAATATAAGTAAAATATCAAATATGAGTGAAGAAAAAGATTTAGACCAGCCGGAAGAAACTGCCGGTTCGGAAGAAGTTAAGACAGCTAACGAGCCAGAAGAAGATTACAAAGAAAAATACTTGAGAGCCTTGGCTGATTACCAGAATCTGATCCGTCAATCACAGAAGGAAAAGGAAGAATTCTTCCGTTATGCCTTAGCTGATTTTTTGCAAGATATCTTGCCGGTGTATGACCATCTGAAGATGTCGGTAGCTAATTTGAAAGAAGAAGAGCAGAAGAGTCCTTGGGTGGAAGGAGTAAAATATGTTTTGAAGCAATTTAAGGATGTACTCGAGGCTCGAGGCGTGGAAGAGATCAAGACAGTCGGTGAAGCTTTTGATCATGAAACTATGGATGCCCTTGAAGGAGAAGGAGAGATAGTCGACAAGGAAATCAAGGCCGGTTACAAATTGAATGGCCGGGTAATTTCTCCGGCTAAAGTAGTGGTTAAGAAATAGTAATGGGATTTTCCGTATCTACCTGTAAAATTGCGGGTTTTATGGATAATCTAGTTAAAAATATATGTCATTAATTAAATGGACCCCGTTTCTAGCTGATAGTCCATTCGAGGAAATGGACAAGATGTTCCGCGATCTGACTCCGGAATCCATCAACCAGATGGGCTTTTCTCCGGCAGTCGATATCTATGAAGACAAGAACAACGTAATTATCGAGACCCAATTAGCCGGAATAGATCCGGAAAAAGTCGACATCTCTATCGATAATGATGTTCTGACTATCAAGGGAGAAGGTGAGAAGAAGAGTGAGGTTGAAGATAAGAACTATTATCGCAAAGAGATTAAGCGCGGTTCTTTCTTCCGCTCCGTTCCGTTGCCGACTCATGTCGTGGGAGAGAAGGCTTCGGCTATCGCCGCTGACGGCGTCTTGAAGATTTCTGTTCCGAAAGCTGCCTTGCCAAAACCGAAGACTATCAAGATCCAGACTAACAAGAAAAAATAAATTATCTTATGGTTAAGAAAAAAATTCCAGCTTTCAGCCTGACGCTGGTGATTCTATTATTAGCAGCCATGATTATTCTGGTGATAATGGCAGTTAGAGGCGGAACTCTGGATAAGTTCCAGGAGAATAAGGAGATCAAGGAGAATGTCAAAGTCGACCTGCAACAAGTGCAAGACATTACCGATAACCAGAATCAGGAGATGAAAGAAATCTTGGCAGAATAAAGATAGAATATAAAAAATTAATTTAATATGATGGTAGAGATTTTTGTTTTTACCAAATAAGAAAATAAAAAATATGGGAAAAATTTTAGGAATTGATTTAGGAACCACCAATTCAGCCATGGCTATCATGGAAGGCGGTAGTCCGAAAATCATTGAAAACATTGAAGGTAATCGAACTACGCCATCAATCGTAGCGATTTCCAAGAACGGCGAGCGCCTAGTGGGCGCTACCGCTAAGCGTCAGGCCGTGATCAATCCAGAAAATACGGTTTATGCCGTCAAACGCTTGATCGGCCGCAAATTTACTGATTCCGAAGTAGCCCGGGATGTCTCCACTATGCCATACAAGATCGTCCAGTCGGGCGAAGGCGTCAAGGTTTTGATGAATGAAAAGGAATATTCTCCGCAGGAGATTTCCGCTATGATCTTATCAAAGTTAAAAGCGGATGCTGAGGCTAAGATCGGAGAACCGATTACCGAAGCGATCATTACCGTTCCGGCTTATTTCGATGATTCTCAGCGCCAAGCTACCAAGGATGCCGGTCAGATTGCCGGATTGGATGTGAAGAGAATTATCAACGAACCGACCGCTGCCGCTTTGGCTTATGGCTTCGACAAGAAGCAGGGCCAGAAGATCGTCGTTTACGATTTAGGCGGAGGTACTTTCGATGTTTCTGTTTTGGATATTTCGGCTGATACTGTCGAGGTTAAAGCCACTAACGGCGACACCCACTTAGGCGGTGAAGATTTTGACAAGAGGATTATCGATTGGATCATTGAAGAGTTCAAAAAGGATCAGGGTATCGATCTGTCCAAGGATACTTTAGCTTTGCAACGTATCAAGGAAGCGGCTGAGAAGGCCAAGATCGAACTTTCCACTACCATGGAAACTGAGATCAACCAACCGTTCATCACCACTGATGCCAATGGTCCGAAACATTTAGTTATGAAGATTAGCCGTTCCAAGATGGAATCGCTAATCATGGATTTAGTGGAGAAGACTATTGAGCCTTGTAAGAAAGCTTTAGCTGATTCCGGTTTCTCAATGAATGAAATCAATGAAGTCCTGATGGTTGGCGGTATGACCCGCATGCCTTTGGTCTTGCAGAAAGTCAAGGAATTCTTCGGCAAAGAGCCGAATCTGAGCGTTAATCCGGATGAAGTGGTCGCTTTAGGCGCTGCTGTCCAGGCCGGCGTTCTGCAGGGTGATGTCAAAGACGTTTTGCTTTTGGATGTCACTCCTTTGACTTTAGGCATTGAAACTTTGGGTGGCGTGGCTACTCCTTTAATTGAAAGGAATACTACTATCCCGACTTCCAAATCACAGGTATTCTCAACCGCTGCTGATAATCAGCCAAGCGTCGAAATCCATATCTTGCAGGGTGAGCGTCCGATGGCTTCCGATAACAAGACTCTAGGACGGTTTATCTTAGACGGGCTGCCAGCTGCTCCAAGAGGAGTACCTCAGGTGGAAGTGAAGTTCGATATCGATGCCAATGGCATCTTGAACGTTTCCGCCACTGACAAGGCTACCAGCAAACAGCAGAAGATTACCATTACTGCTTCTTCCGGCTTGTCTAAGGAAGAGATTGAAAAGATGAAGAAGGAAGCTGAAATGCATGCTGATGAAGATAAGAAGAAGAAGGATAATGTTGAAGTCAAGAATCAGGCTGATGCCGTCGTCTTCACTACCGAGAAATTATTGAAAGAATCCGGTGACAAGATGAAACCGGAAGACAAGAAAGAACTGGAAGAGAAAGTGGCGGCTCTCAAGGCGGTCAAGGATGGCGAGAACTTCGAAGAGATGAAGAAATTGATGGAAGACTTAAACCAGGTTGCCCAGAGGATCGGTACTGCTATGTACCAAGCTCAGGACGCAGCCGCTCCAGCTGGAGGTGAAGCTCCTCAGGGAGAAGAGAAGCCGGCTGGTGACAATGTCGTCGAAGGTGAAGTCGAGACTGAAGAGAAGAAATAATTATAGCTTATAGGTTGCCCGAAGCATTTCAGTTTCGGGCACCTTGTTAATCTATAATCATATGGGAGAAAGAAATTTTTATAACATCGATAACCGGATCATATCGACTCCAAGTCGGGATTTGAGTCCGGAAGAGAAGGCAGTTGAGGAGGAAGATGCTCGGCAATTCATGCGAGAATTGTCTGAATCTGCCGCCGGTTCTTTCGTGGGCGAGCTAATCAAGACTGATGCTGAAAAAGCGGTAATCTATAATTTTAACAAATATATTAGGGAAAGTGCGGCTGAATTAGGAGTCGAAGAAATCCGCAAGCAATTTCCGTTACGTAATCTGCACGTCGTATTGCCGGAAGGATATAAGAAAAGGTTTCCGGATGATCATAAAGGCAATTCCGGCCGATATCTGTCGATCACCGATGCTATTTTCACCAAGAGGGATAAGGATATTAACCGGCTTCAGTTGGCCCACATCATCGGACATGAGATGATCCATTCCTTTTCAGCTAATCGATATGATTTTGACTCTGATTGGTCGTTGACTTATAACAAGCTGGGTTATCGTTCTTCGAAGGTGGTTAAATCTCCGGTCAGCATGGCAGAATCCGGACCGATTGATGAAGTAGAAACTGAAGAGATTACCGCAGATTTATTTCTAGGCTTCAATGAAGCAATCACTGACTTGATGGCCAAAGAGATGATTGAAAAGCATCAGCCGGAACTATTGCGAACCTTGGATATCAAGGAAGATGAATTAGACCAGTACCCTCTGAATTATTACGGTTATTGTCCGATGATCGAATGGATCATGGATAAGATTGCGGAGAAGAATGGCGAGGATTGGGAAACGGTTTGGAAGAAATTCAAGTTAGGATTATTGACCGGCAAAATGATGCATTTGAGAGAAATCGAGAGGACTCTTGGTCCGGGATCTTTGCGCTTGGTAGCTAACTTGGGTAATAGCAAGGAAGACAATCAAGCCTTCAGGGACTTTATGGAAAACTACGATAAGAATAAATAATTATGAATAAGGATTACTATAAGACATTAGGAGTCGACAAAACAGCAACCCAGGATGAAATCAAGACCGCTTTTCGGAAGTTAGCTCACGAACATCATCCAGATAAGGGCGGTAATGCTGAAAAGTTTAAGGAGGCTAATGAAGCCTATCAGGTTCTGGGTAACGCTGAGAAGCGTAAGCAATATGACCAGTTCGGTTCTGCTTATCAAAACGGCCAAGCGGGAGGACCGCAATGGCAGAATTTTTCCGGATCTGATTTTGACTTTGGAGATTTGGGAGATATTTTTGGCGGGATGGGAGACATCTTCGGATTTGGCGGCGGTCGAGGCCGTTCCCAGCAGAGAACTCGCGGTCGCGACTTGGAAATGATGGTCAGCCTTGATTTTATGGAGGCTGTTTTTGGCGTGGAAAAGGAAATTGATTTCCATCGTCTGGAAACTTGTTCTCATTGCCAAGGCAAGGGCGCTGAACCGGGGGCTAAGGTAGAAACTTGTACGACCTGTAAGGGCCAAGGCAAAATTGCCCAGATCCAGAGGACTATTTTAGGCAGTATGAGGGTTGAATCGGTTTGTCCGCATTGTCAGGGCGAAGGCCAGAAATATAGTGAAAAATGCCATGTTTGTGGCGGAGATGGCGTTAAACAGGCTAACGCTAAATTGAAGGTAAAGATTCCGGCAGGCATCAATACTGGTGAATCCATCCGCTTATCCGGCCAAGGTGATGCCGGTGTCAAAGGCAGCCAATCAGGCGATTTGTTTTTGCGGATTAAGGTTAGTGCCAGCAAGAAATTTGTCCGGGATGATTATGATATCCATACCAAGGAAACTATCGGCGTCAAACAGGCGATATTGGGAGATAAGATTGAAGTGGAAACTGTCGATGGCAAATTGACTTTGAAGATTCCAGAAGGCACCCAATCAGGAACCGTCTTCCGTTTGAAGGATAGAGGCGTTCCAATATTGAATAGCCGCGGCCGGGGTGATCATTTAGTAGAAGTGACCGTCAAGATCCCTAAAGGATTAAGCCGCAAGGAAGAGAAGATCATTTCAGAAATTAATTTTTAATATATGTATATCGATACCCATTGTCATTTGAATTTTAAAGATTTTAAAGATGATGCCGACGAAGTAATTACTCGGACTTTGGCTGATAATACTCAGATGATTCTGGTCGGTTCCGAACAGAAGACTTCGAAGCGAGCGATGGAATATGTTAATAAATATCCAGAGGGAGTCTATGCGGCTGTCGGCTTGCATCCAATCCATCTGGAAGATATCTTGGTTAAGAATGACAGCGAGGAAGGCAAGTATGAATTCGAGAGCCATGCGGAAGAGTTTGATTATGATTATTATTATAATCTGGCCCATAACAATCCTAAGGTAGTAGCTATCGGTGAAATCGGATTGGATTATTATCATCTGCCGGCTGACAAGAATATTCCGGAAGTGAAGGAAAAGCAGAAAGAAACTCTCAAACAGCTTTTATTATTAGCTCATAATCTAGACATTCCGGTTATCATCCATTGCCGCGAAGCCCATGAAGACTTACTGCCTATCCTGACTGATTTCTATCATAAGTATAAAAAAGACCAAGCTAGGGAATGGGGTGTTATCCATTGCTTTTCGGGTGATGAAGAATTATCGGAAAAATATCGCAGCTTGAACTTGATGATCTCCTTTACCGGCTTAATCACCTTTGCCAAAAATTGGGACAAGGTAATCCAATCCTGCCCATTGGAGAAAATGATGATTGAGACCGATGCGCCTTATATGGCTCCAGTTCCTTTCCGGGGCAAGAGGAATGAACCGATTTATGTAAAGTACGTAGCCGAGAAGATGGCTCAATTGAAGGGACTGAGTGTTGAGGAAGTCGAGAAGAAGACCTTTGAGAATGCTCAGAGAGTTTTTAAGCTTTAACTAAATAGGAAAATAAAAAAGGTCTTGGTTTGTCCAAGGCCTTTTTGGTTTCTTAAAACATTATTGTCCGAACCATTTTTCGGCCGGAATGATCCTGGTGCCGGTGCCGAAGTCGATGCTGTCTTTTGACATTTGTCCGTCTTCTGTCTGGAAGCGGCATCGAACATGGCCATTTTGCGGCAGGTAGCGAATTTCGCCGCAGATGAAGACAACCTCTTCTTGCAACCCGGCTGGGGTAACAGCGACATAGGTAATTTGGCATCCGTCCGGTTTGTAGTTGGAGGTGCAAGCAATTAAGAGGATGATGGGGAGTAGGAATAATTTGTTTGTTTTCATTTTTCTCTCTAGGTTTAAAAGGTGCAATTGTTAATAAGATGCTATATTCTCTCCAATGTTTTGTCAAACTGGTAAATCGTTTTTTAGCAGTATTTTATAACCCGAATTAGACTAAATGCCTTTGAATTACCTAATAGTTTAGGTAATGATTTTGGGCCTTTTGTCAATTTTTTTAATATTGTTTTACCCTTGACTTTTCTGAGGTTGTGGACCTATAATAAAATGTTATTAAAAATGTGATTTGATTATTCAATCAAGGGCAGCCGCTCTTGTTTTGTTTGTTTCTAGTATGGACGAAAAGAAAACAGACAAGAACTATTGGGTCGAGCCCCTGAAGATGTTCAGTCGGCTTTCAGCCTGGATCGTTTTTCCAGTCCTTTTGGGAGCTTTGATAGGGAAGTGGCTGGACCGGAAGTATGACAGTTCGCCCCGCTGGTTCTTGATTGTTATCGGATTATCATTTGTCATCTCAATGTTCGGTTTGATAAAAAATACCTTAGAAGAATATAAAAAAATAGAAAAGCGTAAATAATATGTCTAATAATACCGCAGAAACAAATACCCAGAATGGTGGAAAAGAGCAGATTTTGCATGAAAACACTTTGTATGCCGAACCGGTTTTTCATGTCGGCAGCTTGCCGATTACCAATTCCATGATCAACTCTTGGTTAGTGGTGTTTATTGTTATTATTTTAGCTTTCTCCTTGAAAGGAAAGATCAAACAGATTCCTCGCGGCTTGCAGAATGGCTTGGAAATGGTGTTTGAAGCTTTTTTCGGCATCTTTGATTCTATTACTGGTAGCCGCAAGAAGACTTTGCATTTTGCTCCTTTCGTTTTCGCTTTCTTCTTTTTTATATTGTTGAATAACTGGATGGGACTTCTGCCGGGTGTCGGATCCATCGGCCAGATTGTTGAAGAAGGCGGCCACAAGTTATTTATCCCTTATCTGCGCGGTGCTACCGCTGATTTGAATACAACCCTGGCTTTGGCTACTTTAGCTGTCGTGGCTAGCCATATTGCCGGAGTGGTAGCCTTGGGTTGGTGGAAGTATCTGAACAAGTTTGTTAATTTGAAAGCATTTTTGGAAATACCAAAGAAAGTTATTAAAGAACCGACCATCTTGTTAATCAATCCGATCAAATTCTTCGTCGGTTTGGTGGAAATTATCAGTGAATTAGCCAAGATTGCCAGCTTGTCCTTCCGTTTATTCGGCAATATCTTTGCCGGTGAAGTTCTATTGGCTTCCATGTCAGCCATCTTAGCTTTCGGTTTGCCATTACCATTCATGTTCTTGGAAATAATCGTCGGTCTGATCCAGGCTCTGATTTTCTCTATCCTGGTATTGATTTATATGTCTACCGCTACAGCCGCCGAAGAACATTAATTTAAAGGTCAATTTATATAAATAAAATAATAATTTATTAATAACACTATGGAAAATGTGATGTTAGCCAAGGCTTTGGCCATTGGTATCGGTTCTATCGCTCCAGCTTTAGGCATCGGTTTGATTGGTGCTAAAGCTATGGAAGCTATCGGACGTAATCCGGAAGCTTCTGGAAAGATCTTAGTGCCAATGTTATTGGCTTGTGCTTTCGCCGAAGCTGTCGCTATTTACGCTTTGGTTATCGCTTTCAGTATCAAATAGTAATTTGACGAACTGCCCCTATTTTTGGGGCAGTGGTGAAATTATTATATAATTAATCATTTTTTATATGGAATCCTTAATCTCTATCTTCCACATCGATCTCAAATTATTCCTGGCTCAGTTGATCAACTTCGCTATCATCTTTTTCGTGCTCTACAAGTTCGCTTTCAAGCCGATCGCTAAGATCATGCAAGAGAGAACCGATACCATTGAAAAGAGCTTGAGCGATGCTAAGGAAGTTGAACAGAAATTGGCTGAAACTAATGTCGAACAGACTAGGATCTTGAACGAAGCGAAGAAGGAAGCTTTAGCTATCGTGGAGAATGCTAATCAGTCAGCTGAAGCTAACAAGCAGAAATTGATTGAGAAGACCAAGGAAGAGGTGGCCATTATCATTAATGGCGAGAAGGCTAAGATTGTCCAAGAGAAGGAAGAGTCTTTGAAAGAATTGAAACAGGAAATTGCCGGCTTAGTAATCTTGGCGGTTGAGAAGGTTATCAAAGAGAAGATGGATGGCAATAAGGATAAGGAGATGATCGAAGATATAATCAAAAAATAGTTATGAAAATTTCTGCCCGACAATATGCTGAGAGTTTGATGGATTCAGTTTCCGCCAAGAGCGATTCTGAAACGTCTGAGGTTTTGGACAATTTTGCTAAGATGATGATGGAGAACCGTGATCTGAATCGTTTAGATGAAGTTTTAGCGGCTTTTTCTAAGATTTGGGACCAGGCTCAGGGGGAGCTGACAGTTGAATTTATCAGTGCTAGAACTGTCTCAACTGATGTTAAATCCAGTTTGGAAAAATATTTGCAGGCTAAGACCGGAGCTAACAAGGTGGTTTTGGTTGAGAAGATTAATCCGGAAATCTTAGGCGGCTTCATCTTGCGTTATGAAGATCAGATAATCGATGCGAGCTTGAAGAGTTCATTGGGAAGTTTGAAGAATGAAATGAATAAATAATAATTTTACATAAAAATAAAATATAAAAAATATATGTCAACTACGAAAGATTTTATCATTGAACAGCTCAAGAGCCGGATCGCCGGTTATCAAGCTGAAGCCAAGGAACAGACCGTCGGACGCGTCTTGAAGGTTTCTGATGGTATCGCTTTGGTTTCCGGATTGTCCGATGCTATGATGTCTGAAATTTTGATTTTTAAATCCGGTGGAAAAGAAATCGTCGGTGTGGCTTTGAACTTGGAAGAAAACTTGGTTGGTGCCATCATTTTAGGCGAATTTACCGCTATTAAAGAGGGTGATGAGGTAGTTTGCACTAAGAGGATCTTGGAAGTACCGGTCGGTCCTAATATGGTCGGCCGCGTAGTTGATCCGCTCGGTGCTCCGCTTGATGGTAAGGGAAAAATTGAAGCAGCTAAGTTTTATCCAGTGGAAAAGATCGCTCCTGGTGTTATTTCTCGCGCTCCGGTCAAGCAACCGGTCCAGACTGGTATTAAAGCTATTGATGCTATGATTCCAATCGGTCGCGGTCAGAGAGAATTGATCATCGGTGACCGTCAGATTGGTAAGACGGCCATCGCTATCGATACCATCATCAACCAGAAGGGCCAGAACATGAAATGTATCTATGTCGCTATCGGTCAGAAGGAATCTAAGATTGCTAATATCGTAGCTAAATTGGAAGAAGCCGGCGCTATGGCTTATACCACTATCGTTTTAGCCGGTGCTTCTAATCCAGCTTCATTGTTATATATCGCTCCATATGCCGGTTGTGCTATGGCTGAATATTTCTTGGATAAAGGTGAAGATGTCTTGATCATTTATGATGATTTATCCAAACACGCTGTCGCTTATCGTGAAATTTCACTGTTATTACGACGTCCACCGGGACGTGAAGCTTATCCTGGCGATGTGTTCTATCTCCATTCCAGATTATTGGAAAGAGCTTGTAAGTTGAATCCTGATTTCGGTGGCGGTTCCATTACTGCTTTGCCAATCATTGAAACCCAGGCTGGAGACGTTTCCGCTTACATTCCAACTAACGTCATTTCCATTACCGATGGTCAGATTTATTTGGAACCTGATTTGTTCTACCAAGGCCAACGTCCGTCAGTGAATGCCGGTTTATCAGTTTCCCGTGTGGGTTCTTCCGCTCAGATCAAGGCTATGAAAAAAGTAGCCGGAAAGATGCGTTTGGAAGCAGCTCAATACCGCGAATTAGCAGCTTTTGCCCAATTCGGTTCCGACTTGGATGCTGATACCAAGAACAAATTGGAGAGAGGTAAGAGATTGTATGAAATCTTCAAGCAGGACCAATATTTGCCAGTCCCAGTGGCTAAGCAGGTGTTGATCTATTATTCTTTGATTAATGGTTATGCTGATAATGTTCCGGTAGAGAAGATGCGGGAATTTGAAGATGGTTTGATGAAATATGCTGATTTGAATAACAAGTCTCTGACTATGATCGATGAACAGAAAGAATTGACCGAAGAAGTTGAAGCCGAGGTCAAGAAAGTTATCGAAGACTATAAAGCTACTTTGGATTATTTGATTAAATAATATATGGCTAAGACCAAAGAGATATCCCGCCGTATCAAATCCATTTCCAGCACCAAGAAGATTACCAAGGCAATGGAGATGGTAGCGGCGGCTAAAATGAGAAAGGCAGTCGATGCTGTGCTCAAGACTCGCACTTATGCTAACTTAAGCTGGGAGACGGTTTTGCATTTGGCTAAGATTGCTGAAAGCCGCAATGAGATCAGCCATGCGCTTCTGGCTAAAAGATCTGAAGTGAAGAAAGTAGCTTTGATCCTGATTTCTTCTAATCGCGGTCTTTGCGGCGGCTTTAACGCTTCGATTATCAATAAGGCCAAAGAGTCCTTACAGAAATATAGCGTTGACACGGATATTATCTTATTTGGAAAGAAGGGTTCAGTTATCGCTCAGCATAAATATAATATTGCAGCAGAATTTGCTAAGCCTGATCTAGTCTTGTCAGCCGCTGAAACCAATCCTATTGCCAGGATGGTCATTGCTGATTATTTATCTGGCAAATATGACAAGGTGATGGTCGCCTACACTGATTTTGTCAGTGGCGTTCATCAGATACCTCGGGTCAAGCAGCTTTTGCCGGTGGATATCAGCGCTGAAGATCAGTATCTGGGAGTTGTCGGAAAAGATGAAGTTGTCGGCACTAGCCGGGAATATATTGAAGAGAAGGGAAAGAAACATTTACAGTCAGGAGAATTCATATATGAATATGCGTTTGAACCGAGTTCGAAAGAGGTTCTGGATAGGATTGTTCCACGCTTGATCGAGGTCCAATTATACCAGGCTTTACTTGAATCCAATGCTTCTGAGTATAGTGCCCAGATGGCCGCTATGCATCAGGCGACTGAATCCGCTTCTGATATGGTAAGCGAGTTAACCTTATTCTATAACAAGGCTCGTCAGTCTGGCATTACCGCTGAGATCGCAGAAATCAGTGCCGGTGCTAACGCTTTGGCGTAAAATAAAAACCGCCTTTTGTAAGACGGTTTGGATAATGTTTATTAAAATCTTTTATTGCAGTTTCTTGATTCTTCGTTTCAATTCCAGGGCGTATCCCAGAAAGAATGCTCCGGCACCACCAAATATGAATCCGATAATGACGTAGATTCCACGGTCCCTTTCTGGGCTGGTGAAATATATCAAGATGTTTCCGACTGCAAAAAAGCAGAATAAAATGCCAAAAATCCTTAATCCTTTGATAAAGTCTTTGGTCTTAGATATCGTTTTTCTTTCCATTTTCTAGGATTTTAAATAACTAAATATAACTTAACATAAATAATATAAATTGTCAATAAAAACATATGTCTGACAAGAAAAACATTGGAATAATCAAGCAAGTTATTGGCGTCGTCGTTGACGTCTGTTTTGCTGAAAAATTGCCTGAGATTCATCACGCTTTGGAGGTGGATAATAATGGCCAGCGCTTAGTATTGGAAGTAGCCCAGCACACTGGTTCTAATTTGGTTAGAGCTATTGCTATGGGAACTACCGATGGCTTGAAGAGAGGCGATGAGGCTGTTGATACTGGTGCTCCGATTAGCGTTCCGGTTGGTAAAGAAACCCTGGGTCGCATCTTTAACGTCTTGGGTGAGGCGGTAGATGGCGGAGCTCCGGCTAAGACTGAAAAGAAATATCCAATTCATCGTCCTGCCCCAAAATTTGTCGATCAATCAATTCAGACTGAGATTCTGGAAACCGGTATTAAGGTTATCGACTTGATCTGCCCGATTGTTAAAGGTGGTAAGGTGGGTATGTTCGGCGGTGCCGGTGTTGGTAAGACGGTTATCATTCAGGAGTTAATCCATAATATTGCTTCCGAACATGGCGGTTATTCAGTTTTTGCCGGTGTTGGTGAACGTACTCGCGAAGGTAATGATTTGTACCATGAGTTTAAAGATAGCGGCGTGTTAGATAAGGTGGCTATGGTTTTTGGTCAGATGAATGAACCGCCAGGATCACGTGCTCGCGTTGCTTTGTCCGGCCTTTCTATCGCTGAATATTTCCGTGATGAACAGAATCAGGATGTGTTATTCTTCGTTGATAATATCTTCCGTTTCACTCAAGCTGGTTCTGAGGTGTCTGCTCTATTAGGCCGTATGCCTAGTGCTGTGGGTTACCAACCGACCTTGGCCACTGAAATGGGTGAATTACAGGAACGTATTACTTCTACCAAGAATGGTTCCATCACTTCCATTCAGGCGGTTTATGTGCCGGCTGACGATTTGACCGATCCAGCTCCAGCCACTACCTTTACCCATTTGGATTCGACCGTGGTTCTATCCCGTTCTTTGTCGGAATTAGGTATCTATCCGGCTGTTGATCCATTAGATTCTTCCTCTATCATCTTGGATCCAAAGGTGGTTGGACAAGAACACTATGAGGTCGCTCGCGGCGTCCAGAAAATCTTGCAGAGATATCGTGATTTGCAGGATATCATCGCTATCTTGGGTATGGAAGAATTATCCAATGAAGATAAGGTGATCGTTTCTCGGGCTCGAAAAGTTCAGAGATTCTTGTCTCAGCCTTTCTTTGTGGCTGAAACCTTTACTGGACATCCAGGAAAATATGTTAAATTAGAAGATACCATTAGAAGCTTCAAGGAAATCTTAGAAGGCAAGCACGATGATAAGGTTGAAGGCGATTTCTATATGAAGGGCAGTATCGATGACGTTGTTGCTAGTGTTAATAAATAGCTTTTATCTTTCTAATATCATATGTCAACCGACAAAAAAACAATTAAATTCGAATTGGTGACTCCGGAACGTGTCGTTCTGAAGGAGGAAGTCTTGCAGGCAACCATTCCAACCCAGTCGGGTGAAATCACTATCTTGCCAGACCACATTCCTTTGGTTTCTATTTTGGCTCCGGGAGTGATTGAATTGAAAAAGGGGACCGGCGAAAACGAAGTGATGTCAGTTTCTGGCGGCTTCGTAGAAATCCTCAAGAACAAGATCGTTATTTTGGCGGATACGGCTGAATTAGCAGTTGAGCTTGATGAGCAGAGAATTGAAGAGGCCCGAAAGAAAGCAGAAGAGATGAAAAAATGGAAAGATATCGATGCTGTTCAGTTTGCTGAGATCAGTTCTTTGATTGAAAAGCAATTGGCTCGATCAAAAGCAGTCAGGCGGTGGCGGAACCTGAAGAATATTAAATAGCGTACTTTTTGTTAATATATTGTCTAATTAAAACCATTATTTATGGAAAACATGGAAAACATTCCAGGAAAAATTGAAATCCCAGCAGTCAATCTGTTGGAAAAAATGCAGCAAGGCGAGAGCTTTGCCGAGATTATGAAAAATTTGCCGGAAGCAGCCTTTGCTCACAAAGCTAAGTGTACCTGCTGTTCCGATGGCCGTTTTGTTCCGGAAAATAATGGTTCAGAGAAAGCCGGTATGGCCGGTCAGGGAATCTTGATGTTATTTTCCTTGTCTGATTTGGATTCTTTCATCAAGGAGATGAAAGCTAATCCGGATAAGCCGGAAAGCATTGCTAGCCATGTCGCTTGCGGTGCCGCTGGCTTGGCTCACAAGGAATTGAAAGCGATGTTGGCTGATGGCCGGTCGGTCGAAGCTATCTTAGCTTGGTTAGGAATCAATGAATTGCCGGAAACCTCCGACCAGTTGGGAGAGATTTTCACTAAACGCTTAGCTGAAGAAGTCGGCAGTGATTATTATCACATGGATTTCCAGGGAGCTCGTGACCATAATGAGTCCGGTATCATCGTCAGTTCGATTGATTTCGATGAAAGATTCATTAAGACCGGTGACCAGCAATTTTTCAATTCATCCAGTGCTCAGTTCGGTGCTAATGATGCTTATTTGAAGTCAGAGTTGACTGAGTTAACCCGGATCGCTTTTCATCATGGCAAGATGGGTTCAGAATCAGCTGCTTACAACCCGGAAGATTCTTTCTATCTGCTGGTTATAAGTGACTCAAAGCAAGCTGAACGTTTACAAAAGATTGCTGCTGAAGTCTCGGCTAATCCGGAATTTGCCGGTAAAGTCAAGGTGGAAGTCTTTGTAAAAGAGTAATGGCCTGATTTAGTAATTATTGTAAAAACCCGCTTTAAAAGCGGGTTTTATGTTATCTTGACGAGAGTTTAGGATATGCTAAAATATTTTAGCAATCACTCGATTAGAGTGCTAAAACAAATTATAATTAAATACAATCATATGAAGCTGAAACCATTAAGCGACAATGTGTTGATCAAGCCTCAAGCCCGGGAAGAGGCGACTAAGAGCGGTATCGTTCTGCCTAGCTCAGTTAAGAATGAAGGCCCGGAAAGAGGGCAAGTAGTGGCTATCGGTGAAGGGAAATTATTGGAAGACGGATCCTTTGCCAAGATGCCGGTGGCAGTCGGTGATCAAGTTGTCTACAAGAAAGGCTATAACGCCGAAGAGATAGAATTGGATGAGGGCAAATGCGTTTTAGTCAGCATCCATGATATTTTGGGAATCATTAATTAATTAGGATAAACATATGGCAAAGACTATTATTTTCAATGAAGAAGCCCGCGGTTCTCTGAAGCGGGGCGTAGATAAATTGGCTAATGCCGTCAAGGTTACTCTGGGTCCGAAGGGCCGGAATGTCGTTTTGGACAAAGGCTATGGCACTCCGAATATCACCAAGGATGGCGTCAGTGTTGCTCGTGAAATCGAATTAGAAGACAAGGTAGAGAATATCGGAGCTGAAATTATCAAGGAAGTCGCTTCCAAAACCAATGATGCGGCTGGCGATGGTACCACTACAGCTACCATTTTGGCTCAAGCGATTATCAATGAAGGCCTGAAATTAGTTTCTAGCGGAGTTAATCCGATTGAGATCCGTATGGGCATCGAGAAGAGAGTCGAAGAAATCGTCAGCTCTCTAAAAGCGATGAGCAAGACTATTTCTACCAAGGAAGAGATTGCCCAGGTGGCTTCTATTTCCGCTAATGATGTTGAAATTGGCAATATTATCGCTGAGGCGATGAATAGTGTCGGGAAAGACGGGGTAATTACTATCGAAGAAGGCCAGTCTTTCGGCGTTGAAAAGGAGGTAGTGGAGGGAATGCAATTCGACAAAGGTTACGTTTCCCCTTATATGATCACTGACACTGGTTCAATGAAAGCTGAGTTTAATGACCCATATATCTTGGTTACTGACAAGAAAATCACTTCCATTCAGGAAGTGTTGCCACTCTTAGAGAAAATCTTACAAAGCGGCAAGAAGGATGTCGTTATTATCGCTGAGGAGATCGAGGGTGAAGCCTTAGCTACTTTTGTGGTAAATAAATTACGTGGTACCTTTAATGTTTTAGGCATCAAAGCTCCTGGATTCGGTGATCGCCGTAAAGCGATGCTGGAAGATATTGCTGTCTTGACCGGTGCCAAAGTTATCTCCGAAGAAGTTGGTTTGAAGTTGGATACTGCAGAAATTGCTGATTTGGGTCGGGCCCGGAAGGTGGTTTCTTCCAAGGATAATACTACCATCGTCGACGGCCAGGGTAATGCCGATCAAATCAAAGCTAGGGTTGAACAGATTAGGACTGAGATGGATCTGACCGATTCCGATTTTGACAAGGACAAACTTCAGGAACGCTTGGCTAAATTGTCCGGCGGCGTAGCCGTTATCAAAGTTGGAGCTGCGACCGAAGCTGAAATGAAGGAAAAGAAAGACCGGATCGAAGACGCTTTGAACGCTACCAAAGCAGCTGTGGCTGAAGGTATCGTTCCGGGCGGGGGATTAGCTTTGGTTTTGGCTGGTAACATCTTGGAGAAATTGGGTCAGAGCCAGAAATCCGATTCGATCGGAGCTGAGATTATTGACAATGCGGTAATAGAGCCGATCAAGCAGATTGCAGCCAACGCTGGCAAGGATGGTTCTTTGGTGCTTTATCATATTATCAAAGCCAATGAAGGCGGCATCAATACCATCGGCTACAATGCAGCTACCGATAAATTTGAAGATTTGGTCAAGGCTGGCGTAGTCGATCCGACTAAAGTCGTTCGAAGTGCTTTACAGAACTCGGCTTCAGCGGCCATGATGTTCTTGACCACGGAGGCGGTTATTACTGAAAAATCCAGTGAAAAGGGCTGTAATTGCGGCGGTCATGACCATAATCCGATGGCTGGCATGGGCGGCATGGGCGGCATGATGTAATTTATTCTTATCCGTCATTATCTTTATTTAACAGGGGTCTATTCGGCCCCTGTTTTTGTTGCCATATTTTTTGTTTTATAGTAAAATAGAGAATAGATAAGAGATAAAATTAGAAATAAAATATGGCCGTTAATCAGAAATCATTAAATCGAAACGGCGGTCGGGGTGATGACGCATTAGCTAGTCGCTTAATGCAGGATAAGAATAAGGCTCGGGCTGCTAACGAATCAGATTCCGCCGAAGAACCTCAAACCGATTTCAGTCAATATAGTCCTTTATCCCAAATGGGTTTAGTTAATAGGAGACAGGCGGCTACAGGCCAGAAAGATCCAGCGGCAGCTTCTAGCGTTATGGCTAAGCTGAATAAAGTCTTAGCCGGATTTTTGAAGACTTGTTGGCAAAATATTATCTTTTATAGCTTTACCACCTCTATCATCTGGATTGATATTCATGTTTTGGGAACTTTTATTTGGCCGAAGATGTTTTGTAAGTTGGGGCATGAGTGGATTCCGCCAGAGATGCAGAAAGCCGCTCCTAAGCAAGCCGAGGCCTTTGGTGATCAGATTGGTTCTTGTGAAAAGGGTTGCTGCTGTTGTGTCAACGGTTTTTGCGGCATGATAGTCATCTCTGTCTTAGTCGTGGCAGCTACCGTTTTAGGTTTTTATAATAGTACTATCGGAAAAGTCTTTGGTTGGCTATCAGATGCTTGGGAAACTGTTTCAGGACTTTTTGGTTGATTAATATTTTTTTAAAATAAATGAAATCTTACCTATCTAAAAATCAATCAATTTTCTTGCTGGTTTTTATTTTAGTTTTTGGCACTCTCATCTTAGCTAATCCGGTCCAGGCCGGCTGGTTCGGCGATGCCGTTGCCCAGCTTATCGGCTGGATCGTTTATGCTTTTGTCTATGTGATCGGCTTGCTCATCATGTTGGTGATGTGGGTTTTGATCAAGATCGCCCAGTATAATGACTTCATTAATGCTGAGCCGGTTACTTATGGTTGGACTATTGTTCGTGATGTCTGTAACATGTTTTTTATTCTCATCCTTTTGATTATCGCTTTTGCCACTATTTTACGAGTGGAACGTTATAGTTTTAAGACTTTACTGCCTAAACTGATCTTGATGGCCATCCTGATTAATTTTTCTAAATTGATTTGTGGCGTCTTCATCGATTTTACCCAGGTTATCATGTTAACCTTTGTCAACGGCTTTAAGGATATCGGTACTGGAAACCTTACTAATATGCTGGGAATCGACAAGATTATGAGTATTGAGGGCAAAAGCACTGAAGGTACCGGAGAAGTTAGCGCTTGGTCTATTGTTGGTGCCTATATGTTGGCTTTGATGTATTCGGTTATCGCTTTAATCACTTTGGTGACTATGGTTGCCGTTTTGGCAATGAGAATGATCATGATTTGGGTTTATGTCGTCTTGTCCCCGATGGCTTACTTGTTGTCTTCTTTCCCGGCTGGAGAAAAATATGCCTCCCAATGGTGGGAAGAGTTTTCTAAAAACTTGATTATCGGTCCGATATTAGCTTTCTTCATCTGGCTGTCATTTGTTTCTTTGGGTGGGGTTGAAACTCCAAAGACCGTTGAGGCTATTAACGGCACCGGAAAATCATTGGCAGAAAGTGGCGCTGTGGAAAGAATGCAGGCCACCGGAGATGCTTCTTCGACTCCATCGGCCGGTATTACCGAGGCCGGTAGTCCGGATCACATGATTAAATTTATTATCTCTATCGCTATGTTGGTCGGTGGCTTGCAGATCTCACAGCAATTAGGCGGTCAGGCTGGAGGTATGGCTGGAAAAGGCATGGCTAAGATGCAGAAGATGGGCAGCGGCGCCATGAAGAGCGTCGGTACCGGATTAAAGAGGGCTACTGGTGTCGAGAGAGTCCAGATGGCCTACAAGTCTTATAAAGATACCAAGGCTTCAGAGAGATCAAGCCGTGCTAAAGATGACGCTTTGATGGCTAGCCGAGCTATCGGTAAGGCTAAGGAAACGGTAATTGCCAAGCCATATCAAGCTATCAAGTCCGGAATTACACAAGGTGCTTCTCGCCGGGCAGAGAAGGAGAAGCTCCAGGTTGTTGCTAAGACTCAGGAACTACAAGAATTAAAGGTTAAAATTAAACCTATTGATGAATTGTCTCAAGGTAGGGAGCGTATTGAAAGAGAGAGAGAGTCAATTAATACCACTGGTAAAGATTTGGCAGGTAATGTAGTTAAAGACAAGATTGCAGCTTTGGATTCCTTGGATAAGAGAGAGGCTGGATTAGAGATACAAGCTAAGAATGAAGGACTCGATTATTCTAAATTAGGAGACAAGAATTATGTGGATACGATGAAGACTGGAATTTTGAAAGGCAAGAGTATTGAAGATAGAGAAGGTGAGATTGAAAAGCACCAGGCCAAGGCTGATAAATATGAAAAGATCCAGTCTAAGGTTGATAATTTCAAGGAAACTAAACTGGGCAAGGTCATCGGCGCCGTTCCAAAGGTGGCGTCAGCCATATTCACTCCGGGTCATTTTGCTATGGAGGCTTTAAGAGGAAAACAAGGCTTCACCGGCGGGGGATTAAGTACTTATGGCCAGAAAGATATCAAGCGAGCCGCTAATTATAATGCTCAAAACATTTCTGCCAAGAAAGATGAGATGAAATATTCTGGTAAAGACAAGATTATGGATGTCATCAAGAATTCAAATGACCATCATGAGCATGCTGCGGCCACTGCTATCGCTTTGGAAAAAGGATATTTCCCTGATACTAAGGCTGCAGCAGAACAGAAGGATAAGGTCCATAGCCGATTCGGCAAGGACGATCGGGTTACTAGCGTTATGAATACTGCAGCTGAAAAGAATTATATAGAATTATCTCCTCCATATAGCACTCTGAGGAACCCAAATACTACTCCGGCGGAGAAGAAGAGCGCTAGTGATGAGATTGCAGCTGGGTTGGAGAGAGGCAGCACTAAGATTGCTGATATGAGCACGGCCGCCATTGATTTGGCTATCGGAGCTATTAATAGCATGAAGGATAAGAGTTTCCAGAAGCAATTTGACGGCACTTCCGATACCCAACAGAAGAATATTAAGGTTTCTTTAGAGAGGGAAATCAGCCGAGCTGAGGCTGCCGGGGACCATGATTCGTCTTATAAAGCTAAGAAAAAACTGGCTTATACCGAAAGCTTCAATATTAATCGTTTCGGCCCAAGCTCAGACTTGAATGATCCTACCCAGAAAAGAAATCATGAACAAAAGAAGGAATTCTTAGGTTCGATGAATGACAGTGAAGTCGCTAAAACTGTTAAGAGCAAGACTTCTCGCCAGCAATTCCTGGAGGAAATTAAGGTTCATCTGGATAGCAGCGGAGTTAAGATTAATGAACAGTCTACCCACGAGGATATTGCCGCTAAATTAAAAAGCATTTTGCCTAATGCCGGTTTGGAAACTATGGATTCTACCAGCAAGGCTATATTGAATGCGGTTAAGAACCATGTTGTTGGTCAAAATCAAGCTACTCCTCCGCCGAGTAACCCTGTCGTTTAATTTTATTAATTATTTATAAGCTTATCAATATAATATGGAAGACAAGGCTATACAGTTTTTAGAAAAATTAGATGGACTCTCAGATGAGGCTAAATTATATTTTAATTCAGCGATAGAAGCTAAGGCTTTGAAAGAAATCCAGAAGGATTATCAATTATCTAGCGACGAATTAGACAATATCATTTATGATGTCTTTATCGCTAATTTTGATTTTAAGGTTCTGGATGAAGACCTAAAGAAGACTAAGGTCCCTGAATCTTCCAGATCTAAATTGGCGGCTGACATTTTGGGAAAGATATTCTTGGCTCCGGCTACATTCTTAAAATTGGATGTGAAGAATGAGATTATCAAACGTAGCCACCGACCGGAAATCTATCAGGATTATGAAATTGATTTTAATGACCTGATTGAAGAAAAGAATTTTGAAGCTATAGAAGATGTAGCGGCATTGCATGAGAGCACTTTTAATCCTATCGAGGAAGAAGCTATTTGCTTGGATTTATTTTCTAAAGATATAAAAGGTGTCTTGAATAATCCTAATGCTGATGCTATTTCTGAGTTGAATGGCGGCTTGATTACTTTGCTGACTAATAAACCCGATTTCCATAACAAGATCAATAAGATATTGTTTGCCAATCAGGAGGTTATTACCACTCAGGATTTAACCTGGCCGGAAGGTATCCAGCCGGGAACGGTAGCTAATTGGCTAAAGGACTTTATCAAAGAGAATGGCAGCGACATCTACAATTCAGTCGTTCTGTCTAAGTATTTGGCGACTTCTGCTAATCCGCAGCATTTAAGCGAGGATGAGAGAAAGGTTGTTCGCCGCCTACTTCGTTTGTATCGTAATTTAGTCTTTTTCCCAGAGTCAATGAATGATGTTCCGATGGAAGATTGGGAAATAATTCCAACGGAAAAAGTGGCTATTGAGAAACCGGCTCCTGTTAAAGAAGAAGAGAAGCTTCCGGAAGTTAAAGAAGAGGCGGTAGTTGCTCCGATAGAAAAAAAATTAACCCCTATGCCATTAGCGGTTAAGCCGGAAATTCCAATTGCTAAAAATAGTCCAGTCGTTGAAACCCCCAAAGTCGAAGTTCCTGAAATAAAAGAAGATCCTGAATTGACTAAGCTGAAGACAACTTTAGCTCAATATGCTCCAGATTCATTGGAGGCTAAAGTGATCAGGGAAGAGATCAGAAAGAGACAGAATAATTAATTATTTTTTGTTTAATATCATATAAATATGTTTGATTATCTTGATAAGTTCAATAGCTTGGACCAGAAGATAAGAGAAAAAGTCTCCAATCCGTTCGTGATGGGAGTTATCGAGCAATTGGAAAAGGAATACGAAGTCGATCTGGCTTCTGTGGTCATGATGGTTATGATCAAAGCTGTTCCGATTGCTGATTTGGCTATCCATTTGTCCGATCAATTCTCTTTGAGTGAAGAAAAGGCCAAGGCTTTAGCTCAAGATATGAAAGAAAAAGTATTCTTAGGTGTAGCAGATTATTTAGGGTTGGATTTGAGCCAGCTTTTTGTGAATAAGATCGAAGAGGTTAAGTCGGAAGAACCGAAAGCGGAAGAGATTAAGGTTGAAGAAGCCCCAGCTCCGAAGGCTAATCCGTATAACCAAGAAATTGATGCAGTTATCCGAGCCACCATCATTGAGATGAATCTTAATCTAGCTTTGGACTTAGCTGAGAGACTGACCAGCGCTTTGAATTTGTACTGGCGCGATGTCCGTAATAAGATCGATACCCGAGCCTTATTGGCTAAAACGGTTGAAACCGGCGGGTTTGCGCTGAGTGATCAGATAATAGATGCTTTACTTAATGTTCTAGACAAGAAGAAGGGCACTGCCAACGGCAAGAAACAGGCAGAAATCAAGAAGCCAAATTCTGGAGTCCTGGAAAAGATCGGTCAGTTAGCCAAGGACTCGGCTCGTTATGAATCCGATTATAATCTAGCTTCTATTTTGGATACTAAGCATGAGATATCTGGCGGACTTGATCTATCTCATGAAATAGCTCCAGTTAAACCAGTCGCCCCAGTTTTGCCTAAAGCGGAAATCAAACCGGACCTTTCAGCTGTTATTGAAAAAGAACCAGCCAAGCCGGTAGTTCCTCCGGTGGTGCCAGCTCCGATTGTCGCCCCAACCATTACTCCGGTTGTCGCTCCGGTTCCGGCTCCCATAGTTAAGCCTCAGCCAGCGGTATCCGCTTCTCCAGTTAAACCAGTAGAGAACAAGCCTGTTAAACCGAAAGTTGAAGACATCAAGCCGGTTAGGATTATGAATCCGATTGATGAATTGCGCTATATGGACTTGGTTAATTTCCGAAGAATGTCTAAGGATGCCGATGATATTACCAAGAAGATCAAGAGCCGTATCAAATTGCTCGAAGGTGAAGATTATGAAAAAGGCTTGGCCGGAACTACGGCTTGGCGCCAGAGTCCGGTAAACAAGCTATATCTGAAGATTATTAACTCCAGCTTAAGCGAGGGAAAAACTATTCCGGAAATTATTGATGGTTTGAAATCCAAGAATCAAGATTATCTGACCCTAGCTGAAGTGGAAGCTATTATTTCTTTGAACAGTGAATTAAAATTTTAAGGTTATGCAGCAATACACCGTACCGCAATTTATCGATGTCGAGGCTAAGATTATCGGTCCGATAACAACCCGCCAGTTCCTGATCTTTTTGGGAGCGGCTTTGATCATTTTCGTATCTTACAAGATTTTCGACTTCGGACTTTTTTTGACTATCGCCATTCTGGTCTTCTTGATTGCCGGAACTTTCGCCTTTTTAAAGGTTAATGGCCGTCCTTTCCATTATTTTGTCTTGAACTTAGTGCAGACTTTGAAGAAGCCGACGGTCCGAGTCTGGAATCATCAGCAGCCTAGCTTCGAGGAGAAGGAGAATAAGGAATTCAAGTTTGAAGAAGTGGTGGTTAATAAGAAATTGAATGAAGCCCGGTTGGCTGAATTGTCATTGATTGTCGACACTAAGGGTAAGTATAAAGGGGAAAACGGGGACCAGGATATCAAGAATCTTTAATTTATAAATGATAATTTTTAAATAACATGCCGGAGAAAAATAAAATGGTGAGGAATAAGGTGGCGGTCTCCACTCAGCAATATCTGGATATCGCTGAGATCAAGGATGATACCGTGATCATGCGCGATGGTACTTTACGCGCCGTTTTAGCCGTTTCCAGTATCAATTTTGCTTTGAAAAGCGAAGATGAACAGAATGCTGTCATTTCGGCTTATGTCGGTTTCTTGAATAATATCAGCTCCATGATCCAGATTGTCATCCAGTCTCGAGAATTGAATATTTCTAGCTATTTGGAATATTTGCATCAGCGGGAAAAAGAGCAAACCAACAAGCTGCTTAAGATCCAGACGGCTGAATATATCGAATATATTAAGGAGTTGATTTCAATCGGAAAGATCATGAACAAGCGTTTTTATGTAATAATTCCTTATAGCCCGGTCAGTGATCAGCGCAAAGGCTTCTTTTCTTCTTTGGGTGAAGCTTTCCGTCCGGCTACTTTTTTGAAATTGAAAGAGTCTAAGTTTTTGAAATACAAGGAGGCTTTATATCGCCGTGTCGATAGCATTACTTCTTCCTTGTCTTCTTTGGGGGTGGATGTTCATCAGCTTGATACCCAAGAGCTTATCGAACTCTATTACAAAACCTATAATCCGGAGACTTCCAAGAACCAGCCTTTGGTCGATATCGAGAAGATTAGGGTCGAGGCCTAAGATTTTTAATTATTATTTTTTATGATAAATTTCAAACAAGCCAGTCAAGAATCAGAACAGAAAAAAGCCGAGACCAAAGGCGGAGTTTTCTTAGTGGATAATAAAATCCAGGTGGCTTCACAGATCGAAGAGAATGTCGAGCTTACTAAGGAAATCATCGAAGAAGAAATTGCTTATCGCCGTGGTATATTGTCAGTTCGGGACTTGATCGCTCCAGCCAGCTTGAAAGTCAATCCAACTTATTTGCAGCTGGGAAAGAAATTTTTGCGGACCGTTTTCGTGGTCAGCTACCCGCGTTATATCGGTGTCGGTTGGTTCGCTCCTATCATTAATTTGAACTATACCTTTGATGTTTCCATGTTCTTTTATCCGGTTAAATCAGCCTTGATCTTGAAACAGTTGAAGAATCGGGTGGGTAATTTGGAAGCTCAGATTATTTCGGATGCTGATAAAGGCGCTCCGCGTGATCCGCTTCGAGAAACGGCTTTGCGTGATATTGAATATTTACGCGATGCTTTGACCCAGGGTACGGAAAAGTTCTTCCAATTCGCTTTATATGTCACCATCTATTCCGATACCATGGAAGAACTTGATCGTTTAAGCGACCAGATTGAAGATATTTTCGGTTCTCGCTTGGTTTATTCCAAACGAGCTTTCTATCAGGCTGAACAGGGATTTAATTCGACCTTGCCGTTATGTAATGATGAGTTATTCATCACTTTCAACATGAATTCATCACCGGTCGCTTCTTCGTTCCCGTTCATTTCTTCCGAGTTGACCAGCGACAAGGGTATTTTATATGGCATCAACCGGCATAATAACAGCTTGATCCTTTTTGATCGTTTTAGCATGCAGAATGCCAATTCGGTGGTGTTCGCTACTTCTGGAGCCGGCAAGAGTTATACCATTAAATTGGAGGTTTTAAGATCCTTGATGTTGGGAACGGACGTGATCATTATTGATCCGGAATATGAATACAAGCATTTATCCGATGCTGTCGGCGGTACCTATATCAATATCTCCTTGTCTAGCGAAAACAAGATCAATCCTTTTGATTTGCCTCGAGCTATCGGCGGAGAAGCCAAACCGAAAGATATTATCCGGAGCGCGGTTATTACCTTGAAAGGCTTAGTCCGCTTGATGATTGGTAATCTGACCAATGAAGAAGATTCCTTGGTTGACCGAGCTCTCTTGGAAACCTACGCTAAGAAGGATATTACGCCCGACTCTGACTTAAGCCAGATTGAACCGCCGACTATGACCGATTTTTATCAAGTCTTAGACGGCATGGAAGGGGCTGGAGAGTTAGCGGAACGCTTGAAAAAATATACTGAAGGTACTTTTGCCGGATTGCTTAATAATCCGACTAATGTGGAGATGAATAACCAGTTGATCTGTTTCTCGGTCCGAGACTTGGAAGATGAATTGAGACCTATCGCCATCTACACCATTGTCAACTATATTTGGAATGTAGTCCGGAGCGAGACCAAGAAGCGTGTCTTGGTAATCGATGAAGCTTGGTGGATGATGCAGAATGCGGATAGTGCCAAGTTTATCTTCGCTTTGGTAAAACGTTGCCGCAAATACTATTTAGGTGTTACTACTATCACCCAGGATGTTAATGACTTTTTAACTTCGCCTTATGGCCAGGCTATCGTGAACAATTCTTCCGTCCAGATTCTTTTGAAGCAGGCTCCGGCCGCTATCGATTTAGTCCAAAAGACTTTCATGCTGACTGAGGGCGAGAAATATCTGTTATTGGAGTGCGGTTTGGGCGAGGGCATCTTCTTCGCCGGCAACAAGCACGTGGCTATCAAGGTGGTGGCTTCCTATACCGAAGACCAGCTGATTACTTCCGATCCGAGACAATTATTGGAAATTGAAGAAGCTAAGAAGCAATTCGAAGAGAACCTCAACCAAGAGGTTGGGGGAGTTCAAAAATAATTATAATTTAATTTTCATATTATATGGATGACAGAAAACGTTTGGGTATCTTTATTATCGGTACGGCTTTGATCATCGTGATCGTTATCGCGGTCTTCATGTACACCTTTAACAAGAAGCAGAAAGCGGCTAATGAGGCGGCTAATCCGACTCAGACCGAGGCTGATGCCAACAAATTATTCCAGGACTCCTTGAATAACAAGGCTAAAGCTAATTATTCCTTTGATCCTGAGGCCGAAAAGAATCGGGCTTTGAATTCTGAGGATTTACGTAAGATAGCTTTGTCTTTTGCGGAGCGTTTCGGTTCTTATTCCAACCAGTCTAATTATGGCAATATTGAAGATTTGAAGATCATGATGACCTCTAAGATGCAGGATTGGGCCGATGGCTATGTTGCTAGTCTGAAGAGTCAGGATAAAGACAATGCCGTCTATTATGGCATTACCAGTGTAGCTATTTCCGGCGAGGTCAAAAAATTCGATGACAAGGCCGGTGCGGCTGAAATCTTGGTCTCTACCCAGAGACGGGAGGTAGTCGGATCAGGCGAACCTAAGATCTTTACCCAAGATGTTTCCATCATATTCGAAAAGGTAAATGACGATTGGAAGGTAGCCAGTGCTACTTGGCAGAAATAATTATTAATAAAAAATATGGCTATTAAAAAAGTTGCCCCTAAAAAAATAAAAAAAACTCCAGCTCCAAAGACTGCTGTAAAAGCGGCGGTTAAGAAGGTTGCTCCTAGGGTTAAGAAAGTTGCAGTTGAGCCGGAGGCCCCGGTTAATTTCCCAGTTAAGACTTTTATCATTGTTGCTATGATGGTCTTTGTCTTTTCCGGATTATTCCTGATGTGGTGGGGCGTTACTAATTCTGATCCTAATAACGTTGATTCCAATTCTTGGATCTATTCCCGCCATAAGTTCGATCAGTATCGGGCCGAAGGTTGCGGCGGTGATCCTTTGGTCACTATGCCTAATTGCCCTCGGGTAAAATAATCTTAATCTATGGCTGAAAAGAATAATACTCTATTCATCTGTTCTAAATGCGACGCCCAATACTCTAAATGGAGTGGGCGTTGTTTAGAATGCGGTTCTTGGGGAACTATATCCCAGGAAGTTGTTGATGTTAACAGTTCCCGGACTACTTTCGGAGCTCGGGATAAGGATTTGTTAAAGAATGTTAAGGGGGCCGAGGTTATCAGTCTGGATGCTATAGTAGAGTCTAATCTGGATCGTTTCGTAACGGATATTTCAGAAGTCGATCGGGTTTTGGGTGGCGGTTTGGTGCCGGGATCATTGATACTGCTGAGCGGAGAACCGGGTGTAGGAAAATCTACCATCATCGCCCAGACTGCAGATGCCTTAGCCCGGAAATCTAAGGACCCTGTCCTTTATGTCTCCGGCGAAGAATCAGCTGCCCAGGTGAAGTCCCGCTTGGACCGTTTGGGTTGCGATTTGAAAAATATCAAGTTTGTCAGCGAAATCAATGCCGAGAAGATAATCGCGACAGCAGTTTCCGTCCATCCAATCTTAGTTATCGTGGATTCTATCCAGACCGTCTATTCATCCCAGGTGCCTTCAGAGGCTGGCAGCCTGAATCAGATTAGGGCTTGCGCTGTTAAGTTCTTGGAATTGGCTAAGACCCATAATATCGCAGTTTGTTTGATCGGACATATTACCAAAGATGGCCAGATTGCCGGTCCGAAGTCATTAGAGCATATCGTCGATACCGTAGTTTATCTGGAAACGGAAACTCTTAATAATTATTATATCCTGCGAGCCAGCAAGAACCGTTTTGGCAGCGTGAATGAGTTGGGAATATTGGAGATGACCGGTTCCGGCTTTAAGGAGGTGTCTAATCCGACGGCAGTCTTTTTGGAAGAGAATGACCGCGGTTTAGCCGGTTCAGTAATCAGCTGCATTATTGAAGGAACTAGGCCGTTTCTGGTTGATATCCAAGCGCTTGTTACCAAGACTATCTTCGGTTATCCGCAACGCAAGGCTTCAGGTTTTGATCTGAACCGCTTGCAAGTCTTGACCGCCGTTTTATCTAAGCGGCAGAAGGTTAATCTGAGTTCCCAAGATGTGATCTTAAATGTTGTGGGCGGTCTCAAGATCAGCGATCCGGCGCTTGATTTGGCAGTCTGCTTGGCAATGGTTTCATCCCATCTCAATCTTGCTTTAGACCGGAGAATGTTGGTTTTGGGAGAAGTCGGTTTGGGCGGAGAATTACGGCCGGTGGCTAAGCTGGAGTTGAGATTGAAGGAAGCGGAGAAGATGGGCTTTACTAAGATTCTGATCCCAGAAATGAAGTTAGATGGTCTGGGGAAAATGAAGAACTTGGAGATTATCAAAGTGAAGACTTTGGCAGAAGCGGTTGATATGGTTTTCAAGAAATAATCATATTTGGAAAATAAAAAGAGGCGGCCTTATCGGTCGCCTTTTTGATTTTATTTTTGTTCTCTTTTTTTCTTTAGAGCTTCGTATTTGAGTAAAGCTCGGATGCTAGTGTTCTCATCATTATCGCTGCTGAATCTGACATCATCAATGTTGGTGGGAACTGGCTCTTTGGTTCCTTCCTTGATGATGCTGATGAAGACGCTGTTAGGTTTTTTTTGTAATGTGGCTATTATTATCTCGCATCGTTTACCTCTGATATGGCCCATGATCGTTTCTTGGTCCATTATCGTTTCCACTATATCTCTTGCTGTCATGACTATGATTATTTGTTAAATTACTAGTATCTATTTAATATCTTGACTATATCATATTTTTATTGTTTTGTCAATAAAAAAGACAGCTTTAGCTGCCTTTTGTTTCTTGGTTCTTTTAACCCTATTCTTTCTTTGCTTTGTTTTGGTCGCAAGCGGCACAGCCTCTTTCAGCTATTGCTCGGTTGATCAATATTTCTCTGATTTTTTTGTCTTTTTCCTGGTCGTTGAAAAAGGAAATCAGGTCTATCCGAGTGGGAAAATGAGTTTTACCCTCTTTCAGATAGACAACGTCGATAAAGACGCCGTTTTCATGGGGTGGGCAGCCTTTCCTTAGAGTTTCCTTGATCAGGACAAAACATTCTTTGTCGTTGACAGTCCCGATAAAAGTGTCCATTTCAGCGATTTCTTCAGCTGAAACGTTTGCAGTTGCTGTATTCATTCCTTTGGCTTTTTGTGGTTGATTAATGAACTATCGTCTTTAGATTAATATATTTTTATCATTGAGTCAAGATTTGACAATTTAGGCAATATTGGCTATTATAGGGTCAGTTCAACCAAAAAATCTGTATAATGAAAAAAAATATCGCTCTTTTGAAATTTGGCACTTATTGCCTTTTAGCTATCTATGCTATCGGTTTCTGGTTTTATGCTTTCATCTCCGCAATGTATTTCTTTGCCTTCATCTTTGACGAAAGCATGACCCTTTCCGGTTCTAGCCTGGAACAGAGTATTAGATGGTTTATTCTTCATCCTTTAGCCTTGGTTATTTTTATAGTCATGACTATTCCCGGGTTAATTATCTTGGGATGGGATGATATCAAAAAATGGATTGAGAAAAGACGGGAGAGAGATCTCTATTTGGAGTCTCCTCGTTAAGTGAGGATTAAGATTAAATTAGAAAAACAAAAAAGCTTCGAAACAACGAAGCTTTTTTTATTCCAAATGGATGTGTTTATTGAAGTCGCCTAACTTTTCTTTGATTAGCGGATAGTGTTTTAGTCCTGGGTCTTGGGTGATGAGTTTCTCGGCTTCTTCCTGGGCTTGTTTAATGAGTCTTGGGTCGAAGAGCGAAGCGATCTTTATTTCTGGATAGCCGCTTTGAATGGTGCCATATATTTCTCCTGATCCTCTCAGTTTCAAGTCCTCTTGGGCGAGCAGGAAGCCGTCTTGGTATTTGGCCATAGTTTCTAATCTCTTCAGGCTTTTCTGATTCTGCAATCCTTCATCTTGGCCAGGGAAGAGGAAACAGTATGATTGATGTTTGTCTCGGCCGACTCGGCCGCGGAATTGGTGCAATTGGGCTAGGCCGAAACGCTCGGCGCCTTCAATGATCATAATACTGGCATTGGGAACGTCGATGCCGACTTCAATGACTGAAGTCGCTACCAGGATTTTGGTTTTGTTGTCTAGGAAGTCACGCATGATTTTTTCTTTTTCGGCGCTTTTCATCTTGCCATGGAGCAGTCCGACTGGAAGGTCGGGAAAGATTTCTTGATCCAATCTCTGATGTTCTTCTTTGACTGATTTTACCCCCAGTTTGTCGGAAGGATCGATGAGCGGACAGATGACGAAAGCTTGCCGGCCTTTTTCTATCTCCTGTTTGATGAATTTGTATGTTTGGGAACGTTCTTGGTTGGTGATGATCTGGGTGATGATATTCTGGCGGTTCTTCGGCTTTTCTTTGAGGAGGGAGACGCTCAGGTCGCCATAGATGGAAAGGGCGAGGGAACGAGGGATGGGGGTGGCGGTCATGGAAAGGAAATGCGGGACGTGGCGAGCCTTTTCGTTTAACAGCAGTTTTTGTCTTTGTTCAACGCCAAAACGATGTTGTTCATCGACCACTATCAAGGCTAATTCGGGGAATTCCAGGCCTTTTTGGATCAAAGCGTGGGTGCCGATCAATATCTGAGAGCGCTTGATGATCTCGGGGGCTGGCAGCTTCTTCTTCTCTTCCGCTTCGAAGCTGATCTTTTTCTGGGAGTTAGTAAGCAGTCCGATGGTTATATCTTCATCCTTGAGCAATCCGCTGATGGTTTGGAAATGTTGTTCGGCCAGGATTTCAGTGGGAGCCATCAAGACAGCTTGATGGCCATTCTTGGCAACATTAAGCATAGCGATGATAGCTACCAAGGTTTTGCCGCTGCCGACGTCGCCTTCCAACAAGCGGGACATCGGGGTTGATTTTTCTAAGTCTAATAATATTTCCCAAGCAGCTTTCTTTTGGTCATCGGTAATCTGGAAAGGTAGGGAAGCGACAAAATCGCGGGTAGTTTTCTCCTGGAATTCGATCTGAGGAGCGATATTGGATTCCAATTCTTTCTTAGTGATCTGAGCTTGGAGTTGGCGGATAAACAGCTCGGCAAATCCAAGACGTTGTTTGGCAGCTCTGAGTTCGTCCTCGTTCTTGGGAAAATGGATATGGTATAGAGCTTGGTATAGATTCTCAAGATTCAGTTTTTTCTTGATGTCATTAGGAATCCAATCTGGAATCAGTTTGGCCAGTTCTATATTTTGTTTGATGGCTGTCCGGATCTGTTTCTGGGCTAGATTGGCTGTTGTGCTGTAGATCGGGGTTAGTCCTCTGGTGTGGATCAATTCTTGATTATTATCGGAAATTTTTTCATAAGTCGGAGAAACCAGAACCAATTGGCCGTCTTTCATAGTGACTTTTCCTGCTAGGGAAATAGTGTCTCCGACTCTCAGAGTCTTAGACAAGAAAGCCTGGTTGAACCAGATTACTTTGATGGTGTCGGTTTCATCCTTGACCAAGGCTTCAGTTACATAGATCCGCCTTTGGAAGCTGCGTCGATTATGGATGAGGTCTATCTGGCCGACGATATTGGCGATTGAATTCTCGGTAAGGTCTTCAATAGCCATGGTTTGGCCGAAATTGTCATAGCGCCAGGGGAAATAAAAAATCAGGTCTTGAATAGTTTCAAGACCTAATTTCTTAAAGCGTAGGGCGGTAGTCTTGCCGACCCGGCTTAGAGAGCTGATATGAGAGGAAAGAAGATTCATATAAGCTTATATATTCGTGCCCTCACTAGGAATCGAACCTAGATTTTGAGATCCGCAATCTCACGTTCTATCCGTTGAACTATGAGGACAAATTTAATGCGAACGATATCCGTTCGCATTATATATTATATTATTATTTTGTTTTTGTCTACAACTTCAAAGTCCTTGACAAACCCTCGGATAATGGGGCGTCATTTCGGTCCAAATCTTCGGCCAGGAAGCGCAACAGGAAGTTTCGGACTTCAATTGGGTTAGCTTCTTTTAGCGGGATAGATAGGTGGGGACGCATGGTATTCTTGAAATTCAGGTAAAGGTTCTTGATATTGTCTTTAGGGCGGAAAACTACCGAAAAGTCCTTGAAAGTGTCATAGCTATAGAATCTCTGGCCGACATAAATACCGGTTGATTCCAGGGAAAAGTTTACTACTAACGGTTCTTGGCCATCTCTGGTAATGACGATAAAGGCGATAATGACGATAATCAAGGCAAAGAGGTAATTGCGGGTAAAGACGGCATAGGCGATCAGTCCTAAAGCGACAATTGCGGCGATGATATACCAGCGGCGATCCCTTTCATATTTCTCATATTCCGGGATTTTCCATTGGATACCATTGGCACTAGCTTTTTCAGCCTCTTTTTTGGCCATTTTTTTATTCTTTTTAGACATAGTATTGGTTGACAATAGTTGTTAGATTTTATATCATTATAACATAATTTTTAAATACAATAAAGATTATAGTGGAGAGGTGGCCGAGCGGCTGAAGGCGGCAGGTTGCTAACCTGTTATAGGGGTTTTGCTCCTATCCGGGGTTCGAATCCCCGCCTCTCCGCAGATTCAAAATAGCCCTATTTAGGGCTATTTTTTGATAGGGAGTTTATCACTTTAGGATAGCGTGGTATAATAACCATATCAGATATTTATTAATTGATTGATAATAACTATATGAAAAATTCAATTCTCGCTAGACGAGGAGCAATCCACGCCTTTGGCGTTCTTGTATATACCTCTTTACTGGCTATCTTCTTTGATCAAGCTAATAATTGGTTCGGCCAGGCTGATCAGAAGATAATTACACCTATAGCTGCGTTGATGCTTTTTGTCTTTTCAGCTTTGGTGGTTGGCGGATTAGTTTTGGGAAAGCCGCTTATGCTTTATATTGATGGAAAAAAGAAAGAAGGGATAAGGTTATTATTTTTTACCGGCATTGGTTTGTTTGTTTTTATGGCTATAGCCTTCATGACTTTGTTTTTAATGAAGTAGAAAGAGTTAATATTGAAAATTATCGACAAGGTAATTAAAAGTTAGGATATGAAAAAAAGCACCAAATTTTTGTTTGGTGCTTTTATTTTTTTAGATATCAGTTAAGCGGCTTTGGTAAGGATGTTCTCGCGGATAGCCTTGCAGATTAATCCTAATCCAATCATTGATATGTAGGCGATTGCCATGATTGTCCAGGCTTGAGCAGACCATTCTTCACGCAGTGCTTGGACCAGCATTTTGCTGCTGCCATTATTCATTGCAGCATGAAAATCGGGCAGAAAGTGGAAGGCAGCATCAGCGGCTGAAATCATCCAGATGTTTATGCAAGGGAATGCCAATAGGTAGATGACAGTCTTTCCCCAAGTTGGAATTTCGAGCTTGAGCAGATCTGATGGCATGACGAATTGGAAAAGGAATAATGGGGTTATGAATGTCAGGCTTCCAATGATAGCGATGGAATCCCAGGTTTCGTTTGATCCGTCAAAGAATGACAGGTTGACGATTGTTCCAACCAGCATGGTAATTATACCTGAAATTAAGATTATTAATACGGCTAATCTGAGCCATTCCGAAAAACTTTTTCTGGTTTTCATGGTTGTATTTTTTTGTGAATGTTCGATTTATCGTGGGGTAATTATACCATATTTATATAAAATTGTCAATATTTTCAGGTTGACAGGCCTATTTTGATGTGGTTAGCTGTTTTGGTAGTTCTTAAATAAAAATAGATTAATGATGAAGATTATTGTTGTTCATGGAAATGAGAACCGGGGATATGCTTTATCCCAGGATTCTGTCGATCGTTGTAAGGAGACTATCAGCTTATATCATTCGATCGGGGCTGATCGCATAATTTGCTCTGGCGGATTTTTCTCTTTGAGCCAAAAAGAAGTCGGGATCGGGCTGGCGATAAATTCTTGGTTTCTGAGCCATGGTTTGGAATCAGCTGATATCGTCGTTGAAGATACTTCACTGACTACCATTCATAATGTTGAAATGGTTTCGAAGATGATGGGGAAAGATGATATCGTATATGTAGTGTCATCTGATTATCATTCTCGGCGAGTCAGGCTTATTTGGAATTTGATCGGAAAAAGAAAGATCATTTTTGTTTCGGCCAAATCTAGAATAACGATTAAAAAGATCTTAGTGGAAGTTATTGGGATGATGATAGTTATTTTTTATCATTTCGGGTGGAAGTTTCCGGAACTATTCTATCGGCGAACGAGAGAAAAGTAATTTAAAGAGGGTGAAATAACCCTCTTTTATTTTTTTTGTCTATCACTTGATTAAATCAGTTGTGTGTGACAATATATTAGCAATCGAAGTACCTTTGTCTAATATAAATAAACTTGAGAGATGGAAAATGATAATCATTTTTGTCTGGTGGCGGGCTATAGTGGCTCTTTTCCGGATTTAGCTTTTGCTATCGGCAATATGGCCTATGACCGAACAGCACAACTGTTTGAAGATTGGGCTAGGCGGATAACGCAGAGGATGGATAAAGAAGGGAAAGGGTTAGCCGATGGCTTGATAATAGCCAAAGCTAAGCTTAACCATGTCTGGGATGAACCATATATGGTTAGCCGGTGGGAAGCCGTTGCTATCAAGCATCCTAGTTTTGTCGTCGGTTATGGCGGTTCGCTTGTCGAATTAGCCAATGCCTTGGGAGACATGGAGCGTCATCGGGTCAGCTTGCTGATCGGTTATCTGGCGGCTGATTTCGCCAGGCAATCCGCTTCCGATTCCCAAGGAGGCCGGAAGAAGCTAGCTTCTAGCTTATCGGAAATAGCCAAATGTCTCCAGAAAGCCGCTTCTTAGTGTTGAGCTTTAAAATCCTCGAATTATCGAGGATTTTTTTATTGGTGAATATCTCTGAAAATGATATAATATGAGTATAATTAACTAAAATTAATATTATGAAAAAGAACCTAATCATCTTCTTTTCATCATCTGTCATCTTTATCATGGCTATCGCCATTATCAGTTATTTTTGTTTCCGACCGGTTGAGAAAAAGTCATTAGTGCTTCTTGAAGGTTCGAATAAAGTTAATTTAGTCTGTTCTAACGGTTATAAGGCTCAGGCGGAATATTATTCTCAGAATGATCAGGGGATAATGGAAAAGCTCAGATTGGCAATGATTAAAGGCGGGGAGACCACTAACTATGATATGATTCCAGCTATGTCAGCTAGCGGAGCTAAGTTTGAGACTGCTGATAAGAAGTTCTCGTTCTGGGAGCATCAAGGAGAATTTGCCTTTGCTGAAAATGATGAAGACTTGGCTATTTGTCGGGAGGTTTTGGATGTCGCTTTTACTATCGAAGGAGAGTCGATCAAGCTGGTTGATGGATTGTCAGAAGTCGCTCAGCCTGATTCAGCTGCGAAGGTTGTGACCAGATATTTTGGTAATGAGGTTTATGGCAATTTTAATGGCGATGGCTTATCCGATGCCGCTTTCTTGGTTACTCAGGAAACCGGCGGCAGCGGTACTTTTTTCTATTTAGTGGTTGCCTTAAAAACCACCGATGGTTATCAGGGCACCAATGCTGTCTTGTTGGGGGACCGGATCGCTCCTCAAACTACTGGAATTGACGAGACTGATTCATCTCTCATCGTCGTTAATTATGCCGATCGGAAGCCGGGAGAATCTTTTGATATTCAGCCGAGCCAGGGAGTTTCACGGACTTTCAGGGTTGAAAACGGCGTCTTGTCGGAGATCGTCAACAAATCTAGTCTGACTTTGGAATCTAAAGAATGGGTATGGGTGAAAACGGCTTATAACAATGATACCCAGTTAGAACCTAAGAAAGTCGGTGTTTTTAAATTAATCTTTAAGGGAGGTAAAATTTCAGCTTCAACTGATTGTAACTCTGTTTCTGGCTCTTATACGGCCAACAAAAATAAATTATCTTTTAGTAAGTTAGTTTCAACTGAAATGTATTGCCAGGATTCGCAAGAAGCTGATTTCCTGAAGACGCTGGAAGAAACATCATCCTTTTTCTTTAATGATAGAGGGGAGTTGGTGCTCGAATTGAAGCTTGATACCGGCTCCGCTATATTTAAATAATTTAAATATATTTTATATCAAGGCTAATGGCTAAGAAGATTTCAACTAAAGTGTTCAAGCAGCTATACCGTCCTGACATTTATTCGCATAAAGGCGATAATGGGCGCTTGCTTTTGATTGCCGGATCGGAAAAATATCATGGCTCTTTGATCTATGCAGTTCGGTCGGCTGCTAGGGTGGTTGGGTTGGTATATGTCTTGTCAACTGAAAATAATCAACGTCTAGTTGGCGGGCTGAAAGGATTGACCGCCGGTTTCATTCCGGTTAAGAAGATTAGCGAGGCTCAGCCTGATGCTGTCTTGATTGGTCCAGGAATGGGAGTTTCTATTCGGACATATAATTTAGTGAAACAGGTTTTAAACTCCGGAAAGAAAATAGTATTAGATGCTGATGCTCTGAATGTTCTAGATGGATCCCTCAAACGGAAACTTAGTCCGAATATTATCCTGACGCCTCATCAAGGCGAATTCAAGAAAGTTTTTGGTTGCGCCCCAACTAGAGAAAATCTCTGTTCGGTTTCCAAAAAATACCATTGTTATATAGCTCTCAAAGGCGGGGAGTATCATATTTCTGATCCGGCTGGTAATCTGGTGTCTGGAAGGTTGAGTCGGCCTGGGGCCAGCAAGGGAGGTGTCGGCGATATCTTGTCAGGATTGATGGCTGCCTTCTTCTGTCAGAATCCGGCTGATTTGGCTGCCGCTGCCGCCTTCTTGGCGGTAGAGAAGGCTAGTAGCGAGCTTTATAAGTCTCAGAAGCATTTCTATAGCAGTGAGGACCTTTGTGAGCAATTACCTAAGACTTTAGCCGGTTTAGTTTAGATATCTGTTGACTAAAATTAGATATTGTGTTATACTTGGAGGGTGCTAAATTAGATTAGATCTTTTAAAAAATATATCAAAAATTTATAGCGATGAAAGAGATACCAGCAGACAGGATGGCGGAGCTTTATCACAATTATGGAAAGACTCCTGAAACCGAAATTTCCGAAGCTGTAAAAAACAGCAGGATAGTTCCGGTTTTCCCTTATCATGACGCCAAGAACAAAAGGTTCGGTTGGCATGAAGTTGATGAATTGACGATGAAGCGAATCGTTGAAGATCCTCGAGAAAATATTTTCTTTTTTCACCCCGGAAAATATCGGGATGACTTGAAAGACTACAAGGTGATAATCGTGCTGATAGAATCAGCTTTCGGCCAAACCGCTTTCAATGTCGGAGAAATACTCGATCAACTTAATGCAGAAGACAAAGAAGCCATCAAGGCGTTTTATTTCGATTTCGATTCTGTGGTCAGGATCGATGAAGAATACTCACTCGCTCAAGTAGCTCTTTATAAATAACACGTTGCAAACATCTAATGGGAGGTTATTAATTTAACCTCTTTTTTATTTTTCGGAAAATAAAAAATACCCCCAACTTTTCAGTTGAGGGTATTTTCTTATTCTTCTATTTCTTCCATTTCAGTCGTCGAGCTGAATGATTCCGATTCAACGACGCTGGCATCGAAGAGTGAAGCGCCAGATCCGGTCTTTATCTTCAAGTCAGAACTGGTGGCAATGGTTAGTTCTACCGGTTTTAGGTAGCAGTTAAGGCAGATTTCCGGATTGGCAGCCAAAGGCTTTTCGGTCAGTATCAGCTTATCTTTTTCGCGTTTGATATCGATATGGTCTAGATCTATCTGGCGTCCGTTTATGGTAGTTGGAGTATTAGTGGCTGAGCTGACATAGATGTCTATCAGATGGCCATTGGCTTCTATCTCTTTGATTCCTTGCAGGTCTACTTTCTGCTCAATTCTCTTGGTGAGGGGATAGTTCTCGAACTTGTCTTGGATGTCGGGGAAGTAGCGGAGGCCCAGGGCGCAACAGGTAATGCCAGCTGCCATCCAGACTCCGACCAGGATTGATCCGACCGTGAAATTAATCAGATTCTTTTTCCTGATGATCGCTATACCGCCGATCAGCAGCATGACGGCCGGGATTGCCAGTGAAAGGAATCCGGATAATACCATGATGAAGTAGGGAACGAGGGCGGTCAATTCGGAAATCGGGATAAAAAAGAGTTGATGAGAAGAGTTATTGTATAGCAGGAGGAATAGGCTGCCGATACCGATGAAACCCAGTCCGATAAAGGAAAATATAGCCAGGAATAACCCGAAAGCTAAGCGGATAATGGGCCAGACAGCATCCCAAACCTTTTTTATAGCCAGAAAAAAGCTATTGATTATGATAGCTGGCAGGCTAGCTATCTTTTTTAGGGTAGAATTTTTTTTTAGATTGTCTTTGATTTGCTTGCCGTTTTCTGCTAGATGTTTGAAAGCGGCAATTGTCGGGGCTTGGCCTTGCATTTCTAGTTTCTGATAGGCTGTCTTGGCTTCAGGCATGGCTATCCAGAGTAGGATGTAAATCAGGAAACCGCTGCCACCGGCGAAGGCCAGGGCGCAGAATATGACTCGGAATAATACTGGATCAATATCGAAATAATTGCCTAATCCGGCCGCTACGCCGCCGATAATGGCATTGTCAGTGTCGCGATAGAGCTTGCGCTTGATCGGCTGGTCTTCTTCTTTGTCTGTTGTGTCGCCAACTTCGCGATCGAAATCTTCCGGCGTCCCCATGATCTTTATCAATGATTTGATATCTTCGATGTTGATGACTTCTTTGTATTTGGATAATGATGACCTCAGTTTTTCGGCTACGCTATTTTCGATATCGGCCATCACTTCAGCCGTATCGGCTCCGGCCCCGCAATGTTTCTTGATATCTTCCAGATAGCTTAGCAATCTTTCATAAGCCTCTTCTTCGATGATGAAGCTTTGGTTGTTTAGGTTGATTGATATAGTCTTTTTCATATGGTTATTTTTTTAGATTAATGATGGCCTTCTCCAGGGATTGCCATTGCTCTTCGCAGCCTTCTAAGAACTGCTTGCCTTTTTCGGTCAGCGTGTAATATTTTCGCGGCGGACCGGATTTCGATTCCTCCCAGTCATAGTCTAGCAGTCCGGAATTCTTGAGGCGGGAGAGCAGGGGATAGATAGTTCCTTCGACAACCGTCAGTTTGGCTTTTTGGAGCCGGGAGATAATCTCATTGGCATAGATCTTCTTCTTGGCGATGATCAGTAGGATGGCGAATTCCAAGACGCCTTTGCGCATCTGGGCGGCGGCATTTTCCAGGGATTTTTTAAAGTCGTTGTCCATATTTTTTTCTAATTAATTGTTCGTTGATATCATCATATCACATACTACCTTTTAATACAAGGTAGTGGCAAAGGCCCATTTTTTGCTATAATTATCATAGTTAGAAAATAAGCTAAAAATTATGTCTCATGAAATTGAATCCGAGTTCACTACCGATTGGCCGAACGAGGATAGCCAGTGCCGCAATTGCACCAGCTTCGAAGGGATCGGTGAATTCGGCTATTGCCGTGAAGCTAAGAGCGAGGTGCCATATGACGCTCATTGCGATTATTTCCAATCCAGGGATTAGATAAAACAAAAAAACAGGGTAGCCCCTGTTTTTTTGTTTTTATTTAGAATTATTTCTCCAGATGTTTTTTGATCTCGGCATAAACTTCTTCGATGCTGAGTTCTCCGTCGATCTCTATCAAGTTGCCTTGAGCGCGATAATAATCCATGAGGATGGTCGATTCTTGATTGAAGACGCCCATGCGGTTTTTGATGGCTGAGGCATCTTTGTCATCGGCTCTATTGCCGGTTTGAGCTCGAGCTTCAATGCGTCGGAGCGCTTCTTCCGGCGAGACTCTCAGATAGATGAAGGCGTCAACATGAAGGTCGAGGCCGCCCGCAATTTCATCTAACATTTTAGCCTGAGAGATCATCCGAGGAAAGCCGTCGAAGACGATGCCTTTTTCTTGGATGTCTTGGCCGGTATGCTTGATGACTTCCGACATCAGCTCATCGGTGATCAGGATGCCCTGGTCGACATAGCTTTTAATTTTCTGTCCGAGTTCTGATCCGGACTCGATTTCTGACCGCAAGCGGTCGCCCATGCCGAATTGTACCCAACCGAATTCCTTGGTCAGCAGTTCTGCCTGGGTGGTCTTGCCGCAAGCCGGCAGGCCGTACAGACAAATGATTTTTCCCATATTATGTTTAGGTTAATTAAAGAAGTCTATATTATATTAGAAATATCGGTTTTTGGCAATATAGGGTCTTAATTGACACTTGAGCCCGGATTCGGTATGATTAAGCTTATTAAATATGTCAGAAAGTTATAAAATCAAAGGTTATCTCCCTGTTTTAGCGGCTTTGATAGGCAATGTCTTCATTGTGATCATTAAATTCGTGGCTTTTTTCTTTTCCGGATCAATCGCTCTCTTATCCGAAGCTATCCATAGTATTGCTGACAGCTTCAACCAGCTATTATTGATGGTCGGTATCAGGCGTTCTGCCAAGAAGCCGGACAAGGCCTTCATCTATGGCTATGGTCGAGAGAGATTCTTCTGGGCCCTGATTTCTGCTTGCGGTATCTTTTTCATCGGTGCCGGCGCTATCATCTACAATGGTGTTGATTCGCTTTGGCATCAGAGAGAGATTTTGGATCATCCTATCGTCTATGTCGTTTTAGCCCTATCGTTTATCATTGAATCTATTACTTTCTGGATAGCTGTCAGGGAATTGAAGCGCCAGTATCCGTCCGAAAATTTTTTTAATCTTTTGAAGAATGGCGATCCTTCCACCTTAGCCGTAGTCTATGAAGACGGTTTAGCGGTAATCGGAGTATCAGTTGCTTTTTTCGCTATCATCATCGCCCATCTTACCGGGCAGCACTATTGGGATGCTATCGGTTCCATCATCATCGGTATTCTTTTGGCTTTTATCGCTATCGTTTTGATTGCCAAGAACCGCCAGTTCCTCTTAGGTAAATCCATTCCGGAAGATCTGCAGGACAAGATTATCCGTTTGCTCGAAGCCGATCCAGCCATTGACAGCGTGGTTGATTTCAAATCGACTGTCTTGGATATCGGCATCTATCGTATCAAGTGTAGTATTGAATTCAACGGTTCTGCTTTGCTGTCTGAGATCTACAAGAACAGTTCTTTGCAGGATCAATATGATGATGTTAAAGATGACTTTGAGGAATTCAAGAAGTTTTGTATGCACTATGCCGATCGTGTCCCGAGGTTGGTAGGGAAGAAGATTGATGAGATTGAAACCCGGATCAGGACCGAAAACCAGGGGGTTAAATATATTGACATTGAGGTGAATTAACTGGTAATGTATACAGGTAATCGAATATTGGAGAGGTGCCAGAGCGGTTTAATGGAACAGTCTTGAAAACTGTCGAAGATGAAAGTCTTCCGCGAGTTCGAATCTCGCCCTCTCCGCCAAGACAATTTAGTATCGGATAAACCCAAAAACCTAGCTTATGCTAGGTTTTTGTTTAAATTCACTTTTTGTGATATAATACAATATCAGATAATAAAATATGAGATTGGATATAAAATTTTCTAAAGAATTAGCTCCTGATTTGCGCCAAGAAACAGCCAGGCGTCTTAATGATGCTCGGAATAATCCTGAGAGTTATGACGATTTAAAGAAAATTAAATCACAAGAATCGCGGCCGGAATTAGAGAATATAAAAAAAGATATTTGGGGGAGAATTTTTAAAACCGAGAAATATCGACAGATGATTCAGAACTTGGATTGTTTATTAAAACGGGAAAAAGAATTTAAAATTAAGGAGTCTCAAGAATATTATCGTCGGGAATTTAATCGGATAATGTCAGAATGTCCTTTGTCTAAAGAAGAGCGTGATGAGTATTTAAATACTGAAGCTTTATCCCAGATGAGTTTGGATAATTATTTAGTTTTATTAAAAAGATTATCGGGCGAGGCTTTCTATCACGTTACTCGCTATGGAGCCAGAGAAAATACGTTTATGTCTACTGGCGGCGGTCATAATGTGAGTGAGGGGGAATTTGTTGACAGTTTGACTCCGTTGCTTATGGACAAAAAGATAAATTCGATGACCAGTACTATTTTAAAAGAACAAAAAATTTTTTTAAACGATAGCTCTGTTTTAGAATTAGCCAAAGAAGAAAATGGCGTCGATTCTATAGTTGATAAAATAATGGATCAATATTCTTCAATGTATGCTTTAGATAGGGAATCGACTCATTTTTCCTATGGCAAGGATTTGCATAAAATGTATGGAGCTGAAGATACCTATAAGTTTTATTTCTACTACCCCGTGGAATATATCTTGCATAATGATTTTTATCAAAAAACCAGGGAAAGCCAGATTACTTTAGGTATGAGTGAATACCATAATAGATCTGGTATTGATCAGCAATATAATGATTTTGAGATTTTTAATTTTGGTCAAGGAGTGCCGGTGGATTCCGGAATTTTATGTATAACTGATGATATTAAAGTTGATCCGGAGAATGGATCACAATATGTTATTAAGGATGGCAAGCCCGAAATTGATGAGAATGGTAATTTTAAAAGACCAAAAAAAACGATCTCTAGCCAGGAATACTGGGAGAAGTTTTTTGCTAGCCATCCAGAGATTAAGCCGAGTAAGATAATCTATGGAGGTTTTGAAACTCATTCGACTAAAGATAATGAAGATCTAAAAGAATGGGGAGAGAGTAGAAATATAAATTGCCAGAATGAAGAAAAGGAGAAGGAATTTTCTAGCTATGTGGAGGAGACCAGAAGCCAAATTAGAGATATTGTCTGTCGACAAGTGAAGGAAATTTTAAGTGATTCAAATAAAGGTAAATAATTGATTTTTAGAGTTTTAATATATTGGTCAGAGTGCTTAATTATGATTTTAATAGTTTTTGTTTATAAATAGACCTAAATATGGGTTATTTTTTATAATAATTTTAATGATTTAGAATGATATGATAATATAATGGTATAAGCAGTGAGATAAAATTTAATTTATGCAGAAGCATTCTTGGGAAAAAGCTTGGGAGAGTAAAAGGTTTGAGATAAAGACTCTTGTGCCGAGCGTTATTGTTGAAAGACACAAGGACAAGTTTCTTGATGGTGATTTTGTTTTGGATGTCGGCAGCGGTAATGGAAGAAACTCTATTTATTTAGCTAGTCTAGGTTGCAAGGTAGACAGCTTCGATGTTTCTGATATGGGCTGGACCGATTCCCTTAATTCGGAATTGAAAGAAAAGATTTCATTCATGAAATCCGATGTTATGGGTTATCCTTATACCGTTGATAAATACAAGGCAGTTGTCATGGCTCGGGTTATTCAGTATCTCAATCGGGAAGAGTTAGATTATCTTTTAGACAAGGCAGTTTCTAGCTTAAAGGATGATGGTTTTTTACTGTTGAGTTATACTAGCCAGGGGGGGAATATTTGATAGGGATGAGATTGATGTTCCAAAATATAATTATCCTATTGAGGCTGTAGAAAGGATGCTGAAGAATAGGTTTAAGACAGTTGAAATTACTGAAGGAGCTAATAAAAATACTCATGTCAATTATGAGGGCCAGATAGCATCATATGACATATATGCTTCTGGAAAAATATAAATGCATCACGCTTTGATATAAGCGATTATAAAATAACTTAAAACTTATGCGCAAAAAATTTCTTTTGTCAGTTTTTAATATCTTGACTCTTTGTATCGTAATTGCGGCTGTCAGCATCGCTTTCGTCGAAGATGATCATTGGATGGGGTTGGTTCTGATCGCTTTGGCTATATTGTGCTTGGTTTCATTATTGCCTTTTAAGATAAGCATAAAGTCGGTTTTGCCGGATATCTTTTTCGGCTTGATCAATAATGGCATCTTGGCAATCTTGGCAATTTTTGGCGGCCATTTTGCCGGAGTAACTGGTGCGATTATCGGTGGAGTGGTAGGAAATGCCATCACTGACGGTATCGCCGGTATTTTTGAGGGGCATATGGCTGAAAAATTAAGGCTCAAATTCATTCCGGAAGAAAGGACGATGCTTAAATCAGCCGTGGGCAAGATGGCCGGCTGTCTCTTGGGTGCCGGTTGCGTCTTGGCGGTTAATAGTATTTTGAAGTTTTAATGACTATGTTCAATTTTGAATCTTCCGACAATATAATATTAGGGATATCCAATAGATATCAGGGTAATATGAGGGTCTTCGTGAAGAAAGATCACCCGGATACTATCCGTAACCGTGAGGTTTTCTTCGCTCCTTTTGACAAGAAGGTGATAGCAGCTGACCTAGTCCATGGCAAGAGGGTGGTAGCGATCAAGGAGGGTAATCAGGAAGATATTATCAGGTCTTGCGATGCCTTGGTTACTGATCGCTCTGATTATCTTTTGACTATCACGGCAGCTGATTGCCTGCCAATCTATTTCTTGGATCGAACAAAAAGGATTATTGGACTGGCCCATGCCGGTTGGCGGGGAGTCTTGGAAGGGGTTGCTGGTGAGACCGTTTCAGTCTTTGAAAAAGAATTTGGTTCTTTGAGGTCCGATATTGAAGTCTTCATCGGTCCGCATATTGGCGTCTGTCATTTCGAAGTCCAGACTGAAGTGGCGGACAAGTTCTCGCCTTATCCTGAAGCTGTAATTAGACGGGAAGGGAAATTATTCGTTGACTTAGCTTTGGTTATCAAACAACAGCTTCTGGCTTTTGGTTTACAGAGTGGGAATATCAATATCAGCCCGGAATGTACTTTCTGTCTGAAGGATAAATATTTTTCCTTCCGGCGGGACAATCCGGGATTGGATGATTTGGAGGTGATGGTGGCTTATATCGGTTTGAAATAAAAAAAGCTCTAAGTTAGAGCTTTTTTGTTTTTTTATTCCTTTTTATTTTTTTCTTTTTTTTGAGGATGAGCTGGTGTTTAATTTCTGATATTAATAATATCAGAGTCATGGTGGTCAATGCGACCATCCACCAGGTCCATTCATCTTTGGTTGATAATAGATTGTAAAGAACGAATGCTTCTAAAGTTACTAACAGAGATAGCATTGTTACTATTGAAATGCCTAGAATATTTTTCATGACTGCTTTTTTGGTGGGGGGTAAAAGAGCGTTATTCTATGAATTTATAATATGATCTTATTGGATATTTGTCAATTTGTCGTAATAAAAAACAAGCTCTGAATCAGAGCTTGTTTTTTTGTATATCAATTATTGATATTATCTGCGAGGTCTTGGACCATCAGTCATTGGGCGAGCGATGCTTACATTCAAGCGTCTGCCTTCGACTTCCTGGCCATTGAACATTGAGATAGCTTTTTCAGCTTCAGCTTCGGAGGACATTTCTACGAAACCAAAACCTTTGGAGCGGCCAGTCATGCGATCTTTGATGATCACAGCTGATTCTACGTTACCGCAGTCAGCGAACAGAGCTCTTAAAGCATCATCGCTGAAGCTGTAAGGCAGGCCGCCGACGAATAATTTCTTCATATTCTTGGCGAATTAGTCTTTTTAATGGGTAAGTCGACTCTTTCTCGGATGGTCGCATTTTTTCGGCTAATCAGCGATTCGCCTAAGAAAAAGCATACTCTAAGAAAACTTACTGTCCTCAAGTTTAACGGACCGGGGCTTAATTGTCAAGAAACAAAAAAGCACTAGCTGGCGGCTAGTGCTTTTGATTGAGGCTTATTTCAAGTCGACTTTGTATATCTTTTCGGTGGTCTTGTCGGTGAAGAAGATATTTTTCTGGTCATCGGAAACTACCAGGTTGGAGATATTATATTTTCCATCTGGAACGGCTATTAGCTGCTTGGTGCCAGTGGTCAGGTTGATGCGGTATAAACTATCTTGGGTCTTGTCAGCCATTTCCGGGAATAGTCCGGAGCCGCGTTCTAGGCTATCCGGAACGGCGCAATAGATTTCTTGGTTGTTGGCAAAAGTACATTTGCTGGCCCAAGTATTAATCTCTAGGTCTTTGCGGTTGGTGCCGATATTGTCACCTTGGGCATTGGTTATCCAAAGCTTAGGTTTCAGGTCGGAGGTATTGTTGTAGGCGCTATAGAGCAACTTGTCACCCTTGTCAGACCATTCAGTCTGGACGCCTCGGCCTTCGACAGTGATTGATTTGAAATTTTCGCCATTCATTCCGACGAAGTATAGTTCTTGGCGATTGAAATCGACGCCCTTAGTATACATGGCTACTGTCTGGTTGTTGGGGGACCAAGAGGAAATGACCTTGTCGGCGTTCTCACCGATGAATTCCAAGGCTTGAGCTTTGGAGCCGTCGCTATTGGAAACTACCAACCAGCGGTTGTCAGGATCGGTTCCGATACTCTTTGAAACTAATTGGTTGCTGTCGGTACTGAAGTCGAAATCTTCCCAGTGCTTAGGTAGGGTGACTTGGCGGTTGGTATTGAAGTCATAGACGATGTTGGAACCATCCGGGTATTCCAGGACTGCCTTATTGGTGTTTGGAGACCAGGTAACGTTATCGACATTATGGAAGACTTTATCGGACATCGGGACTGCTTCGCCTTTTTCATTGATCTTATAGAACTTTCCGTCGGTTTTGTTGTAATATTGAACGTCTTTGCCGTTGCTGCTCAAGGTTGGAGCGAGGCTCGGTTCATTATTTAGGGCAGTTACCTTGGTGATTCCGCCCTGGGCGGTGGGGCTGACGACGGTGGTGGGAACTTGAGGGGTAACTGGAGAGACTGGGATTTCGCCCGGTCCGGTTGTTGTGCTTACTTGTTGGCCGCCAGTGCCAGCTGTCGGCAATTCTCCCGGGGTGGTAGTCGTTTCGGTGGTCGGTGGCAGGATGGTAACCTGCTGCTTGAAGAATAGCTTATAGATGAAGTAGCCCAAGACAAAAACGAGAGCTAGAAAGCCGATAATCAGGAAAATTTTTTTGTATCTTTCAAAAAAATTCATTTGGTTTATTTTTAGGTTTATGTTATAATTATAAAGACAAAAAGTATTGTGGTATTTACTCTGATATTATATAATATAATCAGAAATAAGACAATCTGCTCTGGAAAAAACTCGTCATTAAGCTTAGTTTTTATTTTTTAAATAATAAATTTTCAATATTAAATATATGGGTTTATTTTCTTCCTCTGAGAATACTTATCTGGGCATCGATATCGGCGACTCTTCTTTGAAGATGGTGGAGCTGGCTAAGAAGGGAAAAAAGATCGTCCTTAGCAATTACGGTTTTAGTGAAGATTTAGGAAGTGCTAACAAGTTGACCAGTACTGATGATATCGAATATGTAGCTAAGCTGATCAATAAGGTTAAGAAGGATATCGGTATTACTAGCGCCAATGCCAGCGTTTCTTTGCCGAGTTTTTCGGTTTTTTCTTCAGTTATTAATCTCTACAACGTCAACAAGAAGAATATCGCCGAACATGTTAATGAAGAAGCTAAGAAGGTTATCCCTTTGCCTTTGGAAGAAATGGTTTTGGATTGGAAAGAAATTCCGCAAGATGAAGATCCGAATAACCCAAGCAACAATACTAAGATTTTCTTGACCGGTAGTCCTAAGAAATTGATCAAGAAATATATCAATATCTTCAGTGCTGCCAAGATCAATTTGGTCAGCTTGGAAACCGAAACCTTTTCCTTAATCCGTTCTCTCTTGGGCAATGACAAGTCGACGGTTATGATCGTTGATCTGGGTGCTAATAGCACCGACATCTGTGTGGTCAAGGAAAGCATTCCTTATCTCAACCGCAGCATCAATGTTTCAGGTAATACTATTACGGATGCCATCAGTCAGAAATTAGGGATTTCCAAGGAGAAGGCTAGCCAATTGAAATTTGACTTAGGCGTTGCCGCTTTGGGCGAGAATCAAGTGGCTGTACCGCAGATAATCATGGATGCCGTCGCTCCGATTATCAATGAGATCAAATATATGATTGAGCTCTTCGAGAATAGCAATAATGAAAAAGTAGAGAAGATTATCCTTTCTGGCGGTGGTTCGGTTCTGATCAATTTGGCTAATTATTTAGAAAATGCTTTAAATGTCCAAGTGATTATCGGCAACCCTTGGTTTAGGGTTTCTTATCCGAAAGAATTACAGCCGGTTTTGTCTGAGGTCGGACCGAGATTGGCGATTGCCATCGGCTTGGCCATGCGTAGTATCGAGTAATTAATAATTTCTATAATATGCTTTCTAATCCAAATAAACAGCCAGCTGGAGATAAGACCCCGTGGTACAAGCGATCAATCGATTTTTCTAATATCGATTTGAAAAAGATTTTTAGTTTTAAAGGACATAAGAAGAAGTTGGGATCCGCTGCTGTTAAATTAAATCTTAAAGATATCCGGTCAAAGTCTAAGAATGACGGTGTTGACGGTATTGGAGTAGAGAACCCGGAAATTTTGGATATTGATTTGATTAAGGATGAAGTTCCGGTTATTTTTGAAAAGAAAAAAAATCTTTATACTTTGGGAGCTTTTGTGATCCTGTCTTTTTTCTTAGTCTTTGAAATTTATTTTTTCCTCTATTCTTGGGAACGCCAGGAGATCAGAAAAAAGGCTACAGCCCTGGAAGAAGAAGTGGCTAGCTTGGATCAGGAAATTGCTTCTTATCGCACCGATGCCGCTTTGGCCACTGATTTCAAGAACAAGATTACCAGTGCCAGCCCTATTTTCAACAATCATATCTATTGGAATAATCTATTCTCATTTTTAGAAAGGAATACTTTGGCTGATGTCTATTATTCCGGTTTCTCTGGCGATACGTCAGGAGCTTATGTCCTCCATTCTTGGGTTAAGGATTTTCGGGCTATCAGTTTCCAGTTAAAGACTGTTTTGAATGATAATCATGTAGCTAATGCCAAGATCAGCAATGAAGAAGTTAATGGCGGTGACCAGAGCTTGGGAGTGAAATTCGATTTGGGCATGACAGTCAAGCCTGGAATCTTCACGGAATAAAGTTATTATCTAATCATCTTTGTTATATGGAAAAATCTTTAAATAGTGAGTTGAAAAGCGGTTCAAAGCTGGGATCCAGAAGCTTGCATCAACCGATCGTTAGGGAAAAGACTACGGCCCAGAAGCATATGCAAAATCTGATCAACCGGATGTTGAATGAGTATTTCGGTATCTTGGTAATCCTGGTTGTTCTGGTTATTTTAGCCGGTTCTTATTTTCTCCTAATCAAGCCTAAATACCAAAAAATTGTCGCTTCTATCAATGCTACTTTTTATGAAAAGAATCAATTAGCTCCTAAGTATAAGGAGTTGAGCAATTATAAAGCTTTGATCGAAGCGTATAAAAAAGTTGACCCGGCTGATATTGAGAAAGTGTCAGGTTTGATTCCTAAGGAGTATTTGAAAGAAGATCTATTCACTGAAATGATTTATTTAGCCTCTACTAAGGATTTGGCGGTTAATGACCTGAATGTCGTTAAGGATGTCGACGCTACCGCAGCTACTTCTACCGGCGGTCGCCGTGTCGGTCCGGCCGGAGGTGCTACTACCACTAGCCCTACGGCTGATCTAAGATTGCCTAGCGGTGTCGGCAGTTTCAATGTTAAGATCGTCTTGGGCAAGGTTACTTATCCGGCTCTGAAGTCTTGGCTCCAAGCCATGGAGAATAGTTTGCGGATAATAGATGTCAGGTCCTTGTCGTTTGATCCGAAAGCCAGCACCGCTACCTTGGAAATGACTACTTATTACCTGAAAAAATAATTTTTTATATGAAAAAAGTCTTCAAACTACTCGCTTATATCTTTGTTTGTTCTATCATTATCTTTGGCATCGTTTTGATTGTCTATCGTCAGAATATTTTTGATTATCTGAACTCTGTCAATAATTTGAGCCGGTCCTCAGAAGCGGCGCTTAATGATATCAAGAATAATAATGATCTGGCATCTGATCCTTTGAATCTTGGCCTTTTGGATAATGCCAAGTTTAAGAAGATGCAAGCCACTAAAGTTGACCTGACCGGTTTGAATCTCAGTACTTCTACCGAGCCGACGGAAGGCGGCGAGACTGAAGAACCGGAGGTTACCCCGACCTTCAAGGTGGGGAACAGCAATCCGTTTAAAGCATTTTAAATCCCATAAAAACTATGTATAAACCAGAAGAGCTTCTGGCTTTGTTGGAAAAGAAGAATATCATTACTTCGGCTAAATCGGCGGAAATAAAGAAGATGCTGGACAATCAAGAGATTGTCTTAGAGCCTTATTTGTTGAAGAACAAGGTTCTTGAGATTGAAGGTTTGGTAGAGATTAAAGCTGAGCTCCATCACTTACTATATAAGAATTTGCAGACCGAAACTATCAAGGATGAAGCTTTGAATTTTTTGAGTCGGGATATCGCTCGCAATTATTCTCTGGTCTGTTTCTACAAGGATTCAATCGTCGCTAAGATCGGCCTGGTTAACTATGACTTGAAAGCCATGGAAGCAGTTAACTTTTTGGCTAAAGGTCAGAATTTGAGAGTTGAATATTACTTGATTTCAGATAAGAGTTTCCGAGAAGTTTTCCGTAAATATGATAAGCTGGAAGAAGAGGTCTCGACTGCTTTGGAGGTTAAGGCTAAGGAGAAGTCTGAAGATTTGGTGGCGATCGAGGATAAATCGGAGGTCTTGAAGGAAGAGGACGTCAATTCCGCTCCAGTGGCCAGAATCGTTTCGGTCATTATTCGTCATGCTGTTGAGAGCCGGGCTTCAGATATCCATATTGAGCCTTTCATGAATGAAAGTCGGGTCAGGTATAGAATCGATGGTATCTTGCACAACTCTTTGATTTTGCCGAAGTCTATTCATAATTCGGTTGTGGCCAGAATCAAGGTCTTAGCTAAATTGAAATTGGATGAAACCCGTATCCCGCAAGATGGCCATATCCGCCTAGTTATCGATGCCCGCGAGATCGATTTCCGTATCTCTACTTTGCCTCTCGGTTCGACTGAAAAGGTGGAGTTGAGAATTTTGGATCAGGCTAAGAATATAGCTAATTTGGAAGAATTAGGATTCAACAAGCATGTTTATAATACTTTGAAAGAGAATATCAAGAAAACTAGCGGCATCTTGCTTTTGACCGGTCCGACCGGCTCTGGAAAAACTTCAACCCTTTACTCTATTATCAATGTTTTGAATAAGGAAACTGTCAACATTTCAACCTTGGAGGATCCGATCGAATATCAGATCAAGGGCGTCAATCAATCGCAAATCAGGCCGGAATTAGGTTTTGATTTCGCTACCGGATTACGATCCTTCTTGCGTCAAGATCCGAACATTATCATGGTTGGAGAAATTCGTGATGAAGAAACTTCAGAATTGGCTGTCCATGCCGGTTTGACCGGTCACTTAGTGCTTTCGACTTTGCATACCAATGACGCTCTTGGTTCAGTTTTCCGTCTACTGGATATGAAGATCGAGCCTTTCTTGTTGGCTTCCACTTTGCGCTTGGTCGTAGCCCAGCGTCTAGTTCGCCGTCTATGTCCGTATTGCAAGAAGGAAACCAAATTACCGGAGAAAGTTTTGTCAGAAATGATCGCTGTCTTATCGCAATTGCCGCTCGATGTAGTCCAGGCGGAAAATTTGAACATCAATACTTTTGAAGATATCCGGAATTTCAAGTTCTATGAGCCGGTGGGTTGCGTCCGTTGTTCTAATACCGGTTATCTTGATCGTTTAGCTATTGCTGAATCCGTGGTTATCAATGAGGAGTTGAAAGATTTGATTATCAACCGTCGCAATGAATTGAATAATGATGCCGTCAGGCATAGCCAATTATTTGTTTCTCTAAAACAGGATGGTATTTTCAAAGTATTGTCCGGTGTAACCAGTATCGATGAGGTGCTGCGGGTGGTTGAAATTGAAAATTTATAAAATCATATGCCTATCTATCGTTATCGAGCTATAAATTCATTAGGGAAGAAGGTCTCCGGCCAAGTAATCTCTTACGGCGATGAGGCCGCCCAACATCGGGTGGAATCTTTGGGTCTGGAAGTCCTTTGGATTATTGATGTTACCAACAATGTTTTTAATCGTTTCTGGCTTTGGTTGCAAAGGATTAAATCTCGCGATTTAGTGGTATTTTCTCGTCAATTTTCCTTGCTTATTTCTTCTAATGTCGGTGTCGTCGAAGCTTTGGCAACGGTTCAGGATCAGACCGCTAACTTGAAATTGAAAAGCATCTTAGCCGAGGTTACCTATGAGGTTGATAGCGGCGCCCTATTGTCTGATGCTTTGCATCGCAAGGGTGGTAAGGTTTTTTCTCCTTTCTTTATTAATGTTATCCATGCCGGTGAAACTTCCGGTAAGTTGGATGAGGTGTTGAATTATTTGGCTGATGAAATGGAAAAGGATTACGATCTGACCAGCAAATTCAAGAGTGCTATGATCTATCCGACAATCGTCATGATCGGTTTGGTGGGTGTCGGTTTTATCATGATGTTGTTCGTCATGCCGCAGTTAACGGCTATTTTGGAAGAGACTGGAGCGCAATTGCCTTGGGCCACCAGAGCAGTTATTTGGGTGGTTGATTTCTTGAATAAATATTTTATTGGAATCATAATCTTTATCGTGGCTTGTTTTGTCGCTTTCAGGCTTTTTGTCCGGTCTGATTTTGGCCGTTTCAAGGTTGATTATTTTAAATTGCATACCCCGGTAGTCGGCAAGTTGTTCCGCTTGGTTTATTTAATCCGTTTCTGCCGCGCTTTCAGTACCTTGCTCAGAGGTGGTGTGAGCATTACCAAGAGCTTGGAAATTAGTGGCGATATTATCCGCAATCGAGTTTATCAAAAGTTGATTGACACCACCATCGACCAAGTAAATGAAGGAAGTTCTGTTTCGTCAGTGTTTATAACCAGTCCGGAAATACCGAAAATGATTCCACAGATGATGGCTATCGGTGAAAAGACCGGTAACCTTGATAATGTCTTAGACAAGATCAGCATTTTTTATAGCCGGGAATTATCGGCTAAATTGAACAACTTGGGAGTTATTTTGGAACCGTTGATCATGATCGTTTTGGCTATCGGCGTCGGTATTATGGTGGCGGCTATCATTTTGCCGATGTATAATGTTGCGACTAGCTTCTAAACATGATATAATTTATATAATTATTTATAATAATTAATTATTCTTCTAGGTGGTTGGGTTAATTTCTAGGATTAAACCAATGACCTGAAGTAATGATGGGAGGTGAATTATGAAAAACAAAAAAGCTTTTACTTTGATCGAATTATTGGTGGTTATCGCTATCATCGGTCTTTTGGCTACTTTGTCAGTCTTAGCCTTGAACAATGCTCGAGCTAAATCTCGTGATGCCAAGCGCGTGGCTGATATCAAGCAGATCCAGACCGCTTTGGAATTATATTTCAATGACAAGCAATCCTATCCGGATACTGGTTTAGTAGTACCTGGAGAGTCTATTTCCAGCACTTCTACTACCGGTACTTCCACTTATATGCAGGTCATTCCAAGCTCTCCAACTCCTAACGTTCCAACCAGCGTTACCGGTTGCGGCGGTGCTCGCTACACCTATGCTTTGCAGGATGAAGGCAGCTACACTTTACAATATTGTTTAGAAGGCAATGTCGGCGCTATCACTGGCCGAGAATTGCATACCGCTACTAACGCCGCTCTTTATTAGTTTGATAGCTTATCTTAAAGGCCCTCTTGGTTTGTTCCAAGGGGGCTTTTCTGTTTTAAATAATGGTGCTATAATAAGAATGTATTAAATTAGTAATAAAAAATAATTATGAAAAACAAAAAAGCTTTTACTTTGATCGAATTATTGGTGGTTATCGCTATCATCGGTCTTTTGGCTACTTTGTCAGTCTTAGCCTTGAACAATGCTCGAGCTAAATCTCGTGATGCCAAGCGCGTGGCTGATATCAAGCAGATCCAGACCGCTTTGGAATTATATTTCAATGACAAGCAATCCTATCCGGATACTGGTTTAGTAGTACCTGGAGAGTCTATTTCCAGCACTTCTACTACCGGTACTTCCACTTATATGCAGGTCATTCCAAGCTCTCCAACTCCTAACGTTCCAACCAGCGTTACCGGTTGCGGCGGTGCTCGCTACACCTATGCTTTGCAGGATGAAGGCAGCTACACTTTACAATATTGTTTAGAAGGCAATGTCGGCGCTATCACTGGCCGAGAATTGCATACTGCTACCAACGCTTCCTTATACTAGTTTGATACTTTGAGTTTGAATCTAAAGCCCCTGGTTATTCAGGGGCTTTTTTGTTTTTAGCATCGATGATATAATGGAAATATGAGTGAATTATCAACTAAATTTCAAGCTGAACCGTCGTTCTTGCAATCATTATTATGGTCAGAATTGCAAGCTCGAAATCATTATGCCGGTGAGAAAATTGGTCAGTCTTTTTTTCTGAGAAAGCCCTTGTTTCTTCGTAAACATTATTTATACGGTTCGCGAATCAAGGCGGAAGATTTGAATTTTATCCAGAAAAATTCCGGAGCTGTTTTTGTCCGCTTTGAGCCTAATTCTTCTGTTTGGGAAGGGAAAGGGATAAAGACTATTCCGATTCAGCCTGCCAAGACGATTATCTTGGATCTCCAGAAGAGCACCGATGAACTTTTAGCGGCTATGCATCAGAAGACCAGATATAATATCCGCTTAGCCGAAAAGAAGGGCGTGAAGATTATTTGTGACAATACTCGGATTAATGATTTTTTATCTTTGATGAAAGAGACTACTAACCGGGATAATTTCTTTGCCCATAGTGATGCTTATTATCGAAATCTGGCCAGCTTTAACCCGGACTTTATTAAATTATTCTTGGCTGAATATGAGGGTCAGATCATTGCTGCCGGATTATTCTGTTTTTGCCAGCCGACTGCCGTTTATATGCATGGCGCTTCATCCAATGAATTTCGGAATGTCATGGCTCCTTATCTCTTACAATGGACAGTAATCAAGGAAGCCCAGGCTGCCGGTCTGAAATATTATGATTTCTATGGGATCGATAGCCAGAAATGGCCTGGAGTAACCAGATTCAAAGAAGGTTTTGGTGGGGAAGAAGTGGATTATGCCGGGACTTTTGATTTAGTGCTCCAACCATTCTGGTATTCTATATATCGCCTAATGCGGATGGCTAGAAGGGCCATCAGGAAAAAGATATGATTGAGATTAATAATACTACCAAGGCCAAGATCCCGGCTATCAAGATGAAGCGGATTATTGAGAAGTTTATTTCAGTCTACAGACTGAAAGATTTCTCTGTTTCTGTAGCGATTATTGGCGACAAGAAGATGCAGGAACTTAACAAGTCATATCGAGGCTTGGATAAGCCGACTGATGTATTGTCTTTTACCGGTCTGAATGAAATTATCATTGACATCAAAGCCATCGAACGGCAGGCCAAGGAACTCAAGAAAAGCCGTGATTCAGAGCTGTTTTTCATTTTAGTCCATGGTTTGCTCCATCTGATCGGTTATGATGATAATACCGAGCCGAAACGTCTCAAGATGATCGCTTTAGGCGAAGATTTTTTGCGCCTTTTATGATATAATATGGATATGAAAAAAGCCGCTTTTACTTTAATAGAGCTGATTATCGCGATATCAATCATTGCTGTCGTGGTTGGAGTTTTTTTGGCTAATTATTATGGCGGCGAAACTCAATCCCAATTGATCAATGCTACTTCCGGCTTGATGCGCGACTTAAGGACGGTGCAGACTAAAGGCGTGGCCAATACCAGTTATGGGTCAGATATTCCATCCGGTTGGGGTGTTAACTTGGTCAGTAGCAGTTCTAAATATACTATTTTTGCTGATGTCAACGGCAATAAGGTTTTGGATAGCGGCACTGAAGCGGCGGTTACCAAGGGTTCTAAGGAAATTACTTTGCCGGAAGGAATAACTATTTCCAGTATAACTAATAGTCCGATGAATATCGTTTTTTATAGCGAACAGGGAGTCTTGAAGGCTTCTATGACTGACGGTTCGGTTTCCCTAGATTCTCCAGTGGAGATCGTTCTACAGGAAGCTAGTACCGGAGAAACTAAAACTGTTTACGTCAATCCTTTCGGCTTGATCTATTCTAATCTATGAAATTCGGGAAGATAAAAAATCTTAGAGCTTTTTCGCTTCTGGAAACGATAGCCGTCTTGTTTATTGTTTCTATCGGTTTGGTGAGCATCTTATCGGTTACGGTTGACAGCGTTCGAGCTCAGAATATGAACAAGAACAGCTTAGTTGCTTATCACTTGGCGGAAGAGGGTTTGGAGTTAGTCAGGAATATTCGAGATACTAATTTTATCCAGAATAGTACGACGACTCCGATTGCTTGGAATAGATATATTGAAGCCGGAAAATACCGATTGGATTTTGCCAATTTTCAACCAGTAGCAGTCACTGATATTTCCGAAGCTAAATTGCAGATATCTAATGATGAAGAGGCTAATCCTGGGTTTTATTTCCATAACGCTGGTTTCCCGGACAGCATGTTTAGTCGGATGGTCACTATTACTTCCAGCACCACCGCTTCTTCTTCCGTTTCATCTTTAGTGGAATGGGTAGACCAGGGACAGACTTATCAAGTGGAATTAAAATCGATACTTTATGATTGGAGTTACTAGAAAACCGGCCTTTACGTTATTAGAAGTCATCATATCGGTGGCTATCTTTGCGGTGATCGTCTTGGCGGCTACCCAGATTTTCCAGTCGGTAGTTACTTCCCAGGTAAAGAATTATACTGAGACGGCTTTGCAGGATGATATTAAATATTCCTTGGAGGTTTTTACCAGGGAAGCAAGAGGGGCGGTCAAGAATACGACCGGGGCGGCAATCTGCGATAGCCATATTCCTGATGGGCAGACCTATTATACTGATGGTGCCGCTTTATATTTCAAGAATGCCTTGGGTCAATGTGTTACCTATTATGCCCTTACTGATTCTGAGGGTACTATCCGTTTGGTTTTAGATCGGGGCTCCGAATCATATTATCTGAGTTCGGAGCGGGTCGATATTGAGACTTTGGGGTTTGTGGTGGCTGATTCCGTGACCGTCCAACCGCTAGTAACTATGAATTTGTCTGTGAAGTCGGAAGTTAATCCTAATCTGCCGGCTTTGAATATTCAAACGAGCATTAGTCCTAATTGGCAAGCTAATTAATATGAAAAAAATTCCAAAAAAATTACCTGGCAGTGCTTTATTGATATCACTTTTGATACTGACCGGCATCTTTGTTATTGCTTTCGGGGCCGGTTTCTTGTCGTTCTTCAATACGAAGAACACCGATGTATATCAGCAATCGACTAAGGCTCGTTTAGCTGCTGAAACCGGTGTCGAGAGGATCAAGTGGGAGGTCGAACGGAATAATTTTGATATGTTCAGCAATTGTTCTTCCCGGATGTTTGAAACTAAATTAGATGATGGCTCGTATTACTTAAAATGTTCTTTGGATGCCTCTGGCAAACCTAAGATCCAGGCTATTGGAACTTATAAGAATTTGTCGGTTACTTTGGACTCCGGATATTGCTATGATATCAACACTGAGTGTACCAGTGATTGTGCTGTCGGTTCTTTGTGTGGTGGCGGTGTCCTTTTTTCTGTTAGCCCTCGGATGATAGCTTCTCCTTCTGGTTGTACTTCAAATGACGGCACTGGTTGCGATAATTCTTTTGTAGCTGAAGATAGTTTGAAAATGGCTTGGGATAGTGTTGAGACTAGCGTCCAGACTGATGCCACATCGACTGACGGCAGCGTTAATACCGCTTTGTTGATTGCTGCCGGTGCTGGCCGTTATACTGCTGCGGAGTTTTGTGATCGCTTGACGGTCAATGGTTTCGATGATTGGTACCTGCCTTCTTTAGCGGAGTCTCATTCTATGTTTTTAAGCGGGCCATATTGCAATAGTACTGACCTCTACTGTCAGCATGGTTCTTCGGATTCGCCGCTTGTCGGTGGCTTGACCCAGGCTGATTATTATCAAACTTCCAATGAAAATATTGCTGATGTTTCTCAGAATTGGTTGTTGAATTTTTATAGTGATATTCAAGAAGCTAATGGCAAGCTTAAAGACTTTTATATCCGTTGTTTGCGCCGTCCTTAATCTTTATTTATGACTAAAACTGAAGCTAAAGACCGTATCGCTAAATTGAAACAGGAGATCGATCTCCATCGCTATAACTATCATGTTCTCGACCAGATTACCATGAGTGAAGCCGCTCTGGACGGGTTGAAACATGAGCTTTTTGTTTTGGAGCAATCCTTCCCGGAATTAATCACGCCTGATTCTCCAACCCAGCGGGTGGGAGGAAAGCCTTTGGATAAGTTCAAGAAGGTAGAGCATACCAAGCGGATGATTTCCTTATTCGATGCTTTTTCTGAAGATGATATCCGGGATTGGGAAGAGCGTTTCCGGAATTATGCGGCTACGAGCGGTATTCGTCTGCCTAAGATTGAATATTATTGTGAATTGAAATTGGATGGCCTAGCCATTAATCTGAGATATGAAGATGGAATCTTGGTCCAGGGTTCGACCCGAGGCGATGGAAAGATCGGGGAAGATGTTACTCAGAATGTGAAGACTATTGAGAGCATCCCCTTACGCTTGAAGAAGCCTATGCCGGGCGTAGTTGAAGTTAGGGGAGAGGCTGTGATGCACAAGTCAGTATTGGAAGAGTTGAATAAGAAATATGCCAAGGAAGGAAAGCCGCTTTTGGCTAATACCAGAAATGGCGCTGCCGGATCAATCAGGCAATTGGATTCGAAGGTGGCAGCTAGCCGCAAGTTGGATTTTTATGAATATGACCTTATCGCTCCGGCTAAGACTCGCTTGGAGGCCGACAAGATCTGCCGGGAATTGGGTTTTAGGACTGTGAAGCATAATAAGATTTGCGCTAATCTGGATGAAGTATTCGCCTTCCATCATTATTGGGAGAAGCATCGGGACAAGTTGGATTACAATATCGATGGAGTGGTCGTCAAAATCAATCAATTGGATCTATGGGACAAATTGGGCATAGTCGGTAAGGCACCGCGCTATGCTATGGCTTATAAATTTGCGGCCGAGCAAGCTGTAACCAAGATCAATGATATTATCTGGCAAGTAGGACGGACCGGAATCTTGACCCCGACTGCCGTCTTGTCACCGGTCTCAGTCGGTGGAGCGACTATTTCTCGAGCGACACTGCACAATATGGATGAGATTAACCGTTTAGGATTGAGGATTGGAGATACCGTCATTATCGAAAGGGCCGGAGATGTTATTCCAAAAGTAGTGGAGGTTTTGCCTAATCTGCGGACTGGAAAAGAGAAGAAGGTTTCCGTGCCGAAGATCTGTCCGATTTGCGATAGCGTCGTGCGCCAGGTTGAAGGCGAGGTGGCTTTCCGCTGTACCAACAAGAAATGCTATGCCGTTACTTTGCGTAGCTTGGAACATTTTGTCAGCAAGGGAGCAATGGACATTGATGGCTTGGGCCCGAAGATCATTGAACAGTTATTGGGAGTGGGTCTAATCAAGGACGCCGCTGATCTCTATTCTTTGCGGAGGGAAGATTTGGGCAATTTGGAACGTTTTGCAGAAAAATCAGCTACTAACCTGATCCAATCTATCTCCAATCGGAGAGAAGCGGATTTGGGTCGTTTCTTGAATTCTCTAGGAATTTTACATATCGGCGAGGAGTCAGCCCGGGCTTTGGCGGGATTAGTTATTGGTCGGCGGGCCAAGAAGGATAAGTTGATGTCTATCTCGGAACTGCAGTCGATTGTTGAAAGTTTGTCATTGGAAGACTTGTCTCAAGTGGCCGACTTCGGTCCGGTGGTATCTAAATCAATCTATGAATGGTGGCATGATGAACATAATCAGAGATTATTATCCAAGATGGCGGCTAATGGTTTGACTTTGAAAGTAGTGATACCTAAGCCAAGCGTTAAGAATCCGGCTATATCGGATAAGAGTTTTGTCTTGACCGGCGCTTTGGCCAGTTTGACAAGGGATGAAGCAAAAGATAAAATTAGAGCATTGGGAGGAAAAATCTCCGAATCCGTCAGCCGTTTGACCGATTATGTAGTAGCCGGTGACGATCCTGGCAGTAAGTATGATAAAGCCAAGAAATTGGGAGTTAAAATTTTGAGCGAGACGGAATTCATTTCTTTAATCAAATAATTATGAGTTTGGAAATATCTGAGATAAAACATGTGGCCGCCCTATCTAAGTTAGGGTTGAGCGAAAAAGAACTGGAGCATTACGGCCAGCAGCTGAGTGCTGTCTTGAATTATATTGATCAATTGTCGGAAGTCGATACCAGCGGGGTGGAGGCTACTAATAGGTTGGGGGAGAACTTCAATGTCTGGGGTGCCGATGAAGCGGTTGTTTGCGATGAAGAAGCTCGGCAGATAGCCTTGGAACAGGCTGCCGGTATTAAGGATGGACAGATCAAAGTCCCTAGGGTTTTGGAATAAATTTATGGATTTGAATCAACTGACAATCAAAGAGGCTAGGAAGCTTTTGGATGAGGGCCAGATTAGCTCTGTAGAATTGGTTACGGATTGTTTGCGGCGGATAAAGGCCTTTGATCCCGAGCTTAAAGCTTTGATTACTCTTTGTGAAGATCAGGCGCTGGACGCTGCTCGTGAGGCTGATAGCCGGATAGCTAAGGGAGAGAAAGGCAGCTTGCTAGGCATTCCTTATTTAGCTAAAGATAATTTGCTTACTAAGGGCATCAAGACTACGGCTTCTTCCAAGATGTTGGAAAATTATATAGCTCCATATGATGCGACTGTCATTTCTCGTTTAGAAAAAGCTGGAGCGGTGCTATTAGGCAAGACTAATCTGGATGAATTTGCCCATGGCGCTTCGACCGAGAATTCCGCTTTTTTTACCACCAAGAATCCTTGGGACTTAGAACGGGTCCCGGGCGGTTCATCTGGCGGTTCAGCGGCAGCTGTAGCGGCTGATTTCTGCCTTTTTGCTTTAGGCAGTGATACTGGCGGTTCTATCCGTCAGCCGGCTAGTTTCTGTTCAGTGGTCGGATTCAAGCCGAGCTATGGCCGGGTTTCCCGCCATGGCCTGATGTCGATGACTTCTTCTACTGATGTTATCGGTCCGATGACTAAGACGGTTGAAGATGCCGCTTTGGTTTTGGAAGTCATTGCCGGAGCCGATGCTTATGATTCTACTTGTAATCGGAAAGAGGTTGATGAGTATGGCAAAAATATTTCTGATGGTATCAAGGGCTTGAAGATTGCTTTGCCTCGGGAGTGTTTCGGGGAAGAATTGTCGCCTGAAGTTCGGAAGATAATGGATGATGCCGTGGCTGAATTGAAAAAGTTGGGAGCGGAGGTCGAAGAGATCAGCTTGCCGCATACTAAATATGGTATCCCGGTTTATTATATCATTACTCCTTCGGAAATCAGTTCCAATCTGGCTCGTTTCGACGGTTTCCGTTATGGCTATCGGTCTGAGGTAGAAGAAGGCGAGCCTCTGAATGAAATCTATTTGAAGAATCGGGGCGAAGGTTTCGGTCCGGAGGTGAAACGCCGGATCATGTTGGGAACCTATGCTTTGTCAGCCGGTTATTTCGATGCTTATTACAAAAAAGCCCAGTCAGTCAGGATATTGATTAGCCAGGAACTTAACTCAGCCCTAGAAAAATACGATGTCATATTAACTCCGACTTCGCCGCATGTCGCTTTCAAGATCGGAGAACAGAATCAGGATCCATTGCAGATGTATCTGGAAGATATTTTTGTTTCCGGTCCGAGCTTAGCTGGTTTGCCGGCCGTTTCCGTCCCAGCCGGATTCATTAACGGCCTGCCTTTAGGTTTGCAGATTATCGGCGGCCGCTTCCAGGAAGAGATGATTCTCAAGGTGGCTAACAGTTTTGAACAGGCGACTGAGTGGCACAAGCACAAAGCTCAAATTTAGGTTTATATAATTAACCAATAATAAATATGAAACGCCAAACTATTTTTTTAGTAGTTTTCTTAATTACTATCTTAGCCATGGCTGCTTTGATATTCAGCAAGAGAACCAATAACGTTGATAATTCATTAGTCTCCCAAGTTGCTCCGAATGAAAGCGAGAGCTTGTTGGCTGGCAATGATTCAGCTATCAATAGCGCTAATGCCCAGACTAATGTTAGTATCCCGGCAATTTCTAGTAATGATCAGTTGGTGCTTGGCGATGAGAAGGCCTCTCTCAAGATGTTGGTCTATGAAGATTTGAGCAGTGCTTTCAGTTCGAACTATGATGCTACTTTGGAGCAGTTGGTTAAAGATAATAACGATAAGTTGGCTGTCTATGTCCGCCCTTATTTCGAATCTGATAATACCCTGGCTTTGCAATATCAGGCAGCTGTGACTTGTGCCGGGGATGAGGGGAAATATGTTGAAATGAGAGACTCGATTTTTAGCCAGAAACCTTTGACTATTGATGACCTGGTTGACGGAGCCAAGAAATTAGGCTTAAATGGAACTAAGTTTGCCGCCTGCTTGAATAATTCTGAGAATCAAGCTAAAATTGCCAGGTCAGTAGAAGATATCAGGATGATTGCTGTATTCGGTGCTCCAACTACCATCTTGGATGGGGAAGTGATTACCGGAGCCCGAGCTTTGGCTGATACCAAGAATGGCGAAGGTGAAGATATTGAAGGTTTGAAGAATATCGTTAATCGTCATATGGCTGGCAAGTAATTGAATACAAGGAGAGTTCGCATAGTGGTCGAGTGCGCTCGCTTGGAAAGCGAGTAAACCTTAACCGGTTTCGGGAGTTCGAATCTCCCACTCTCCGCAGTAAAGGACGAAGTAGCTCTAAAAGCTCACTTCGTCTTTTGTTTTCGGGCATTTTCATCAGTTCGAACCCTGCTATTTTCTCGTTAAGGAGAATTTGCGACTTTTGTATCGGTAAGAGCCATTTAAAGGCTAACATTTCTAATTTTTTATCTTCCAAAGTCCAGTTCGAGTCCAATGTTCATTTGAAATATTGTTTGTTGTTTGCGGAGAGGGGGGGGTAATATGGTATAATAAGGATATTAATAAAAGTTAAATATTATTTTGTTTTCATATGAAATCTTCCAAGAAAGCTTTTACTCTCATTGAACTTTTAGTGGTTATAGCCATCATCGGTATCTTGGCAACTATTTCGGTTGTCGCTTTCCAGAATGCTCGGGCTAAGGCCAGGGATGCCAAGAGAATTGCTGATGCCAAGCAGATGCAGACGGCTTTGGAAATGTTCTTTAATGATCAAAATCGTTTTCCGACTGCCGCTGAATTTAATTCCGGTTCTTTAACCATCGGCGACAAGGTGTATATGATGAATCTGCCGGTTGCTCCGACTCCAGCTGATGGCAATTGTGATAATGTTTCCAATCAGTTCAGTTATACCGTTGATTCGGCCGGGACTTCATTTACTTTGTCATATTGCCTGGGTAGCAAAACCGGAGCCCTGGATGGCGGACCGAAATGTCTGACTCGTGATGGTTTTTCTAATTCAGCTTGCGGTGCTAGCGCTTGTACGGCTAATTGTAGCGGTAAGTGTAGCGGTAGCGATGGCTGTGGTGGAACTTGTCCAGATAATTGTACTGGCGGACAGGTGTGTGTCAGTGGAACTTGTGCCACGCCTCAAGCTTGCGGTGAACAAGTGACTATCACTTCTTTAGCTGGTCATACTTGTAATACTGGAGCTCCAGATTATGATACTTGTACTTATAATACTGTACAAATTGGCACTCAATGTTGGATGACGAAGAATATGAATGTCGGCAGTATTGTAGCCGGTGCTACTAATCAGACCAATAACAGCACTTTGGAAAAATATTGTTATAATGACTCTTATGGCAATTGCCAAACCGAAGGAGCTCTTTACCAGTGGGATGAAGCTATGCAATACTCTGTGACTGAGTTAGCTCAAGGAATTTGTCCTGATGGCTGGCATATTCCAACTGATGCCGAACAAAATACCCTCGATCAATATCTAAATGACACTACTTGTAATGCTAATCGTATCGGAGCCTGGGACTGTGCTAACGCGGGAACTAAATTACAGGCTGGAGGCACTTCTCATTTTGAAGGCCTCTTAGCCGGCTTCCGCAATACCAATGGGTCGTTCTACGATCAAGGGACGCACGCGCTCTTCTGGTCATCGTCTGTTAGTGGACCGGATGCTTGGAATCGGACCTTGGGCACTGGCCGCCCGACCGTTAACCGCAATCGTTTTGACCGAGCCTACGGCTTTTCTGTGCGTTGTCTTCAGGATTAATTCGACTATTTTGACTATTTTGACTATTTTTCCGCTCTTGTTATCGATACTCAGTTCAGAAGCTGTGACTTTTTTAGGGAAGTGGTACTTCCAAAGATCCCGACCGTCAGCATCGGTCTTCTCGGAGACCGGCTTTTCTTTTCCTAGCGGCCATGCGACTATCGCCGTTTCTTTCTTTGGCTTCTTGGCCTTTATGATTCTAAGGCTTAATAACGGCCGGAGGTCAGCATTAGTTTATTCTATTACGGCGTTAATAGTCTTTATGATCGGTTTGGCTAGGATCTATCTGAGGGCTCATTATTTGAGCGATGTTTTGATCGGTTTTGTTGTTGGTCTTGGCGGTTTACTTTTGGGAGCGGCTTGGACTGATAGGTTGCTTTTAAATGGAAAGGATGCTAAAAAAGTTTGACCTTTTTGGCTATTCCAGCTAAAATTAGCTAATAAATACTAATACTATGAAAACCTTTCGCTTGTCATTGTTGGCTATCTCCCTCAGCTTCTTATTTGCTGTTCCGGCTTTAGCTTTTCCGGAATCTAACCTTTCCAGCCGTCTCAGCGGTCGGATACTTTTGGATGTCGATAATCGGGGTGAGGCTTGGTATGTTTATCCGGGTGATTTTCATCGCTATTATCTCGGCACTCCGGATGATGCCTATACTCTCATGAAGAATCTGTCTTTGGGGGTTTCCAATGAGAATTTTTCTAAAATAGCCAGCAGTACCTCAGACAGGTTTAAAGGAATGATTCTTCTCAAGCCAGAAGATGCCGGCCGAGCTTATTATGTCAATCCTTTAGATAAGTCCTTGAATTATATGGCCAGTTCATCTGATGTTTTGGCTGTGATGCGCCAGTTTGCTCTGGGAATCACTAATAGTGATCTGAAGACTATCCCAGTCGGAGAGATAATCTTGGATGAATCCGGTCGTGAAACATCTCGGAAATGGCAATATCTGGGTTGGTGGGGAAAGATCAATGCGAATTATGTCCCGGTTAAGTCAGAGCCTAGGAATGACGCCAAGAAGCTGGGGACTTTCTTTATCGGGAATGATGTGAAGGTTTTAGGAATCAAGAAGGGCGATGGACGGATCTGGTACCAGATCGATGGCGGCCAATATCCTGGAGCTTATCTTGATTCATTATTCGTCAGTGCGATGGCGCAGCCGGTGCCGGAACAGAAGCCTGTTTTGCCAGCCAAAGTCAAGCCGGGGGATTATTGGATAGATGTTAATATTTCTAAAAAAGTTTTGACTTTATATAAAGGGGAAGAAGCGGTTATGGCTACTTATATCTCAGTTGGGAATAGGAAAACCCCGACTTTAGCCGGATCCTATAACGTCTGGTTGAAAGCGAAGAAGATCAGGATGACCGGAGCACCACCGCTTGCTACTCATGAATATGATCTGCCTGATGTCCCTTGGGTGATGTTTTATAAAGGATCGTATTCGGTGCATGGGACGTATTGGCATGATGATTTCGGATCGGAACGCAGTGCTGGTTGTACTAATGTGACTCAAGGCGATGCAAAATTTATTTTTGAAATGACCAGTCCAAAAATCGGGGAGACTAATCTGGTCCGTTCATCGGTAATTAATCCTGGTGTCGTAGTTAATAATCATTATTAATCTTATTTTATGGAATATCGCAAATTTCAGACTCAGAGATTCTGGTGGCATCTGGTCTCAGCTCCTTTTATCTGGTTGCCGCTTATAGCATTACTTATCTTGGATATCATGGTGGAAATTTATCATCAGATTTGCTTCCCAATCTATGGAATAGAAAGGGTCAAGAGATCCCAATATGTCCAGGTTATGGATAGGAACCGTCTGCAATATCTTGATCCGCTGGAAAAGATCGGCTGTATGTATTGCGGCTATGCCAACGGCGTGCTGCTTTATTTCAAAGAAATCGCTGGTCGGACGGAAAAATATTGGTGCGGTATCATGCATCAGGCCAAGCCGGGCTTCAAGGTCCAGGCTCATCAGGTAAAAGCTGACTTCGCCACTTATGGCGATCAGGCTGATTTTGATCGGAAATATCCGTTAAAGTAATAGTTTTGAATGTTTTTAGCGCATCTCGGATTAGTCCAGGATGCGCTTTATTTTTTTTGACACCAAAAGAGAAAAAATGCTATAATTTAAGGATAAAATATGTATTTTTAATTATTTTTTTATGTCTCCAAAAAGTAACGATCCGGTTCCAGGAATCTCAGCTAATGAGTTGGACCAGACTAGGGATGTTTATCGTTCCCTCCAAGAAAAATTAGAATATCTGTTCGATTCCTTAGCGCGAGAAAAGATCAATTTGGAGTTGCAGATGATTGAAGCCAAGAAATTCAAATTAGCCGTGGATAGCGCTTCGGATAATATTATCATTACTGATTCCATGGGAACTATCTTTTATATCAATAAGGCGACAGAGAGGAATACCGGCTATACTTTTGAAGAAGCAGTGGGAAAGAATCCAGGGGAACTGTGGGGTGGAAAAATGGACAAGACTTACTATGCTGAGATGTGGAATAAGATCAAAGTTAAGAAAGAAGTCTTCGTCGGCCAGTTTAACAATGTCCGCAAGAACGGAGAGCAGTATGTGGCAGCCGTTGATATCTCTTCGGTTTTAGATGAGTATGGCGAGATATTATTTTTTGTTTCTATTGAGAGGGATATTACTCGTGAGATGGCGATTGAACGCATGAAGGATGAATTCGTGGGCTTAGCTTCGCATCAATTGAGAACTCCGTTAACCGGTATCAAATGGTTTTCTGAGTTATTAATCCGCAACAAGTATCAGAATCTTAACCAAGAACAGCTCGATTTCTTGGAACAGATTAAGATTTCCAACCAGCGCATGATCAAATTAGTTAATGAATTATTGGATATTTCCCATATTGAGACTGGACAGAAGTTTGAGATCAAGAAAGTTGATCTGAAGGTTAATGACGTTATCAATGAGGTTTTGACTGAGAATATTTCTTTGATTAAGACGAAGAATTTGAATATTATCAACAAAATCCCTGATAATTTGTTAATTTTTGCCGATTATGTTAAAATGAGACAAGTTCTATCGAATCTGATCAGCAATGCCAGCAAATATACTTCAGAAGGCAAGGATATTACCATTGATACGACTACCGATACTGCCAAAGGAATGGTGATAATCTCGGTGGCTGATCAGGGAATGGGAATTCCGGCGACTCAGAAAAGCCGTTTATTTGAGAAGTTTTTTCGGGCTGACAATGCTCGTATCCAAGAACCTAATGGCACCGGCTTAGGATTATATATCGCTCGAGAATTGATGCGAGCCCATGGCGGCGATATGTGGTTTGAGACCGAGGAGAACAAGGGAACTAAGTTTTCATTTTCACTTCCAATTAAGATTAATTAAGATAACTTAAAAATCTAAATATATGAGAAAAAAAATTCTTATCGTTGAAGATGACGTGTTATTGGTCAAGGCGATCAGCTATGAATTCGAGCAGGAAAATTTCGAAGTTTTTACTGCTGGAAACGGAGAAGATGGCTTGGCTATGGCCGAACAGCATTTGCCTGATTTGATCTTGGCTGATATCAATATGCCGAAGATGGATGGCTTGGCTATGCTTAAAGCTTTGAGAGCGACTGAATGGGGCAAGGATATACTGGTTATCATGTTAACCAATTATAGTGATGAACAGAGAGTGCTCGAGGCTTTATCCCAGAAGGCTTTCTACTATTTGGTAAAGAGTGATTGGGATTTATCTCAGATCGTTGCCAAGGTTAAAGAGAAGCTGGGCAGCTAATTAATTTTTAACGATTAATAATATGGGAGACGAAGAAATCAAAGAACTAAATATCAGCAATGATGGCAGTTATCCTTTACATGAAGCGGTCCAGAGAGGAGATATTGAATTAGTGGCTGACTTGATCAAGAACGGTGCTGATATCAATGACCGTAATCAGGATGGCACTACAGCTTTGATGTTGGCGGCTCGTTTTGGCCAGATCGATATTGTCGACCTGTTGATCAAGAGCGGAGCCAACGTTAACATGAAAGATAATAATGGCTCAAATGCTTTAATTTTTGTAGCTTTCAATGGCAAGATAGAGATCGTCAAGATGTTGATCGCTGCCGGTGTCATATTGGATGAATCGTCTCGTCCTGGTGATTTTTCTTCCGTTTTTGCTTCCCAAAGAGCTTTAGTGTTTGCCGCCCAGAATGGCCACAGCGATATTGTGGGTTTATTAATCAAGAATGGCGTGGATGTTAATGGTCGCAGCCGGAATGGTTTGACGGCTTTAATGGCAGCTGCTCGCAATAATCATCTGGATACCGTTAAATTGTTGGTGCAATCCGGAGCCGATGTCAATTATAAATCTACTAATGGCACCACAGCTTTGATCAAGGCGGTTCAGGATGAACACTTAGAAATCGTCAAGTTTTTGGTTGAGAATAAGGCTGATGTCAATGCTGAGAATGAATATCATTCCAGCGCTCTGACTATCGCTCGCAATAACCATTATGATGAGATTGAAAAATTATTAGTTGAAGCGGGAGCCAAGAAATAATAAATGAAATTTTATGAAAATCTTAGTAATCGACAATGATGCTAGTATCGGCATAACCATCAAGGCTGCGTTAGGCTTAAATGCTTCTTATGAAGTGGTGGTAGTCTTAAGCGCTAAGGCCGGATTGGAAGAAATGAAGAAAAACGAATATAGCTTAGTTTTGATCGACTTTATGATGCCGGAAATCAATGGCGTTGAATTATGCAAGATGATGGCTGCTGATGAGAAGCTGAAAAACATCCCAGTCATCTTGATTTCTGCTTTGCCGATAGCTTCCGATGTTTTTCAAAAATCAAATGGTAATTTTAATGAAATCAGCGTAGTCAAAGGTCTTTTGGAAAAACCATTCAGCGTTTCCGATTTATTAGGAAGAGTGGAGACGGTTTTGAACATGAATAAATAATTTATACTTTATCTATGGAAGAAGTCATTCGTTTCTTTTCAATGAAGGTCACTAAGAAGATAATTCCGGTTCTATTGCTTTTGACTTATTTTGCAATCGTTGTCTGGTTCATCTTGCGATATTCTTATCCGCCTCAATCTTATTTCTTGATCCTATTCTTCTTATTTTCTAATTTTCCTTCCGCTTTCTTAATAACTTCTAAGAAGAGCGATAAAGAGCTTTTAAACGAATTGAGAAACACTGAAAAAGCTCTGCAGACTACTTATAAGCATTGGGATAGTCTATTAAGCTTGTTGCCTCAGGCTGTTTTTGGTTATGCTAACAATGAAAAAGGCAATATCTTGTTCGTGAATGATTTCGGTATCAAATTATTCGGTTATGATGATTTGGATGATTTTAAGCGGATGGGATACTTAGATATCTTTGATAGTTCCCAGAAAGCGAAGATCATAGCTGAAAGAGACGGCTTGATCGAGACGAAGAGCACGGCTATCAGCGAATATGTCGGCTTGAAGAAGGATGGGACCAGATTCCCGGTAGCCCTTTATTCCACTCCGATTATGGATTCGGACAACAAGGTGTCTGGCGTCTTAGGTATCTTGATTGATTTATCTGAAATCAAGCGTTTTAAGGACACAATTGACCAGCTCCATAGTTTGGATAAGGCTAAGGATGACTTCTTGAATATCGCCGCTCATGAACTTAAGACCCCGTTGACTTCTATCTTGGTGGTCAGTGAAATTTTGAAGGCCAAGTCCAAGACTATGGGCGATGGCGAGATTATCAAGGATGTCGACCTGGTCTTCGGTGAGGCTGAACGTCTCAAGAAGATTGTTGATCAGATTTTGACGGCTACCAGATTTGAAAACAAACATGTCGTCGTCAAGAATGAAACCTTTGATCTGATCTCATTGATCAAGAATCATTTTATCGTCTTGAAATCTTTGACTGAACCTCGTAAGAGCCATATTGAGCTGGATATTACAGGCGGTGAAGAGCAGGCCTTGGTTAGTGCTGATCCGGATAAATTGTTGGAGGTTTTGAATAATTTTGTAGATAATGCCGTTAAATATGGAACTCCGGGCCAGACAATTATCGTCAGGACGACGATTTCCGCCGGGGAAGTGAAAGTGGAGATCATTGATCAGGGTGTTGGCATTGAACCGGACAAGATTGGCCGGATGTTCTCGAAGTTCAGTCAATTGGAGAATTCTTTCTCTCGAACTCAGGAGGGTATCGGACTAGGTCTCTATATCAGCCGGTTGATTATTGAATCATACAAAGGCCATGTTGGCGTTAATAGCGTCTTGCAGAAAGGTAGCACCTTCTATTTCTCTTTGCCATTAATTAAATCATAAAATATATTCATATGAATGAAGAATGTATCTATGGAGTAAATTTAAATTCAGAGATTACGCCCGTTATGGTGCGTGATGCTATCGTGGAATGTTTTTTCAAGGCCCATTGTATCGATTCCGGTTTGGGCGAAGGTGACCCAAGTTCGGTTAAGAAGTATTGTTCCGATCTGATAGTTGAAGCTTTTGCTAAGACTGGTGGCGATTTCAATAATCCTACCAAAGACTCGATCTTCAATGTTCTGGGCCAGTTGGCTGAGTTTTCTAAGAATTTCCGTGATCCTTCGGTTATCCGGAAACATTATAACGAAATCATGCGCTTGGTAGAGCGCTTGCCTTAATATTTTTTAACCAATCTTTTTATATGGAAACTGTTTGCGTAGTAAGCATCATCGAGCCGGTGACTGTCAACATTGTTCGCGATGCCTTGTCTTCCTGCTTTAACCAAGTCCATTGTTCTAATACCGGGTTAGAGGGGGCTGATTCTAAAACCTTGAACAGCTATTGCGTGGAAATAGTTAAGAAAACATTTTCCGACTTAGGTTTAGATTATCAGCATCCGACTAAAGAGGATTTGATAAAGGCTAATGATGCTTTGACTAATTTTGCTAAGAAGTTCCATGACGAGAAGACTATTCAAGAATATTCGGGGAAAATTACTGGATTGATTAGCCGTTTATCGTAATATTTTCCAGCTAGATAAAATAGGAACAGGCTTTAAGGAGCCTGTTTTTGTTTGACAAAAATCATAATATATACTATAGTTAGGAGACTCACTAAAAACGGAGGATTTTAATCATGAAAAAAAGCGTAGTAATAGTAATTTTGGTCGTTATCGGATTGTTCCTTTCAATGTCAGTTTCTGCTCAAAAGAAAAAAGATCGTTTTGAACCCAAAAAGCCGAGCGAATATATTATGTTTGCTTTGGATGCGATGGATCATGACAGCAGTTATGTTGAAGCCTTAGAATATATCGACGAGGCGATTGCCCTTGATGACAGCAATGCCTTTGCTTTCTCGGTCCGGGGCAGTATCTACCTGTTCCAGGAAAGATATGCTTCAGCTTTAATGGATTTCGACAAGTCAATTGCTTTGGATTCAACCGATTTCTTTAATTATTTTGGGAGAGCTAAATGCTGGTATTACCTGGGTAATAATCCGGCGGCTTTAACCGATCTGAATCTGGCAGTTAGCCGAGAGCCATTTGTTGCCGAAGTTTATCTGTGGCGCTCAAAGATCAAGAAGATTCTGGGGGATACGGCCGGATCGGAAGCCGACCTCAAAACTTATCAGAGAATGATTTAAGCAAGAAAAGAAACAAAAAAAGGGTCTCTAAAACGAGGCTCTTTTTTATTTTTGCCAGCTTGTTTAAAGTCTGTAAAAATAGTATAATTTAAGCAGAAAATATTAATTTAATCTTGTTTTTATGAACCATAATAGACTTTTCTTCTGGGGCTTAGCTTTGGCTTTATTATTGGGTTTTTGGCCCGGAGTTAGCCAAGCGGCTTGCGTTGTCCAATTAGTGGCGCGCGATACTAATGGCAATTTTATTCCGAATGTCCGTTTTGAAGTTTATGAACAGACTCGAGATGTCAATAATCGTTTAAAACCTGGGAAATTATTGGGGAGCGGTGTTAGCGACAAGATTCTGGGCGGGGCTAATGTTACTTTGAGCGGATCCGCCACCTCTACTTATGCTTTGAGAGTCCAGTCGGTAGTTAAGGATTTTACCAGCTTTTGGTATTATCAGCAGGACTTAAGATGCAATGAATCGGTCCAGACTATAAAATACTTGAGCGCTATCAAGTTCGTCTTCCGGGATGGCGGCGGAACCTTGAAGCGCAATGTCAGCTTCAATCTTTATACTCAGAAATATGATACGGAAGACAAGCCGATAAAAGACAAGAACGACATGGTTGGAACTTTCAATACCGGTGAATCGGGTGAGGTCAAAGTCTATGTGCCGCAGGGTAGTGTCCGCAGTATCGATGGCAAGATCAGCGATTCTTACGTCATCGAGGTCAGAGATAGCGGCGCTAATTTCGTTAAGTATGATATCGAGGTGATGGATGCCGCTACAACGGAAAATGTTTATACTTTTAGTGATTTGAAAGTGGTTTTGAAGGATGCTTCTTCTAAGTTAGTGCCGGAGAAGACCAATATCGATGTCTATCAACAACTCAAGGACGTTGATAACAATTATCGTTTAGGAACTAAGCTGGGCAGTTTTGCTATCAATAGCCAGGGATACGGCCTATTCGTTTATCCGGCTGGAACTTATGTCTTGGTTGTCAAAGATAAGGTTGGTCCCAAAAAAGTCTATCGGATCTGGGATGTTAAGATCAAGGATGGCGTAAGGACCAGTAAGACTTTTACTTTGAATGTTATCGACCAGCATGATCAGGGCGGTAGTAGCAGCAATATCGCTAATCGCTTAAAAGGTTATATTGTGCTTCAAACCGAGTCGCATGGCGAAGCTTGGTATATTAATCCTCGTGATGCTAAAAGATATTATCTGAAGAATGGCGCTGAGGCTTATAAGATCATGAGCCGTTTGGGATATGGTATCACTAATGCCGGGCTTAATAAGGTTAAGCCGGGATTCTTAACCCAAATCGCTTATTTGGATTCTGATAATGATTATCTGCCGGATAAGATCGAAGAATCTTTCGGTACGATAATTGACAAGCCGGATTCCGATAATGACGGCTATCTTGATGGCAATGAAGTCCGGTCAGGCTATAATCCTTCGGGATCAGGAAAATTACCGATTGATTTAGCTTTTTCTGGAAACCAGAAGGGAAAGATATTATTACAGGTAGAGAAACAAGGCCAGGCTTGGTATGTCGATCCGCGTGATTCTCGCAGGTATTATATGGCTGATGGCGATAGCGCTTATGGCGTGATGCGCTATCTAGGCCTGGGTATTACTAATGAAGATTTAGAAACTATTAGCGTGGGCGAGCTTTAATATGGGAAAGAATAGATCAACAATGGGATTTTCTTGGCCGCTGATCGGTAATTCAGCCGCTATTGAGTTTTTAACCAAGAGTTTGGTGAATCGGCGCTTGGCTCAGACTTATATCTTTGCCGGTCCAGAGAACCTGGGAAAGAATACTATTGCTGACTGTTTTGCCAAGAATTTGCTATTGCTGGATGAGAATCGGCGGGAGAATTTGGTTGATCTGGATGAGTCAAAATTGATCTTGTCGGGAGACTTCCATGTAGTCGGGAGGGAGCCGGGAAAGAAGAATATTTCCATCGAACAGATCAGGGATCTGATCAAGACTTTAGAGATGAGTTCATTTGCTAATTCCTATAAAATTGGTATTATAAAAGAAGCTGAGACTATCAGCGAGCAGGGAATGAATGCCCTTTTGAAGATACTGGAAGAGCCTCGGTCCAAGGTGGCAGTCATTTTGATAACGTCACATTTGGAGTCGATTTTGCCGACAATTGTGTCCCGTAGCCAAGTGGTTAATTTTTATCCGGTCAAGACAGAAATCATCCACGATTATTTGGTGGATGAATACAAGCTTAATCCGGTGTTGGCCAAGAATCTATCTCGTCTGGCTCTGGGAAGGCCAGCCTTGGCGATAAAGTTTTTAGAAGATAAGGATTTTTATCAAAGCTACTTAGACAATGTCAATCTATTTTTGGAGGTATTGTCAGTCCAGATTCCAGAACGTCTTAAGCTGGTTTCGAAATTCGTTTCCAGTCATAAAGGTGAAGGTGAGTTGACTACAGCGACTAAAAGTTTGCTCAATGTCTGGGAGGCTCTTATCCGGGATTTATTATTATTAAGCTCCGGCAACGACAACCTGTTGCAGCACGAATTGGCTAAGAATGATCTGTTGAAAGTAAAAGATGGTTATCAGACAGCTGACTGGCTCAGGACCCTGAAGCTTTTACAGATGTCCCGAACTTATCTGAAGTCTAATGTTAATGGCAAGAATGTCTTGGAAAATTTAGTTATCAATATTTAATTATAAAATATATGAACAAAAAATTATTGCTTTCTTCGTTTTTAGCGATTTTTACCTTATCCCTTTCAGGCTGTTCTTTGAGTTTCAATACTCAAGACAAGGCCGGGAGTGATTTTGGCGGAGTTTTCGTCACGGCTAACAAGGGTGACGTCTGGCGCCAAATGTCGCTCATGCCGACAGTCACTGGTTCTCCTGACAATATCGGGCATCTGGATGTCAGTAATTTAGTGGTTGATCCGAGCGATCCGGCGGCAGTTTACATGACGACCCTAAATGACGGCTTATATTATACTTACAATGTTACTAAGGGTTGGCATCATGCTGATACTTTGCCTCGGGCTACCATTAATGATGTAGCGGTAAATGCCAAGAATAAATGTAATATTTTTGCGGCAATTGGCAATAAATTATATAAATCAGTCGATTGCAGCCGGAATTGGAGCGAGGTTTATTTTGATAATAATCCAAGTGTCCAAGTTATGGCCGTGGCTGTCGATCACTATGACGGCAACAGCGTCTATATCGGCACTTCTCGCGGTGAAGTCATCAAGTCATTGGATGGCGGAGCTACTTGGCGGACCATCCAGAGATTGAATGATGGCGTTAGACGTATTGCAGTCCACCCGACTGATAGCCGGATTGTCTTTGTAGCTTCAGTTAAGAATGGCTTATATCGCTTCAATTCCAATGAAGCAGTTAATCTGGATCAATTGTCGGAATATCAGAATAAGTTCGATGGCACTAATTGGATGGATCTGAATGCTGAATTGAAAGAATTTAACATGGGATTCAATTTTAAATCGCTAGAATTCAGCAGTGATAACAATATGTTCTTGGCTAGTGACAAGGTTCTTTTGAAATCAACTGATAGTGGCGCCAGTTGGGCTAAGATCAAATTGATCACTCCGGAAAAAGAAACTGCAATCAACGCTTTAGCGGTGAACCCAAAGAATGCCAATGAGATATATTATGTTACTGATACCACCTTCTATCGTTCTGTCGATGGCGGCAACACTTGGACTACCAAGCAATTGCCGACTACCAGGGGCGGTAATGCCTTGTTGGTTGATCCGGAAAATACTGATGTCATCTATTTGGGCATCAAGAAGATAAAAAAAGATAATTAATTTATTTATTCACAAAAATAATATGAACATCTACTTACAAAACAAACAGGCTGACTTCTCTGGAGTGATTGATTTTTTTAAGAAGGATATTGCTACCCTGCGTACCGGTCGGGCTAACCCGGCTTTGCTGGACGGAGTCTTTGTCGATGCTTATGGCGTCAAGAATCAGATCAATGCTTTAGCTAATATTACCGTGGTTGATTCTCGCAGCATGACCGTTGCTCCTTGGGACAAGAGCGTCATGAAAGATTTAGAAAAAGCTCTGATTGAAGCTAATCTGGGTGTCGGCGTAGTAAATGACGGAGATAAGATTAGAATCAACATCCCGATGATGACTGAAGAGAATCGCAAGGACTTAGTTAAGAAAGTCAACGAAAAACAGGAAAAAGCTAAAATTTCTATCCGTCAGATCAGGGAAGAAGTCCGTCACGCCATTGAAGAGGCCGAGGAGAATAAGGAATTCAGCGAGGATGAAAAATTCAGATATATGAAGGAATTAGATGAAGCTGTAGCTAAGTCCAATGAAGAGATTAAGGAGCTACGCGACAAGAAAGAGAAAGAGGTTATGGAAATTTAATAATTATTTATGATTTTTACTATTATAATATTCATATTAGTCTTGTCCCTTTTGATTTTTGTCCATGAGTTCGGACATTTTTGGACTGCCAGAAGATTCAAGGTGGGAGCACCGGAATTCGGTTTCGGTTTTCCGCCTCGGGTTTTTGGTTTCCAATTAGTTAAGGGGAAACGGCTTCAGAAGATATCAGAAACTGAAAATATCGATGTCAGGGTTTCTAAGAACGAAGATGGGACTCTGGTTGAAAAGATTACTGATGAGAAGCGAGAAGTCGACGTGGTCGTTCCGGTTAAGCGCTGGCGTTTTATCAAGGGCAACCGGGAATTGACGGAGGCTGATGAAGCTTATGGTACGGTCTATTCTTTGAATTGGATTCCATTGGGTGGCTTTGTTAAAATCAAGGGCCAAGATGGGGAAGAGCCTAATGATCCAGATAGCTTTTCGGCTCGTCCGATTTATCAGCGTTTTCTAATCCTCTTTGCCGGCGTTCTGATGAATATTGTCTTGGCCATGGCTTTGTTGTCAGTCGGCTTTATGATCGGTTTGCCGCAGAATACGGAGAATGTCCGTCCGGGCGGAACGATGGAAGCCAAGAAAGTTCAGATCATGGAAGTCTTGCCAGGATCTCCGGCTGAAAAAGCTGGGGTTAGTGTGGGTGACCAGGTGCTGAGCATTAATAATCAAAAGATTAACTCTGAAGAAGATATTCAGAAATTCTTGTCGGACAAAGCTGGACAAGAAGTATCATTGCGGATCAAGCGTTATAGTGAAGATCAGGAAATCAAGGTTACTCCACAGGTTCTAGCAGAGACTAATCGGGGTGGCATCGGCGTCATGCTGACTGCTTCAGCTATCGTCCATTATCCTTGGTACCAGGCTATCTGGGAGGGTTCGAAGACTGCCATCCTGTTATTATGGGCTATCATCGTAGCTTTCTATGACTTGATTCGGAACTTGATCGTCGGCCATGCGGTCGATGGTGCTGTAGCCGGACCGGTGGGAATTGCTACCCTGACCGGCCAGGTGGCTCGGATGGGATTCAGCTATTTATTGCAATTTATCTCCCTTTTATCTCTTAACTTGGCAGTCATTAATTTCTTGCCGATTCCAGCTTTAGATGGCGGTCGCGCTTTGTTCCTGTTGTTTGAGAAGATCAAAGGCCGTCCAGTCAAGAAAGAATTAGAGAATGTCTTGCATAATGTTTTTTTCATTCTGTTGATTTTATTGATAGTCTGGATAACCATCAAGGATGTCCTTAAATTTTTCAGTTAATTTGTTATAAGAAAAATATGAGAAAAAAAATCGCTTTCACCCTGATTGAGTTATTGGTAGTTATAGCTATCATTGGAATTTTAGCCACGATTTCGGTCATAGCCCTTTCTAATGCTAGGGCTAAGTCTCGTGATGCTAAAAGGGTTGGTGATATGAAACAGATTCAGACGGCTCTAGAGTTGTTCTTTAATGATAATGGCAGGTATCCTAACTCTGAAGAGTGGGCGACTGGTCAAATATTTTCCACTACTACTGATTCTACCTCTACCTATATGCAAATCATCCCAGCAGCAGCCGGTCCGGCTGATGGGGATTGTACTTCTAGTCAGAACAATTTTTATTATACTCCAACAGAAGACGGCAGTTCTTATCTTATCTCTTTCTGTCTAGGAAATAACACCGGTACTGTCGCTGCCGGTCCGAAATGTTTGACTCCTAGTGGAATTTTGGACATCGATTGTTCTCCGGGATGCTTGATTGATTCTGAGGGTTGTTCTTGGAGTCCGTTGGGTTCACTTGCCTTTACTTCGACTGAATCTACTGAAACCCACTTGGTTTTTAATAATGGAATTCCTTATATGTCTTATGTTAACGCTAGTAACGCAGAGGCTATGGTAATGAAATATGAAAATGATTCCTGGCAGGTTGTTGGTAGTCCTAATTTCTCGGCTGGGCCAACTAGCTTTTTAGAGCTTGCTTTTGATAGTAATAATACGCCTTATGTCGCTTATGGCGATGGAGCTTTGTCTTATAAGGCAACTGTTATGAAGTTTGATGGCTCGAGCTGGGTAAATGTGGGCACTCCAGGCTTTTCAGCTAGCGGAGCATCATATACTTCCTTGGCTATCGATAGTAATGACACCCCATATGTTGCTTATACGGATGAAGCTGACCCTAATAGAGGTGTTACAGTGAAAAAGTTTGAAGGCGGTTCTTGGCAGACAGTTGGTACGGCTGGTTTTTCCGGAGGAAGAGGGCATGAACCTTCCATTGCTTTTTATAACAATGTTCCATACGTCGCTTATCAAGACGCTCTTAGCGGTTATGGCGCTACAGTGAAAAAGTTTGAAGGCGGTTCCTGGCAGACAGTTGGTACGGCTGGTTTTTCCGGCGGCGCTGTTTTTGAAGTCTCTTTACTTTTTGATAATGGAACGCCTTATGTATCTTACCGTGATGGCGGATATAGTTATGGTGCTACGGTTATGAAGTATAGTAGCGATTCTTGGCAGGTAGTTGGTGCTCCTAATCTTTCAGGGGGGAATGCCATTAGCATTTCTCTAGCTATAAATGATGGAATTCCTTATGTTTCTTATGTAGATAATATAAATTCTAGTAAATCAGCGGTTATGAGATATAAAGATGGATCCTGGCAAAGCCTTGGTCCGAAAGGATTTTCTGACTTCGCGATAGGATATACATCATTAGCTTTTTATAATGATGTCGCTTATATGGCTTGTTATGAAAATGGCGGTACAGGAAAGGCTAGTGTATTTAAATTTGATAAATAAAAATTAAATAATTAATAAAATTAAACATAATCTTATGCAAATCAAAATTAAAGCCAGCAAAATCGAATTAACCGAAGCCATTGAGAATTACATCAACGAAAAGGTTAACATGTTAGAGAAGTATTTGAACCATGTCGATGTCCTAAATTGCGATTTCGAAATCGAAAAATCTATCGGAGGCCAGAACAAGGGCGATATTTTCAAAGCTGAAATCAATTTAGAGGTCCCGGGAGAAATCTTACGGGTTGAAAAAACCGAGCCGGATCTGTATAAGGCGATAGACAAGGTGAAAGATCACTTAGCGGAGATGATCAAGAAGTATAAGGAGAAGAAGATTGACCGCCGCCGACAATAATAGAAAAAATAAAAAGGCCCCGGCTGTTTAGTCGGGGCTTTATTTTTAGCGGTTAAGCTTTTTGGGTGCTTAGGCTACTAAGCTCAGGTGCTCTTTTTTTACATCACTGTTTGGCTGTCCTTCCATCTTCTTGATAGGTTTGGGGGTTTTTAACCATTCCTCTTTTTTATAGCAGTAATAGCCATAAGAGAAGATAGTTGCTGCTAATATAATTATAAAGGCAATAGCATGCCAAACGGTGATTTCGAAATACTCCATAGTCTGTAAGATTTTTTTTGGTTTTGGTTAATGAACTTTAGATTTTTACGAGATGTTTTTACCTCTCGTTGGGTAATTTGGTTGTTGGGCTAAGGTTAGCCTGTGTCGTCAATTGGGGTAATATTACCTGTTTTTTCCAATCTTCCTCCTTTCTTTGTTTTGTCGGTTTATATTTATTTCGCTTAACCACGAACTTTGATTATAGCTGACATATCGGTTATCGTCAAGGCTTCGGTTAAATAGGGCTCCATAATATCATATTAATTTAATATTGTCAATAGTTGGCCCTTTATTTTATTCCAAATCTATATTATACTTAGTCTGATAATCATTATTTATTATTTTTTAGCCATTTTCCTTATATTTTGAGGAAAATGGCCGATTTCAATTATATGAGTTTTCTAGACAAATTATTCGGAGATCCAAATGCCAAAATCATCAAGTCTTTGCAGCCGATCATTGATACTATCAATGGATTGGAAGAAAAAATGAAGGCCTTGAGCGATGTTGAGCTGAAAGAAATGACCAGCTCTTTCAAAGAGAAGCTGGCTAACAAGGAATGGCCGGAACAGCAAGTTATCTTGGATGAAATTTTGCCGGAAGCCTTTGCGGTTATCCGGGAAGCTTCTCGTCGGGTTTTGGGACAGCGCCACTATGACGTCCAATTGATCGGCGGCATCATCTTGCATCGCGGTCAGATCGCTGAAATGAGAACCGGTGAAGGTAAGACCTTGGTGGCTACTTTGCCTTTGTTCTTGAACTCTTTGGCAGGCCGGGGCGTTCATTTGGTGACCGTCAATGATTATTTGTCTAAGGTTGGTGCCGGTTGGATGGCTTCAGTCTTTGATTTCTTAGGTTTGACTTGTAGTGTTGTGGTTCATGACGCCGCTTTCATATATGACCGTGATTATATCGATGACACTCAATTTGATGAACGCTTGCAGCATTTCCGCAAGATTCCACGTCAGGAAGCTTATGCTTGCGACATTACTTATGGTACCAACAATGAATTCGGTTTCGATTATTTGCGTGACAATATGGTCCCTTCCTTGGATTCTGCCGTTCAGAGACCGCTCCATTATTCCATCGTTGATGAAGTCGATTCAATCTTGATTGATGAAGCCCGGACTCCTTTAATCATCAGCGGTTCGATTGATGAGAAGACTGATAAGTATTACAAGTTTGCTGACTTGGTGGAACGCTTGGAGGAGAATGAGGATTATAATGTAGACGAGAAGATGCGAGCTGCCACCTTGACTGAGGCCGGCGTCGACAAGATGGAGAAATGGTTGGGCGTGGACAATATCTATGTCGAAGGCGGAGTTCGGGAGATCCATCATATTGAACAAGCCCTTAAGGCTCGGGTGCTTTTCCGAAAGGATAAGGATTATGTCGTCAAAGATGGCGAGATCATTATTGTTGATGAATTTACCGGCCGTCTGATGCCTGGCCGCCGTTATAGCGAAGGCTTGCACCAAGCGATTGAAGCGAAGGAAAAGGTGGAAATACAGAGGGAATCACAGACTTTGGCTACGGTTACTTTCCAGAACTATTTCCGTATGTATACCAAATTAGCCGGTATGACCGGTACGGCCGTTACCGAAGCGGAGGAGTTCCACAAGATCTATGGCCTGGAAACCATCGTTATACCTACTAATCGTCCGATGGTCAGGGAAGATTTAAACGATTTGATTTATCGGACTGAGGAAGGCAAGTTTATGGCTGTTATTGAAGAGGTCAAGGAGCGTAACGCTAAAGGCCAACCGGTATTGATCGGTACTATTTCTATTGAAAAAAATGAAATGTTAGCTGAAATGATGCAGCGAGAAGGCTTGCGCCCAGAAATGTTGAATGCCAAAAACCATTTCCGTGAAGCGGAAATCATCGCTCAGGCTGGTAAGAAGGGAGCTATCACTTTAGCCACTAACATGGCTGGACGCGGTGTCGATATTATCTTAGGCGGTAACCCAGCTGACTCGAAAGAGCAGGAAGAGGTTAAAGCTTTGGGCGGTTTGCATGTTATTGGTACCGAGCGTCATGAATCTCGCCGTATTGATAATCAGCTTCGTGGCCGAGCTGGTCGTCAGGGCGATCCGGGTTCTTCCCAGTTCTATGTCTCGACTGATGATGATTTGATGCGGATCTTCGGCGGTGACCGGATGAAAAAGATGATGTCGACTTTGAAGGTGCCGGAAAATATGCCGATCCAGAATTCTCTCTTGTCCCGTACCATTGAATCAGCTCAGAAGAAAGTGGAGGGCAATAACTTCGATATCCGCAAACACTTAGTGGAATATGATGATGTCATTAACAAGCATCGAGAAGCTATCTATCGCAAGCGGAAAGAAATTCTGGAGATCCATGAAGGAAAATTCAAGACTGATAGCGGCAAGACCTTGTCGGATATCACTTTGGAAATGGTGGCCGGTGAGATTGCGGCCGTAGTCAATTTTCATACCCCGGGAGAAAGTGTTAGCGAATGGAATTTCCAAGAGATCTCTGAAACTTTCAAGACTATTGTCAGTGTTGATAATGTCAAAGACCAGATTGCCAATTTCAAGACCAGGGAAGAAATTATTAATTTTTTAGTCAAATTGGCTGATGACAGATACACCAAGATGCAGGCAGCCTTCAAGGCGGTCAATATTAATTTTGCCGAAGTTGAGAAGGGGATCCTGATCCGCTCTATCGATACCCTTTGGATAGAGCATTTGGAAACTATCGATTATCTACGTCGTGGTATCGGTTTGCGCGGCTATGGCCAGCACGATCCGTTGGTAGAATACAAGAAAGAAGCCTATCTGATGTTCAATGAATTGAATGAATTGATCCAGAAACAGGTGGTCTATTCCATCTTCAAGACCGGAGAGGCTTTGGGCGGATTGTCAGCCGAGAAAGTGGCTGCTATTTCCACTGTCAATGAGAATCGCAAATTGAATTTCTCCGCTCCGGAAAAGACCGCTGTCGAACAGCATTCCCATCAGAACTTAGACTTGGTCCACGAAAAGGCCAAAAATGAAGAAGGTGAGAAGGTGGGCCGGAATGATCTTTGTCCTTGCGGTAGCGGGAAGAAGTACAAGAAGTGCTGCGGGAAATAATATGGATACGCCTAATAAAGAACTGAGACCTAGAGGAGGAGTTGGTGTTTATATTATTAATGATAAGAAAGAAATTTTATTATCATTAAGAAGTTCTGTGCATGCTCCTGGATATTGGTGTCCGCCCGGTGGTCATATTGAGTACGGAGAAAGCTTTTTTGAGACAGCATCTAAAGAATCTAAAGAAGAAGTTGATCTAGAAATAAAGGCAATAAAAGTTATTGGCGTAACTAGTGATGTTTATCCTGATGAACTTAAGCATTATATAACAGTTCATATTTTAGCTACTGAATATGCTGGTTGTCCTAAGTTGATGGAGCCTGATAAATTTTCCGATATGAAATGGTTTCCCTTGAGCCAGCTTCCGCAAAATATTTTTCCGGCTGTTAGCAATTTTTTAAATAGTGATCCTGATTGTTTTTGTGCTAGCGGAAAAAAGTATAGCGAATGTTGCAAATAATATGATTAAGCTGGGTAAATATCGACATTATAAAGGCGGGGAATATGAAGTAATTGGAGTGGCGAAGCACTCTGAGACATTAGAGGAGTTAGTCGTTTATAGAGCCTTATATGACGAGCATCAGATATGGGTTAGACCATTGGAGATGTTCTTGGGGGAAGTGGAGGTTGATGGCAAGAGAATTCCACGATTTAGTTTTGTTGGCTAAGATTTATAATTTTTACATTAAAATAAAAAATATATGAAATCAGTAGTCGTCTGTGGCAGCTCTCGCTTTGCTTCAGAAATAGGCGAATTTTCTAAGAAATTGAAAGATTTAGGCGTGGTTGTTTTTGAACCGCACCTTTATCGGGCTTCAGGCGGAGTTTGGAGTGAGATCAAGGATTTTGATAAAAAATTCGTGGCCCTAGGACTGGTTCACGATCATTTCTATAAGATGAGGATGGCGGATGTCGTCTATGTTTATAATCAAGACGGTTATGCCGGAGTCAGTACTAACATGGAAATCGGATATGCGGTCGCTTTGAATAAGCCGATCTATGCTTATGAAGAAGCTGATAGCGAACCTTGCCGCAAATGCGTCTTTAGCGGGGTGGTTAAGACCCCGGAAGACTTATTAGATTATTTAAGGTAGATAATTTTATGAAGAAAATATCTCTACCAAATTTGGCTTTCTCTCGCCGGCGCCAGTCGGTGCGTTTTTTTATGGATAATCCTTTTTTAGTCCAGGATAATATCTTCCGCTATCTGATCAAGAAGGGAAAGCGGACTGAGTGGGGCCAGAAATATAATTATAACAAGATCAAGAGTGTGGCTGATTTTCAGGATCAGGTTCCGATCAGCCGCTATGAAGATCTGCAGCCGGAAATCGAGCGCTTATTGCGAGGCGAAGACTATGTCCTGTGGCCGGACAAGATTGAATATTTTTCTAAGTCATCAGGAACTACCGGCAGCAAGAGCAAATATATTCCAATCAGCGATGTGGCTTTGCGAGATAATCATTATTTAGGGGGCCGTAGCTTGTTCGCTACTTATTTTGCCCAGAATCCAGGTTCTAATATTTTTTTGGGGCAGAATTTCGGTTTAGGCGGCAGCCGTCAGAAAGCGGATATTGGCATGGATAAATATATAGCTGACGTTTCAGTCATCATCATGAAGAATTTGCCTTGGTGGGCAAGACTGCATCGCAGTCCTCGTTTCAGCGTAGCGGCGATGGCCGAGTGGGAAGCAAAATTGAACCAGATCGCTGAGATTATAGCCTATCAGAACATCGTCAGTATTTCCGGCGTACCGTCTTGGAACTTGATATTGGCTCGGAAGATATTGGAGATTACTGGCAAGAATAATCTGATGGAAGTCTGGCCTAATCTAGAGCTCTTTATCCATGGCGGTATCAGCTTTGCACCTTATCGAAAGCAATTTGAGGAGCTTATTCCGAGTGATAAGATGAATTATTTGGAGGTTTATAATGCCTCAGAAGGATTTTTTGCTTTTCAGGATGACTTGAGCCGGCGCGACATGCTGTTGTTCTTAAATGGCGGCGTTTTTTATGAATTTATTCCATTGGAAGAATTGTCTAAAGATAAGCCTAGGGCTTTGACCTTGAAGGACGTAGAGCTTGATAAGAATTATGCTTTGCTTATTTCCACTAATGCCGGTTTGTGGCGCTATCTCATCGGTGACACGGTTAAATTTACTTCTCTTGAACCGTTTCGGATTGTGGTTAGCGGCCGGACTAAGAATTTCATTAATGTTTGCGGTGAAGAATTAATGGTTGATAATGCTGATATGGCTTTGAGCCGGGCTTGCGGAGCTTGCAGAGCTGTCTTGAAAGATTATACGGCGGCACCGGTCTATATGGAAGAAGGGAAGCAGGCTCGCCATCAATGGTTGTTAGAATTCAATCAAGCGCCGGAGAATCTGGATTCATTCGTAAATACTTTTGATGAGGAGCTCAAGAAATTGAATTCTGATTACGAGGCGAAGCGCTACAAAGATTTCAATCTGGCCCTACCGGAGATTATCATCGCCCGTCCCGGATTGTTCTATGATTGGCTGAAATCCAGAGGGCGCTTAGGCGGACAGAGCAAGGTGCCGCGTTTGGTCAATGGTCGGGAATTGATGGATGAGTTAATCCAGCTCAACCGGTCTCTCTAGTTTGATTTTTCTTCCAAAAATAGCTAAAATGTAGATAGGCGATAAGCTGTAAAATTTAATACATAATTTAAAAATATGCCTAAGAAATTTAAGCTGAATTACATCATCATTCCTTTTATCACCATCCTCGTAGCGGTTATCGGAAGTATGATAACTTCGTTGGGTATGAGCTGGTATAAAGGATTAACTTTGCCAGCCTTTACTCCGAGCGGTTCCTTTATCGGCATGGTCTGGACAACCATTTTTATCTTGTCTACGATTTCAGCCTTGTTGTTTTATAATAAGCCGGACCGGTCTCCTTATTTTGTTATTACTGCCTTGTTATTCTTCAATAATGCTTTCTTGAATATCCTTTGGAGCTCATTATTCTTCGGAGAGCATATGATGGGACTGGCCTTGATCGAGGTTGTGGTCTTGAATGTTGTTAATTTATCCATGATCATCTTAATGTGGGAAAAACATCGGACTGCATCATTGTTGCTTTTCCCATATTTTATCTGGGTCTGTGTGGCAACTTATTTGAATTATGCCATCTGGGCTATAAACTAAAGATATGTTGAGGTTCGGTGAAAATCGCCATATCAATAATCCTTCCCAACTCGACTTGTTTCGAGATGGATCCGGGCGGGATGAAAAACCCAAGGACGATTATGCCGAGCTATATACTCCGGAGGCGATAGCTGAGGAGCGGGAGAGGGAAGAAGAGATAATTAATGAAACCTTGAACCGGGGAGATTGGGAGAGAAAGAAACAGGATGAAGAAGTGGAGGAGGCCAGCCGGCATGCCGACTATCAGAGTTATTTGGAATGGGAGGAAAATAATTGGCATAGATTTGTTCCGTCCGAGCCAGCTTTGCCGGATATTTTTTCGGACAAGGGTCCTGATGATAAGGTGGCGATTGATCCGGACGAAGAAGCGGACAAGCCCGGATATGAATTATATGGTCGTTTTAGCCAGTACAAGGATCAGTATAAAACCCATCCAAAAGGAAAAAAATAGCTTTTTGATTAAAAATAGGGACAATACCCTATTTTTTTGATATTCTCTTGATTTTTGGAGCTATTTTCGCTATGATGTCCAAGTATCGTAATTAAATTTAATAATAATAAAATCAATATGGCAGAAGATAATAAACCAGGAGCTTGGCAGAATCCTTTTCCGGCAATGGAAGAAGAAGTCTTGAATTTCTGGGAGAAATCTAAAACTTTTGAGAAATCAATGGCCAAGGAGGCTCCGGCAGGAAATTTCGTCTTTTTTGAGGGACCGCCTACAGCCAATGGTATTCCGGGAATTCATCATGTTCTGGCTAGGTCATTTAAAGATGTCATGCCTCGATATAAGACCATGCAGGGTTATTCCGTACAACGTAAAGCTGGCTGGGATACTCATGGCTTGCCGGTTGAGCTACAGGTGGAAAAACAATTGAATATTTCCGGAAAGCCGGACATTGAAAAATATGGTATCGCTGAATTCAATCAACAGTGCCGGGAAAGCGTTTGGAAGTTCAAGGATGAATGGGAAAGACTGACCAAGAGAACTGCTTATTGGGTAGATATGAATAATCCTTATATCACTTATGAGAATTATTATATCGAATCTTTATGGTGGATTATCTCTCAGGTTCATGAAAAAGGACTCTTGTATAAAGGCCATAAGGTGGTGCCGCATTGTCCTCGTTGTGGCACGGCTTTGTCTACTCATGAAGTAGCTCAGGGATACAAGAAGGTTCAGGAGAATTCTGTCTTCTTGAATTTCAAGGTTGTGTCCGGTAATGAATCAGTGGGTGCCGGCGATATTCTGATCGCTTGGACTACTACTCCTTGGACTCTGCCTGGCAACGTCGCTTTAGCCGTCGGTGAGAATATCGAATATGTTCGAGTGGAACATGGTGGCAAGAATTATATCTTAGCCAGCAAGAGGCTGGAGGATGTCTTCGCCGGTTTAGATTACAAAGTGACAGGGAAGTTGGATGGAGAAGATTTGGTGGGATTGAAATATCAGCCATTGTTCGATATTGAATCAATCAAGAATAGCGGCCAGAAAGCTTATGTCGTCGTTTCCGGTAATTTTGTGACTACGGAAGACGGTAGCGGTATAGTCCATACGGCGGTAATGTACGGCGATGAGGATTATCAGTTAGGAGAAAAGGAAGGGCTGCCCAAGGTTCACACTGTTGATGAGTCGGGAAAATTCAATGATTCTGTCTCAGCTTATGGTTTGACTGGTAAGTTTGTTAAGTCGGCAGGAACTGAAAAAATAGTTATCGATTACTTGAAAGAATCCGGATTATTATTCAAAGAATCCATGTATGAGCATGATTATCCTTTCTGTTGGAGATGTGATACTCCGCTTTTGTATTATGCAAAAGATTCCTGGTTCATCAAGATGACAGCTATAAAAGATGAATTGATTGCTAATAACAGTAAGGTTAATTGGGTTCCAGATCATATTAAGGAGGGCCGTTTCGGCGAGTGGCTGTTGAATGTTAAGGATTGGGCTATCTCTCGTGAGAGATACTGGGGAACTCCTCTGCCTATCTGGGAGTGCTCCGGCTGCGACCATCTTGAGGTCGTTGGCAGCGTAGAAAAGCTCGGCGCTTTGAGCGGACAATCAGTGACCCTGGAATCAGATATCCATCGTCCGGCTATTGATAATTATCAATTTGCTTGTCCAAAATGCGGCGGCAAAATGAATCGGGTCAAGGAAGTCTTTGATTGTTGGTTTGATTCCGGCGCTATGCCTTTTGCCCAGCATCATTATCCGTTTGAAAATAAAGAATTGATTGACGGGGGAAAACAGTTTCCAGCCGATTTTATCTGCGAGGCTATTGACCAGACTCGCGGTTGGTTCTATACCTTATTGGCTGTCAGCACCCTTTTGGGTAAGGGTAATTCTTATAAGAATGTCATCTGCTTAGGACATATCAATGACAAATTCGGCAAGAAGATGAGTAAATCGAAAGGTAATGTCATTAGTCCTTGGGATGTCATCAATCAGTATGGTGTCGATGCCGTTCGTCAGCATATGTATACCATTAATCAGCCGGGTGAGGGTAAGAGATATGACCTGGATGATGTCAAAGATGTCTTCCGGCAGAACATCATGCTGCTTTGGAACGTCTATAAATTCTATGAAATGTATGCCGTCGAAGTTAAGGGTGAGATTGTCCGGCCGAAGACTGACAACGTTTTGGATGTTTGGATTCTGGTCAAATTAGATAAGCTGATTGCTAAAGTGGGAGGCGAGTTAGATCAATATCATGTTTATGAAGCTGCTCGGGAAATTCCTTCATTCATCGATGAACTTTCTACTTGGTACCTGCGCCGCAGCCGCGATCGTTTTAAGAGTGAAGACGAAGCAGACAAGAATCTGGCTTTGGCCACTACCAGATATGTCCTCTTGGAATTATCCAAGGTGATGTCTCCATTTATGCCGTTCATCGCTGAAAATCTTTGGCAGAAGATGTCCGGCTTTAATTTTACTGATGAGAACAAGAGCGTCCATCTAGAAAAATGGCCTCTAGCTTCTAGCGTCGGCGATCAGGAACAGAAAGTTCTGGATAGTATGGCTTTGGTCAGGAGAGCGGTTGAATTAGGCTTAGCTAAGCGTGATGAGGCTGGAATCAAGATTCGTCAGATGCTTAATTCAGCTACGGTGAAATTTAATATTCCGCTGGATGAGGTTTATCATTCTTTGATCTTAGACGAGCTTAATATTAAGAGCTTGGATTGGCAGAATGGCGGGGAGGAGATGTCATTGGAATTGGACACCGTTATTACCCCTGAATTGAAACAGGAGGGCTTAAAAAGAGAATTGGTCCGTTTCATTAATATGATGCGGAAAGACGCCGGCTTGAGCTTGGGCGACAAAGCCTTAGTCTATATTTCAACTGCCAATGAAGACCTAAAAAATGTCATAAAGTCAGCTAAAACTGCGCTTTTGAAAGATACTCTGAGTGATGATATAATAGAAGGTGAAGGTGAGGGCTTGGCTAAGAATGTCAAAATTGATGGCAGTGAAGTCAAGCTATCCTTGATTAAAAACAGTTAATAATTAATAACACAAAAATATGTCAACTACTCTCTGGGTTGTCTTAGGGATTGTCGCTCTTTTGATTTTAGTCTTGGTTTCCATGTACAACGGTTTGATCCGTTTGAAGAACCGGGTTGAGGAAGCTCGGAGTGATATGGATGTCCAGATGAAACGCCGTTATGATTTGATTCCAAATTTAGTCGAAATCGTTAAGGGCTATGCCGCTCATGAGCAGGCAACCTTAGAAAAAGTGATCAATGCTCGCAATCAAGCGATGGCTGCTAATTCCAAGGGAAGTGCTGCTGAGCAGATCCAGGCTGAAAATAATTTATCTTCAACCTTGAAATCGATCTTTGCCTTGTCGGAAAATTATCCGGATCTGAAAGCTAACCAGAATTTTTTGGAATTGCAACGGGAGCTAACTGACACCGAAGACAAGATTATGGCCTCTCGCCGTTTCTATAATGGCAATGTCCGTGATTTCAATACTAAATTGCAGGTTTTTCCAACTAATATCATTGGAAAGCAATTAGGCTTCCTGACTTATCCTTTCTTTGAGATTACTGAAGAAAAACAGAAAGAGCCGGTAGCCATTAAGTTTTAATTAAACTTAAATCCAATATTATGAATCAATCTTTAGCGGATGTTGCTCCTCAAGCGGGCAGCGGTTTCACCTTCGGTGATTTTTTGCCGATTCTCGGAATCTTAATCTTGGGTGGCGTCGTCTTCTTGCTGGTGAAAAAATATTTTTTCGACTAATCTATGACTCTCTATAATAATGTCAGTTCTAACAAGCGTAAGACTTGGATGCTTTTGTTCGGCTTCTCGATATTTATTATCTTGGTAGCCTATGTTTTCGCTTTTGCCATGGATGAACCGGCTATCTTGTATGCCGTAGTCTTTTTCAGTATCATTTCCAGTTTTGTCAGCTATTGGTGGAGCGATAAGATAGTATTGGCGATGAGCGGAGCCCATGAAGTTGTCCATGATTCTAATCGCGAGCTTTATCACATTGTGGAGAATCTTTGTATTACGGCCGGTCTGCCTCAGCCTAAGATATATTTGATTGAGGATAGTGCACCGAATGCTTTTGCTACTGGCCGGGATCCGAAACATGCGGTAATCGCTGTTACCTCCGGTCTTTTGGACAAGCTGGATAAGGCGGAGTTGGAGGGGGTTATTGCCCATGAATTATCACATATTGGAAATCGCGATATATTATTGGCCACCATCGTTACCGTTTTAGTCGGCATAGTAGTCTTATTGGCCGATTGGTTCATGCGGTTCAGCTTATTTGGTAATCGGAAAGATGATGATAATCGGGAAAATGGCCAATTGGCGGCTATTGTTACTATCATCGCTATCATCTTAGCTATTCTAGCCCCATTCTTTGCTTATATGATGCAGTTCGCCATTTCTCGGAAGCGGGAATTCTTGGCTGATTCTAATGGAGCTTTGTTGACTCGGTATCCGGAAGGATTGGCTCGGGCGCTGGAGAAGATATCAGCCGATAGTGAGCCCCTGGAAGTGGCTAATCGGGCTACAGCCCATCTATATTTCTCATCTCCATTCAAGGAGAATGAAGGCCGGAAGATATCTTGGCTTACTAAGATGTTTATGACCCATCCGCCGGTAGAGGAAAGGGTCAAGGCCTTGCGCGATTCGGAAAAATAGTGTATATAAATAAATCTAAATAAAATAATTAATACCTAATTGAATTTCGGTTGCCGGAGCGGAATCTGGATTATAATCTAAAACAAGCGGTTTTAAATTGTAATTTCGATTTCTGCTTGGAACCAGCCGAATTTTAAGGTTGGTTTTTTGTTGTTATGAACACCAAAATCATAGCTACTATCGGCCCCAAATCTCAGGATTATGAGATTTTGAAGGCGATGGTGGTCGGAGGAGTAAATATCGTTCGGATTAACTTTTCTCACGCCACTCCAGAGCAATACCATGTCATCAAGGCTAATCTGGATAAGATCAAGGCTGAAACTGGTCTGGAAGTTAAAGTTCTTTTTGATCTTCAGGGTCCTCGGATCCGGGTAGGAAAGTTAGCTCATGAAGTTGAGATGCGCGAAGGCGAAGTCTATTCTTTCTTGTATAATACTGGAAATGTCGATAATTTTGAGATCCCGATCGATGACGACGGCTTAGCTGAGGATATCAAGGTAGGCGAGCCATTCTTCTTGGCTAATGGGGATTTGGAATTAAGAGTGGTGGATATCAAGGATGGAGCTATCATGGCTCAGGTTGAGAGAGGCGGATTATTATTATCCCGCAAGGCTATCAATATCCCGAAGACCGTTTTGAATCGTGACGTTTTGACCCCCAAGGATTTAGAAGATATCAAATTTGCACTTGAGGTCAAGCCGGATTATGTCGCTATGTCTTTCGTGCAAACCGGTGACAATGTCAGACGTTTGCGCGAATTATTGGGAGATAGCGGAATTGGTATTATCGTCAAGATTGAGCGTGGCACCGCCTTGGATTGTATTGATGATATCATCAGGGGGTCAGATGGCGTAATGGTGGCTCGAGGCGATTTAGGTATCGAAGTTCCTTTAGAAGATCTGCCAATCATTCAGAAGAACTTGATCCGCCATGCTCATTGGCATGACAAGCCAGCTATCGTCGCTACCCAGATGATGATCTCTATGGTCAACCATCCTCGTCCTACTCGGGCTGAGGTGAGTGACGTAGCCAATGCTATCTTTGACGGCGCTGATTCTTTGATGTTGTCAGATGAAACAGCGGCTGGCGAATATCCGGTAGAAACCGTCAAGACTATGAAAAAGATTATTGATCGGACTAATAATTATTTCAATAATCGTAATTATTTTGAAGATACTGGTATCACTTATAAGAAATAGGCTTGGTTAGTATATTAAAAAGAGGCGGTTTTTACCGCCTCTTTTTGGTTGACAATGATAGCGGCAAAAGGTTAAACTATAAGTGTAATTAATAAATATTTTGGCTTAAATAAATGAAAAAAAATGAAGGAAAATTGAAAGTCGCCTTAGCTTCAATGCCGCCTTTTGTTTTTGGTTCAGATAGCCGGTATTCCGGTTTTGAAGTTGAATTATGGGAAATGATCGCCAAGGAGATCGGAGCTGATTTTGAGTATGAGAAGCATGATTTTCAGGAGTTGATTCCTCTGGTGGCAGCTCGGAAAGCTGACCTGGCTTTTGCTTCCATAACTATTAATGAAAAAAGGGAAGAAGTGGTTGATTTCTCTCATCCGACTTTCGATTCCGGCTTACGCATTTTGTTATCGAAGAATCGGAAGAACGTAAATCTGGTTAGCACTATCAAGTCTTTTTTTGTTTCAGGTAAAAAACAATTATTCAAGCCATTCTTATTTTTGTTAGGGATAATATTTATCTTCGGAAATGTCCTTTGGCTGGCTGAAAAAGGCGGCGTCATATCCGGATCATATTTTCCTGGAATCTTTCAGTCTATCTGGTTGTCCTTATGTATCATGATTGGTAATGCGGGTAATTTTTTCGTTTATGGCGTTACTTCTTGGGCGGGAAGATTGGTTGTAACCATGGAGAAGATTACCAGTCTAGCGATACTCGGTATCTTGATCGGAGAATTGACCGCTTTTCTTACTACCAGAAAAATCAAGTTCAATATTTCTGGTCCGGATGATTTGCGCGATCGGAAGGTGGCGACGGTAAAGGGGACTACGAGTGAAGCAGTTTTGCGTGATTTAGGAGCTGTAGTCGTTTCCACCTTGACCATTGAAGAAGCTTATGACAAGCTCAAGGATAATCAGGTTGAGGCTGTAGTCTTTGATTCTCCAATCCTGATACATTATGCTATGCAGGAAGGCTCTAGCTGGTCTTATGTAGTCGGCGATGTGTTTGAAAGACAGAATTATGGTTTTGTTATGCATAAATCCAGCCCTTTGCGCAAGGTTATTAATTTAGCTATCTTATCGCTCAAGGAAAGCGGATATTATGAAGCCTTATACCAGAAATGGTTCGGCAAGAGGAAATAATCGTCCTTTGATATCGGGCTTGTTTGATGGCCTTAGCCCTGTTTGTAAAGGTCTGAGGTAATCAAATGAGTCAAACCAAAAATCACAGAAAATGGAAAATATCAAAGAAAGCGATCTTTTTAAACATTATTCGGATATTATTGACGGGAATTGCTTGTCAGTTTCCGGAGATGTGTCAGAAATCAAGGAAAAATTAGCTGAATGGTTGGAGTTCCAAGATCAGATTTTCAATCAAGCTTCATGGTGGAAACTATTCAAGCGGAATTGGTGTGTCAGGCACAACAAGTATCAATCTTTTGATCCTTTTATTTCCAATGATCCGCCGGAACATAGCGTCGGATCTTGTTCGGAGATATTCCTAAGGGATGTCTTTACCAATCCTTTTCCTTCCTCGTATGACATGGATGATTGGGCTCTTTCGATAAAGCTAGCTGATATCTTTATCCTAAAAGGGGTAACTAGGAGAGCTTCTTCGAATTTCTTCGTTCATGTCAAAAATCATTTCGTCAATCATCGGATGGTCCGAGGAGTCATCCAATTTGACATCTATCGCGTTAAAAATTATTGAGCTTACCTCAAAAACTGCGGCTAACCGCAGTTTTTTATTATATTTATGGACTTTTTTTGACTTTTCTGTTCATCTTTTGTATACTAGGGTTAGTTGGGATAGGCGGATAGCCGCCCTTTGCTTTGGGCATCGGGAGGAAAGTCCGGACTCCTGGGCCTCTTTAGGCCAGCGATAGTGGGTAACGCCCACCGGACCCTTCCGAGGGTTTAGGGAAAGTGCCACAGAGACTATACTAATCCGTCTTCGGGCGGATGAAAGGTGAAAAGTTGGCTATTCATAGCCTTCGCCCTCTGGCGACAGAGGTGCGTGGTAAACCCTATCGGGGAGCAAGAACAAACCTTATCCTTCGGGCTAAGGAAAAAGTAGTTCGCCAGACCTTAATAGTAATATTAGGGCTAGATAAATGGCTATCCAGGGAAATTGATTTTTCCCGGACAGAATCCGGCTTATAGCCTTTCTCAATCATGCAGAAATCAAAAAACAAAGATCAAACATTTTGATTTTTGCCTTTTGCCTTTTGTTTAAAAATTAATTTACAATATGAAAAAATCTGAGTTTATTTTCTCGTTACTTTTAGTCCCTTTGGACTATCTGATGATTTTTTTAGCCGGAATCTCTGCTTATTATCTGCGTTTCTCTGAATTTACGATTGGTATCCGGCCCGTCCAGTTCGATTTCAATATCGCATCTTATAACTTGGTCGTCTTGGTGGTTGGCGTTATCTGGGTGATAATCTTCGCCTTAAGCGGTCTTTATGCCATTTCTAATCCGCGTAAGATCGCTCAGGAAATTTGGGGCGTAATCGTGGCTTGTTCTTTAGGTTTAGTGGTGGTAGTGGTTTATATCTTCTTTGTCCGGGAAATGTTCAATTCTCGGTTCATAGTCTTAGCCGGCTATTTGTTCGCTATCCTTTACGTGATAATCGCTCGATTATTGGTACGTTATTTACAGAAGATGCTTTTCCATTATGGCATCGGAGTCCGTAAGGTTATTTTAGTGGGAGCCGCTAAAACTGCGGATAGCTTGGTTCATGAATTCTTCTCTCATCCTCGTTCCGGTTATGAAGTGGTCAAGAGGGTTAGGGATTTTTCTTTGGACACCGTGCATGAATTAGATGATTTTATCAAAGAATATGAATCAGGGAAGATCGAGCATCGTGGTGATGCTGTAATTGACGAGATTATCCAAGCTGATCCTAATATGAGCAAGGTAGAGACTTTGCGTCTTTATGATTTTGCCAATGATCATCATTTGGTTTTCAAATACGTAGCTGACTTATTGGGAGTCAAAGTGTTGCGGACTGAAGTTTCGGAAATTGCCGGTATCCCAGTGGCTGAAGTGAAGAGAACTACTTTAGAAGGTTGGGGCACTATTACCAAACGCTTAGTGGATGTCGTCTTGTCCGGTTTGATAATCATCCTAATCTCTCCAATCTTGTTGATCACTATGATAGCTATCAAGTTGGATTCTCACGGACCGATCTTCTTTTCTCGACGAGATGACGGCTCTTATCTTTATCGTATCGGACGCGGCGGCAAGCCGTTCAAATATTTTAAATTCCGTTCTATGATCCCGGGTACTGATAATATGCGTTACAAGGAATTAGCTGACAGGAATGTCCGAGGCGATGGTCCGATGGTTAAGATCAAGGATGATCCTCGGGTGACTCGAGTAGGAAAGTTTATCCGTCGCTGGAGTATCGATGAATTGCCGGAATTATTCCTAGTCTTTATCGGCCGGATGAGTCTTATCGGTCCTCGGCCTCATTTGCCGGAAGAAGTGGCTAAATATGAACAGCATCACCGCAAGACTTTGACTATTAAGCCGGGCATCACCGGTTTGGCCCAGGTTTCCGGTCGGAGCGACTTGGCTTTTGAAGAAGAAGCTAAATTGGATATCTATTATATCGAGAATTGGTCCTTACTTCTGGACCTGTCTATTCTATTAAAAACTCCTTTTGCGGTCTTGAAACACCGCGAAGTAGAATAAAATATGAAAGTAGCTTTAGTCCATGACCACCTAGCTCAAGATGGGGGCGCTGAAAAAGTCCTGCAGGTTTTTGCTGGTATGTATCCGGAGGCTCCGATCTACACCCTTCTTTATGAGAAGAATAATGCTAACAAGAATTATAAAGGGAAAACGATTGAGACTTCGGTTATTCAGAAATTACCAGGCGGGGTTAGACATTATCAATGGTATCTGCCATTTATGCCGCTGGCAGTGGAATTCTTCGATTTGAATGAATATGACTTGGTCATATCTGATACCAGCTCTTTCGCTAAAGGTGTAATCACCTCACCGCATACTCTCCATGTCTGCTATTGCCATACTCCGACCAGGTATCTTTGGAGCGATACCCATCAATATATCAATGAGCTGAAGTATAATAAGTGGATGAAAAAGATTATCTCTTTGATCCTGACTCGGATCCGGATGTGGGACAAGCTGGCGGCTGACCGGGTAGACGTCTTTATCGCTAATTCCAAAACTGTCCAGAAGCGAATCACTAAATATTACCGCCGGGATAGCGTAGTTATCTATCCGCCGGTAGAGACTGAACGTTTCAGCGTAGCTAGCGTTGATCCGATGAAGCAGGATAAGCCATATTTCTTGATCGGTTGCCGCTTAGCGCCTTACAAGAGAGTGGATATCACTATTGAAGCTTTCAAGGCTTTAGGCGAAGAATATCGCTTGAAGGTCTTCGGTGACGGCGTCGATATGAAGAGATTGAAAAAGATTGCCGGCGACTCCGGTAACATTGAATTTATCGGTCGGGTTAGCGATGAAGAGAAAGCCGACCTTTATAGCAATGCTTTGGCTTTTATCAACCCGCAGGAAGAAGATTTTGGCATCACTCCGGTGGAAGCTATGGCTTCTGGCCGTCCAGTCTTGGCTTATCGTAAGGGAGGAGCGACGGAAACGGTAAAAGAAGGGGAAACTGGATTATTCTTCGATGAACAGACTTCAGAAGCGATTGCCGATATCGTGCACAAATTTTATACGAAAACCAGAGAAGGGGAATATCATTGGGATAGCGCTGCTATCCGCCAGCATGCCGAGGCTTTTTCTGTAGCTAATTTCAAGAGACAGATAACGGAATTCATTTCTCAGCACTATAAAAAATAAAAGAGACAATTATTAGTTAATTGCCTCTGATTTTTTTGGATTTTTTTAGCATCTGATTCTGTCAAAAATATTATCGACGACGATCAATAATAGGAATATTTTCCAACAGAACCAAAGCTTTATCATTTTGAAAAAAACATCGATTTTTTCTTTTATTTTCATGATTACCCCCTTTTTATATATCGATAATATTACCCCAATCAATTTAATTTAGCAATATGCCTAAGATCGGAATCGATATCCGAACCCTGATGGATAAGCATTATAGTGGTGTTTCGGAATATACCTTCAATCTAGTTAATGAATTTTTGCGTTTAGACCGGAATGATGAATTCCGACTGTATTATAATTCCGGTCATGACATCTCGGATCGTTTGCCAGTCTTTTCTGAAAAGAACGTCCAGGTTTTCGGTACCCGTTATCCGAATAAGATCTTTAATTACGCCTTACAGAAGCTTCTTGGTTATCCTAAGATCGACCGGGTGATCGGCGGGGCGGATGTTTTTTGGAGTCCGCATATTAATTTCTTGTCGTTAACGAAAGCTCCCCATAGTTTTTTGACTATTCACGATCTGTCCTTTTTGCGTTATCCAGAGTTTTTTAATAAGCGGAAAAATTTCTGGCATCGATTGATCAATGTGAAAAATCTGGCAGATAAGTTCGATCATCTGATCGCTGTTTCTCAAAATACTAAGAATGATATCGTGGAACTTTTGGGGGTTGATCCTGACAAGGTGACAGTGATCCATTCGGGCATTGATAGCGATTATCGTCCGGTTGATGACATGGAAAAGATCGAGCGGGTCCGTTACAAATACCAATTGCCCAAGAAGTTCATACTATATCTGGGTAACGTCGAACCGCGTAAGAACCTAATCGGCCTAATTAGGGCTTATAACGAATTACGCCATGACCATCCGGAAGCAGCTGATATCAAATTGGTCGTGGCTGGAGCTACCGGATGGAAAATCAAGGATATTTTTAATGAATTGAATAGTTCCGAATATCGTGATGATATTAAGTTTTTGGGTTATGTCGATAAGGCGGATAAACCGGCTTTGTATAGCTCTTGCTTAGTTTTTGTCTATCCTTCTTTTTATGAAGGCTTCGGCTTTCCACCGCTTGAGGCTATGGCTTGCGGCGCTCCGGTTGTCACTAGCAACATCTCCAGTTTGCCGGAAGTGGTCGGCTCAGCCGCTTTGACCGTCGACCCCTATAATTTCGGAGCGATCGCTCGAGCTATCTGGCAGATATTATCAGACGAAGAACTGGCGGAAAGGTTGAAAAGGGAAGGCTTGGAGCGATCCAAGTGGTTTAATTGGGAAAATGCGGCCCGCCGATACTTGGATCTGTTTTCTGGAAATATAAAATAAATAAGATGGATAAGAAAGCAAACAAGAAAAAAAGAGTCTTGGTGGCGATGTCCGGCGGAGTCGATTCTTCGGTGGCGGCCAAGATGTTGCTAGACCAGGGCTATTCTGTGACCGGAGTCTTTTTGCATTTTTGGAAGGAGGGCGGTGCAACTATGGCGGAAAATAAATGCTGTTCTATGGAAGCTTTGAATGATGCCCGGAGGGTGGCCAAAGAAATCGGTATCGAATTATATACCCTTGATTTTAGGTCGGCTTTCAAGCTGGCTGTCGTGGACAATTTCTTGTCAGAGTATCAGAAAGGACGGACCCCCAATCCTTGCGTCTTGTGTAACAAGAAGGTAAAGATCGGGCGTTTGTTGAAATCAGCTTTGGCTATGAAGTTTGATTATGTAGCCTCGGGACATTACTTGAAGATCAAGAAGGTTGGCAATAAATACCGTCTTTATCGCGCTGTGGATAAGAACAAAGATCAGTCCTATTTCCTCTACACTTTTGATCAGAAAGAATTATCTCATCTGTTATTCCCGTTAGCTAATTATAAAAAACCCCGGGTCAGGGAATTGGCCAAGAAGTGGAATCTGCCAGTTGCAGAAAAGAGTGAAAGCCAGGAAATCTGTTTTATACCGGGCAAACATCATAATGATTTCTTAAAAAAATATATTTCGCTTCATCCTGGCGATATCAAGCTGATGGATGGAACCGTTCTGGGTAAACATCAAGGGTTATCGCTTTATACTATCGGCCAGAGACGCGGGATCGAGATTGGTGGTACCGGCCCTTATTATGCCGCTAAGTTCGATTGGAAGAATAATATCTTATATGTCGTCAAGGATTTTGATGATCCGATTTTTTATAAAGATAATTTGTCAGCTAAGAAGGTGAATTGGATTAGCGGTCGGGAACCGAAACTCCCTTTCGCTTGTTCGGCTGTTATCAGGTATCGGCATCCGGCAGTGAAGTGCACAATCGTGTCTAAGAATTCTCGAGGCTACAAAGTGGTGTTTAATAAGCCTCAGAGAGCTATTACCCCCGGACAAAGTATCGTGTTTTACCAGGGCCAAGAAGTTTTAGGTGGGGGAATTATTGACTAAATAATGAATTTGTGGTATTATTATTTTAATAAATATATAAATATAACAATAAAAGTATGGGTTTCAATGAGGGCAAATTAAAGCCAAGCGAGGGTGAAATGTTTGGCAATCCTTATGGCGAGAACGATTATAACGTTCCAGGACATGAGGATGAATATTTGAATAAGAATGATTATAGCGGTAAAACTTTCAGCACGAAAAAATTTGAGACAGCTGAGGACGTCGTCGATGAAGGGGCTGAGAGTGGTATTTATAAGCAGTTCGAGGGTGAGGATCTGAGTCCGGAAGAATCAGCTGACCGCGAAGCTCAGCTTAAGGACCTTTATGACGATGAGACTGAGTTCATGCGCAAAGCTATCAACAAGTTGGATGCGGTCGAATTTAATACCTTGTTTAGCTTCTTGAAGTCTATCGATGAGAATGGTGAGCGTCAGTACTATATTGGCAGCCGAGATGATAAAGGAGATTTCATTAGTCCCATAAAATCATTTCCTAGGGATATTTGTGATCTGATCAAGAAAGTAAATGGCCAGGAAGCCATGATTCATTCTTTGGAACATGTTTATGATGAAGATGGCGAGTATCTCGGTTCCAACCAAGAATCAGTCAAAGCCAGCTCGATTAAGTTCAAAGCGCCTAAGCCGGAAAAATAGATAAAGAAATTGTTTAGATATAAAAAAAGAACTCTTAGTTAGAGTTCTTTTTTGTTTGTGCCGCGGGAGGGAATCGAACCCTCATGGCATCGCTACCACACGAGTTTGAGTCGTGCGCGTCTACCAATTCCGCCACCGCGGCTCTTGTATCACGCTTCTTATCATAGCAAAAAAAATATAATTGTCAAAGGGGAATAAATAGGTTATAATATTTTTGCTAAATAGATTATAAAAATATGGGTAAAATCATCTCGGTCGTCAACCAGAAAGGTGGGGTGGGAAAAACTACTACCGCTATCAATTTAGGTGCTTATTTGGCTAATCTTGGCCAACAAGTGCTATTAGTTGATGTTGATCCACAGGCCAATGCTACTTCTGGCCTAGGAATTGAGCACCGCAAGCTGGATAAGGGTATTTATGATGCTTTGATCGGCCAGAAAACCATCTCGGAAATCACTAAAAGGACCTTGCAGAATAATTATTATCTGGCTCCGGCCACTTTATCTTTGGCGGGAGCGGCAGTGGAATTGATTAATATGGAAGACCGGGAATTCCGGTTAATGCGCCTATTGCAGAGCGTCAAGGATGATTATGATTTTATTATCATCGATGGTCCGCCATCTTTGGGCCTTTTGACAATCAATAGTATGGTAGCGGCTGACGAGATCCTGATACCGGTCCAGAGCGAGTATTATGCCTTGGAAGGTTTAAGCCAATTATTGGAAACTATCTTCTTGATTCAGAATAACCTGAAGCCTTCTTTGGGAATCATGGGAGCGGTGATTACTATGTTTGATCGCCGTAACCGTCTGTCGGAATTGGTTAAAGGGGAATTGCATCAGTATTTTCCGAATCGGGTTTTTGAATCGGTTATTCCACGCAGCGTCCGCTTAGCCGAAGCTCCGAGTTATGGCCGAACCATATTGCAGTATGATCCTAAATCGAGCGGTGCCAAGGCCTATGAAGACTTAGCTAAAGAAATTATCGCTTTGAAAAAATAATTATTAATACCTAAAAATATGCCTCAAGGACTGGGTCGCGGACTATCTTCGCTCATCCCTAAAAAAATCAATAATACTTACGCTGACTTTGATGTTAAAGATGATAATCTGGAAATTTCTGATCGGAGCCGGATAGTATATATCGATCCTTCCAAGATCGTGGCTAATCCGTATCAGCCTCGCCAGGATTTTTCCGGCAATGCTTTGGATGATCTGGTGAAATCCATCAAAGAGCATGGCATTATCCAGCCGTTGGTAGTCACCAAGAGTGACGGCGGATATGAATTGATTGCTGGTGAAAGGCGCTTGCGCAGTGCCAAGGTCTTGGGCTTAAAGGAAGTCCCGGTTATTATCCGTGAGGCTAATCGTCAAAAAAAATTAGAACTGGCTTTGATTGAGAACTTGCAGAGAGAGAACTTGAATCCGGTGGAAACTGCTATCGCTTATAACCAGTTGATTAATGAATTCAATCTGACTCAGGAAGATGCGGCTGTCAGGGTAGGAAAATCACGTTCGACCGTGGCCAATGCTTTAAGACTACTGCAATTACCGGCCGAAGTCCAGTTAGCCTTGATTGAGAAGAAGATTACCGAAGCCCATGCCAAATACTTGTTAGGCTTGGAATCTCCGGCTAAGCAATTGTCAGTTTTCAAGAAGATCTTGCACCAGGGATTGTCAGTGCGGGACACCGATCAATTGATTAAGAATATCGGCGGCACTAAAGGCGCTGTGGTGAAGTCCGATTATCGCGATCGTTCCCGGTCTGAGAAGCTATCCCATTTCTTCGGGGCCAAGGTGGAAATCAAACGCCAGAAGCATGGCGGTCAGATCGTTATCAGTTTTGCCGGCGATGAGGATTTGGATGAGATTATCAGAAAGATATAAGAAATTTTTTTTACAATATTGTTGGCTAAAAAAGTCTGTAAATTTAATTTATAGACTTGTTTAGCTTATTAGACCAATCTATGTCATTCGTGCATCTGCACAATCATACCCACTATTCGCTCCTCGATGGTTTGACCAAACCGGAGCAATTGGTGGCGCGAGCCAAAGAACAAGGCTCTCCGGCCGTGGCCATTACTGACCATGGTGTTATGTATGGCGTGATTGAGTTCTATCAGAAATGCCAGAAGGCCGGCATCAAGCCGATTATCGGAGTGGAAGCTTATCTGGCTCCTAATTCCCGGCATGACAAGAATACCAGAGAGGATGCCCGCAACTTCCATCTGTTGCTATTGGCTAAGAATAATGAGGGCTACAAGAATCTGATCAAGCTGACTTCTATCGCCCATCTCGAAGGCTTCTATTACAAGCCTCGGATCGACTGGGAGCTTCTGCAACAATATCATGAAGGATTGATTGCTTGCACAGCTTGTTTGGGTGGAGAGATTCCACGTTTGATTTCGGCTGGAAAATTGGACAAGGCGCGGGAGAGAATCATGGAATACCAGAATCTTTTTGGAGAGGGTAATTTTTATTTGGAAATCCAAGACCATCCGGAATTGGAAGGACAGGATCAGATCAACAAGCAGTTGATCGCTTTTTCCAAAGAGCTTGGCATTCCATTGGTAGCGACTAACGATTCGCATTATTTATACAAGGAGCATGAAGAAGCGCAAGACATCCTTTTGTGCTTGCAGAACAAGAAGAAGCTGGAGGATACTGACCGCATGAAGATGATGGGGCATGGAGATTATTCTGTCCGGAGCAATGAAGAAATGATTGCCGCTTTCAAGGATACTCCGGAAGCGATTGCCAATACCTTGAAGATTGCCGATATGTGCAATGTCGAAATCGAATTGGGCAATACCCAATTGCCTTATTTTGAGGTTCCGGAAGGCCATGATGGTAACTCCTATCTGCGCGAGTTATGCGAGAAAGGCTTGAAAAAACGCTATGGTTTGGTTGGGGACAAGGTAGTTGTCGAGGGTTATCCCGAATTATCATTGGATGAAGTTGAAAAGATCAAATCCCGGATGGACTATGAATTGGAAGTGATTACCAAGATGGGTTGGCCTTCATATTTTTTGATTGTGGCTGACTTCGTCAATTGGGCTAAGGATAACAAGATCGTGGTCGGTCCTGGCCGTGGTAGCGCTGCCGGATCATTGGTTTGTTATCTGATTGGGATCACCAATCTTGACCCTCTCAAGTATGATTTGTTATTCGAGCGTTTCTTGAATCCGGAACGTATCTCAATGCCTGATATTGATTTGGATTTTGCTGATATCCGCCGAGGGGAAGTGATTGAATATGTAGAAGGGAAATATGGGCAGGATCATGTTTCCCAGATTATTACCTTCGGAACCATGGCGGCCAGAGCGGCTGTCCGTGATGTCGGTCGGGTGCTCAATGAACCGTATGATTATTGTGACCGGATATCCAAGATGATCCCGATGTTTTATAAGTTGGACCAGGCTTTGAGTGAAGTTTCTGAATTGAAAGAAATCTATCAGAACGAACCGGCGGCTAAGCGGATTCTGGATTATGCCAAGACCTTAGAAGGCGTGGCTCGGCATTCCTCGGTGCATGCTTGCGGCGTACTGATTACTAAGAATCCTTTGACTGACTATACTCCGATCCAATATGTTTCTTCTTCTGATAAGGAAGTCGTTTGCCAATACTCGCTTCATCCGATTGAGGATCTGGGATTATTGAAAGTTGATTTCTTGGGTCTTAAGAACTTGACGATCATTGAATCCGCTTTGCGGATTATCAAGAATACCAGGGGAGTGGAGATAGATATCGACAAGATCCCATTGGATGATCCAGATACTTATAGTTTATTTCAGCATGGTGAAACCACCGGCGTCTTCCAGTTTGAAAGTTCCGGCATGAAGCGCTATCTGCGCGAATTGAAACCGAATGAATTCGAAGATATTATCGCTATGGTGGCTTTGTACCGACCGGGCCCGATGGAGTGGATTCCGGAATATATTTCCGGCAAGCATCAGACTAAGAAGATCGCTTATCTGCATCCGAAATTGGAGTCGATCTTACAGAAGACTTATGGCGTCGCGATTTACCAGGAACAGGTCATGCAGATTTCCCGTGAATTGGCCGGTTTCAGTAAAGGTGAGGCTGACACTTTGAGAAAAGCGATGGGTAAGAAGATTCCTACTTTGTTGGCTGAGCAGAAAGAGAAATTCATCGCCGGTTGCGTTAATAATGGGATTGAAAAAGAGTTAGCCGAGAAAGTCTTTTCATTTATCGAGCCTTTTGCCGGTTACGGCTTCAATCGGAGCCATGCCGCTTGCTATGCCTTAATCGGATACCAGACGGCTTATCTGAAAGCTCATTATCCGGCTGAATTCATGGCTGCCTTGCTGACAGCCGACCAGAATGATATTGATCGGATCGCTATCGAGATTGATGAATGTCGCAAGATGGGTCTCAAGATCATGCCTCCGGATGTCAATGAATCATTCGTTACTTTTACGGTGGTGACTAGCGGTACGACGGAAAACAAAGCTGTCTCAGAGAATGAAAAAACTGACACCATCCGTTTCGGTTTGGGAGCTGTGAAGAATGTCGGTGGCCATATCTGTGATGTGATCATCGAAGAGCGAAAAGCCAATGGCCCCTATACTAATATTTTTAATTTTTTGGAAAGAATCGGCGACCGCGACCTCAACAAGAAGTCGATGGAAAGCTTGATCAAAGCTGGCGGTCTGGATTCTTATGGCGAGAGAGGGGAATTATTGGCCAACTTGGAGATGATGCTTAATTTCAACAAGGAGAATGTCAAAATGAAGAGTAGTCGGCAGGTCAGCTTATTCTTCGATACGCCGAATCTTTATGAAGCTAGCTATCCCAAGCTGGTTCCGGCTCCAGCTGCTCTGGAAAAGGATTTTCTTCGTTGGGAGAAAGAGCTTCTTGGCCTTTATATTACCGAGCATCCTTTGAATCATTACGTCCAATATTTTTCCGGTTTCATCATTCCTCTTATCGAGTTGAAAGGGCATGAGCAGGATTTTGGCGTTAATACCGCCGGGGTAATATCAGTCGTCAAGAAGATTATTACCCGTAGTAACCAGACCATGCTGTTCGTGAAGATCGAGGATGCTATCACTAATATCGAGTTATTGGTTTTTCCGAAGCTGTTGCAAGAAACAGCGGACATCTGGCAGGTTGGAAAGATAGTGCTATGCCGTGGAAAAGTCTCTGACAAAGATCAGGAGACCAAGTTATTGGTTGACAAGGTGATGGTTCTCGATGAGGATAATCCGGTCAAAAGCATTGATGATTTCAAGCGGGTATTATTGGATAGCAAAGATGATATAAGGAATAGGTATCGTTATGCTAAAAAGCCTGTGGCTAAGCCGGAAATAGCAGAAGCTCCCGCCGCATCAACAGCAATTGCACCGGATTTACGGATTATATTCGTTCGGAATTTAGATAGCGGCGAATTAGACCGCTTGCGCAGCTTATTCTTAGCTCATCCGGGAGACAGTTCAGTCTATTTCAAGATCAAGAATGGAGAGAGCGATAATATCTTGAAGACCGGATTCAAGGTAAATTACAATCCGGAGCTGATTGAGGCTATTAAAACTGATTTTGCTGGAGCCCTCAATGTTGTTGAAAGTTAAAAAAAATGTTATAATTCTAAATAATAAATTTCCTTTCTTAAATAAAAATCATTTAAATTTAAAACTATGACTTTGAGCAAGAAAAGCCATAAGCCGGCCGGAGTCCATAAGACTAGCCATAAGGCTCATGCTCGGCAGGCAAGCAGCGAAGCTGATGCCGCCAAAGAGCTTTTATCAATGGTAGAACAACCACACTTGGAAAAGATATCTCCGGTTGAATCCGTGGATGTCGAACCGGCTCCTGTAGCTGTTGAAAGCGCTCCTAGCATCACAGAAAGCGTTCCCGAGACTACCCAAAGCGCGCCTCAACCAGCTAGCGCTCCGCTTAATGATGCTTTTGATTCTCGCAAGCAATTTTTTCAGATGATGTCTGAGCAGGTCAATCAGGCCAAGAGTTCAATCGAACCTAGCACTGATGAGTTGGATAAATTGGCTGAAAGCGCAGATAGTAATGCGGCTGGGAATATGATTGTTAATCGCTCAGTCAATACTTATCGGAAATTAGCTTTCCGTTTTGTCGCTTTAGCTTGCGTCCTAGTCTTGGTAGTCTTGTATTTTGTAATGGTTAAGTTGACGGTAGTAGTTAGCCCGAGCAAACAGACAGTCAATGAGAGCTTGATAGTCGATGTTTATGGTGCTAATCAAGCGGCTGACAATGAACGTTCTGTAAAAGGCAATATTACCCGGATTGAAGTTGAAGAAAGCGGCATTTATTCCGCTAGCGGTGAAGAGGTTAAAGGTGAAGAGATTTCCGGCAAGGTTAAGATAATCAATAACTACACCAAGAGCCAGGCTTTAGTGGCCACTACTCGCTTGTTAAGTGCTGATAATAAATTGTTCCGCCTTAAGAACGCTGTTACTGTGCCGGCCGGCGGTTCAGTTGAGGCTGATGTTTATCCTGACAAACCGGGAGCTGATATGGCCATCGCACCGACTAAATTCATCATTCCGGGATTATGGGCTGGTTTGCAGGATAAGATTTATGCTGAAAGCTCAGTTGCTTTCACTTATAACACCATTTCAGAAAAATATATCACCCAGGCTGATGTTGATAAGACTACTCAGGAATTGAATGATTTACTAGTCAAGAAGGTTAAGGATAAGGTAGGGGCCAAGAATGGTTATGACCAGGTAGTTTATCAGACTAGCTCGAGTACAGCCCAGATCGAATTAGTAGATGCTAAGGTGGGTGATAAGAAGGGCCAGTTTACAGTTAAGGCCAAGAATATCGTCAATGTCATTTCTTTCTCTAGTGAGGATGTCGTCAAGATTGCCCAGAAAAAATCAGCTTCAACCGCTTCCGGTGACAGCACTTTGACTGAAATTGATCGTTCTAACTTGCAATATCAGCTGGAAAGTTATAATGTTCAGGATAATATGGCTACTTTGAAAGTCGATTTTACTAGCCGGGTCGCTTCCGCTGATTCCGATTTTGTCGATAAGAGCAAGTTGGTTAATCTGAATCAACCTCAAATCGAGAATTATTTGAAAGGCATCAAGGAGATTGATAGTTTTGAACTTCATTTTTTCCCAAGCTTCCTGAAGCGTTCTCCAGCCTTGGTTGATCGGATCTATGTGGAAGTTAAGTAAGATAGATTGAAAAAATATTTTTCTTAGATTAAGATTTAGTCCATTATGGGTTAAATCTTAATTTGTATTATAATCATATGAATAATTTCGAAAGACAACCTTATGATGAAAATCGGAAGAATTATGAGAAGAGCGTCAGCGAGTTCAGCAAATTCTTCTTGGACCATTCTAGCGATGGTCTGTGGATCGGGAAGAGCGAATTCGGAAGCGAGGGTGAGGAAGACAGGGTTAAGCGTTTGCAGGTCCGTTTAGAAGAATTAGTTGAAAAAGCCACTAAGCGCTTAGGTTATAAAGTGGATGAGGCTAAATTGATAAATGACGCTTATCGCCATATCCTGAACATGAAGAGCTCCGGTGAATTGCCGGATAATAATATATTAGATAATTTCTGCGCTGAAATCGAAGAGCGCCTAGACCAAGCAGCCTAACTATGAATATCAATAATTTTTATGAAGTCCTTAAGGGTGAGCCGGCTTATCGCTTGAAACAAGCTCAGAAGTTGCTTTTCAGCGACCTGATAGACGATTGGAAAAAGGCTAGTAATCTGCCTTTGGCCTTGCGAGAAAAGCTTAATGCTGAATGCCCGATCAATATTCAGGCCAAGGTTCTGGCTGCTCGGGACAAGAAATCTTTCAAGGCTCTAATTACTTTGTCTGATGGGGCTAAGATCGAAACAGTCCTGATGCGCCATAAGGAAGGGAGGGAAACGGTTTGTGTTTCTTCCCAAGTCGGCTGTCCTTTAGGCTGTTCTTTTTGCGCTACCGGCGCCTCTGGCTTTACTCGCAATCTGACCAAGAATGAGATCGTTGAGCAAGTTATCTTCTGGGCTCGTTATCTGAAAGATAATTTTAAGTCGACTATCAATAATGTGGTGTTCATGGGTATGGGTGAGCCTTTCTTGAACTATGACCAGGTAATGAGCGCTATCAGGATCTTGAACGAGGCTGACGGCCTGCATATCGGCGCTCGCCACATCTCGATTTCTACCGCCGGATTAGTTGATGGCATCAAGCGCTTGGCCAAGGAAAAGTTACAGGTTAATCTGGCTATTTCTTTGCATAGTGCTCATGAGAAGATCAGGTCCGACCTGATGCCGATCAGCCAAAAGTATCCTATTAACCAATTATTGCGGGCAGTCGATTATTATATCGACAAGACTAACCGCCAGGTAATGTTCGAATACATGCTGATCAAGAATGTCAACGATAGCGATGAATCCGCTGAGCGTTTAGCCGCTATCATGGCTAAGCCGCTTTATGTAGTCAATCTGATAAACTATAATGAAACTTCAGTCTTCCATCCGGTGGATGAGAAGACCTTCAAGAATTTTGAGAATATCTTGAAGAAGAGGAAGATAAAGGTGACCAGCCGTTATCGCTTCGGTTCGGATATCGCTGCGGCTTGCGGACAGTTAGCGGCCAGGAAGAAGTAGTTTCATCTTGACTTCTATGAAAAGTTGTGGTTTATTATTCTTATTATGAAAGAAATAAGCACTATTTTAGTAATCGGCGTCTGCTATCTAGTAATCAAGCATTTATTGGCTGGTATTGCTTTTTAGGGCTGGATAAGCTATCATATAAGTAATCTTATCGGATGATTGTTATGGCCACCAACCATAATAGCCGGATTTTCTGGCTAACCCCTTTAAATTAAAAGGGATCTAAATTGCAGATAGGATTAGATTAAGAGCCTCGATCCGTTCGAGGAAACTAGATGGAACCGCGAGAAGATCTCGTTCTAGTAATTCATTATTTGGATTATTGGAACGAGATTTTTTTATTTATAAACTAAAATAAATATATGGAAAAAGAAAAAACACCGATTGAGGTTAAGCGCCATTCGTTGGCCCATCTGATGGCCGCGGCTATCTTGGATATCTGGCCGAATGCCAAGCTGGCTATCGGTCCGGCGATTGAAAATGGTTTTTATTATGACATCGATTTCGGCGATGAGAAGATCAGTGATGCTGACTTCAGGGAAATTGAGAAAAAGATGTCCCATCTCTTAAAACAGAACCTGCCTTTTGTCAGAGCAGAAAAGAATATTGATGAAGCTCTGGCTGAATTCAAAGCGGCCGGGGATATTTACAAAGCGGAATTGATCGAAGGCTTGAAAGAACAAGGAGAATCGGTCGTCAGTATCTATACTGTCGGCAAGTTCAGCGATCTTTGCCGCGGTCCTCATGTCGAATCGACCAACAAGATATTGGCCGGAAGTTTCAAGCTGAATAAATTGGCTGGGGCTTATTGGCGCGGTGATGAGAAGAACAAGATGTTGACCCGTATCTATGGCTTGGCTTTTGATACCAAGGAAGAGCTTGATGCTCATCTGAATCTGTTGGCAGAAGCGGAAAAGCGGGATCATCGCAAGCTGGGTAAGGAATTGGATCTGTTTATGATGCATGAGTATGCTCCTGGTATTCCGTTCTTCTTACCGAAAGGCATGACCGTCTTACTGGAACTTACCAAGTTCGCTCGAGAGTATTCTTATGGCGAAGGTTATCATGAAGTTCGGACTCCGCAGCTATTGAATGCTGATCTTTGGAGAACTTCAGGCCATTGGGACCATTATCAAGAAGATATGTTCTGTCTGCATCACGCTGAAGATAATATTGATATGGGTATCAAGCCGATGAACTGTCCGGCTCACATGTTGGTCTTCAAGCGGGATATCCATTCATACAAAGAATTGCCTTTGCGCATTGCTGAGACTACCACTTTGTATCGCAATGAGAAATCCGGTACTTTGCAGGGTCTGACTCGGGTTAGGAGCTTGAGCCAGGATGATACTCATATCTTTGTCCGTCCGGACCAGATTATGTCCGAAATCTCTAATCTATTGGAAAAAATCAAGAATATTTATAACGTTTTCAATCTGCAAATCGATGAGATCCATCTCTCAACTCGTCCGGAGAGCTTCTTGGGAGAGAAGGCTACTTGGGATCTGGCCGAATCCAACTTGAAAGAGGCTCTGGAGAAGGCCGGTCTTAATTATCAGATCAACGAAGGCGATGGCGCTTTCTATGGTCCGAAGATCGATGTGAAGGTCAAGGATGCCCTAGGAAGATTGTGGCAATTAGCTACCATCCAATTGGATTTCCAATTACCACAGCGTTTCGATCTCCATTATGACGATGCTGATGGCACCCAGAAAGTCCCAGTCGTTATCCATCGCGCCTTATTGGGTTCTATGGAGAGATTCATGGGAATTATCATTGAACATTATGCCGGCGCCTTGCCTTTGTGGCTCGCTCCGGTCCAGATCAAGTTATTGTCTGTCGGTGAAAAGCACATCGAATTCTGCCGGAAGCTGGAAAAGGAATTCAAGTCATTCGGTTTGAGAGTAGAAGTCGATGATCACAATGAGACTGTCGGCAACAAGATCAGAAAATCTACCCAGGAGAAGATCCCGTATCTGTTGGTAATCGGAGACAAGGAAATTGAATCTGACAACTTGGCCGTTAGGGAACGGGGAAGCCAGGAGAATCGGGAAATCGGCAAGGATGAGTTTATCAAGGAAGTATTGGAAAGGATCAAGCTAAAGAAATAGTTTTAGATAAAAAGAAAAAAGAGAATGATTGGTTCATTCTCTTTTTTTAATGTTTTGCGCTATTCCTCAGCTTCTTTGTCGCTGACATATTCCAGGCGATCATTGTTGTATTCTGAAGTCATTGCCCGAATATGGATTTTTTTGATCGGAACTTTGGTTTGGAACAGGAACCTTCTGATGGTAACCATCTTTTCCGGGTTGTTCCTTTGTGTTTCTTGGAAATTTGTTTCGTCCACTTCCGGGTCATTCAACCAGCAGCGGGAATTATGATAGGAGAGATACAAATAGAACAATTGTTCTTTCTTTTTGGGAGGGTTCTTTTTATCTTCTTCTTTCATTTTATCCCTTTCCTCTTTATTTTTTTTCTTTTCCTTTTCTTTTTTGGCTGTTTTGGAATTTCTTCCTAATAATTTAATCTTGAAGGCGGGAGCTAAACCGCTCTTCACTATCCTTCTTTTGGCTTTATACTTCATAGCGCGGTCCTCCTTGTTTTTTGTTAGGTACTAGGTTAATTATGGCTATATAATAGCATATTTTACTATTTTAGTCAATGGATTAATGGGGAAAATGATAAAAGAGCTTATTTTCACCTCTTTTTTTATTCCCAGATTTATATTATACTGATTATCATATGAAGATTAAACAGAAATTAGAATTATTGGCTCCGGCCGGTAATCCGGACAAGATGAAGACCGCTTTCGCCTATGGCGCTGACGCGGTCTATTTAGGTATTCCTGAGTTTTCTCTCCGGGTCAGGATCAATGACTTCGACTTCAAGGGGGTGGAGAAGGCTATCGAGTATGCTCATTCCTTGAAGAAGCGGGTCTATGTCACTGTCAATATCTTTGCCCATGAGAAACATATCAAGCTCCTACCCAATTATCTCAAGAAATTGAATAGGGTCAAGCCGGATGGCATTATTTTGTCTGATCCGGGGGTTTTGGAACTGGTCAAGAAGTACCTGCCTAAGGTGATGATCCATCTCTCAACCCAAGCTAATTGTACTAATGGTGCAGCGGTGAAATTCTGGTATAAGCAGGGGGTACGACGGATCATTCTGGGTCGGGAAGTGACTTTAAAAGAGATTAAAGAGATTCACAAGGCTTGCCCGCGGATGGAATTGGAATATTTCGTCCATGGCGCGATGTGCATGGCTTATTCCGGTCGCTGTTTCTTAAGCAAGGATATGGTTGGGCGCAGCGCTAATCTGGGTGATTGTGTTCAGCCTTGCCGTTGGGAATACGAGGTCTTTATCAAGCCGCATGGACATAGTGAGGTGTTGGAGTTAGTGGAAGAGACTCATGGTACCTATCTGTTAAATTCTAAGGATCTATGTCTTTTGAAATATCTGCCGGAGTTGATCAAGGCCGGAATAACTAGCTTCAAGATTGAGGGTCGGGCTAAAAGTGCTTATTATCTGGCTAATATCATCGGTATTTATCGATCCGCCTTGGATGATATCAAGAAGATTCCGGCTTTATCGGGAGAACTGAACACAAAAATTACTCACCGTGGTTATACCACCGGATTCTTGCTGGGTGACAAGGCTGAGCAGAATGTGGCCAATTCTCACAATATTCCTGATTGGGAATTCTGCGGGCAAGTTATCAAAAGTGATGCTGAAAAGATTTTAGTCCAGGTTCATAATACCATTAAGGCCGATGACCAGTTGGAGCTTGTCTTGCCTTTTTATGATATAATTAAGTTCAAGGCCGGAGAGATGACTGATTTCAAAAGCGGCCGGAAAACCGTTGAGGCCCATGGCGGCGGAGGCGGACAAAAGGTGTATATAAATAATTTATCTGGCCGGGAAGTTCCTGTTTTGGCTGTCTTGAGACGGAAGATAAAATAATCGATTATGATTTCATACTTAAGAGGAAAAATCATTTATAAGAATAATGGCTCATTGATATTGGATGTGGCTGGTGTTGGGTATGGCATCTCTTTAAGTGAGAGATTATTACAGGAAGTGAAGGTCGGATTAGAGGAAGCTTTCTATATCTATCATCATATCCGTGAAGACGCTTCTGATTTGTATGGGTTTAAAAGCGTTGAAGACTTAGAATTATTTAATCTGCTCTTGTCGGTATCAGGCATCGGACCAAAGTCAGCTTTAGGGGTCTTGTCAGCGGCAACTTCGCCAGAGATTGTCCAATCTATCGCTCGAGGAGATTCTTTGCTTTTGACTAAGGTTTCAGGGATTGGAAAGAAGACAGCTGAACGCTTGGTTCTGGAGCTGAGGAGCAAGGTTGTCAAATTAGGCGGTGCTTCTATGGATGATTTTGGCCTTAATTCGGCGGGTAGCGATGAAATCGATGCCTTGATGGCCCTGGGGTACTCTTTATTGGAAGCGCGCGAGGCTTTGAGGGCGGTTTCTCCTAGTATTATTGATAGTCGGACTCGGCTCAAAGAGGCCTTGAAAAATATGAGAAAATAAGGTAGCGTATAATCTATGAAACAATCACAATTATTTACCAAAACGACTAAAGAAACCCCTAAGGATGAAACCAGCTTCAATGCCCAGGTTTTGATTCGGGCTGGCTTCATCGACAAGGTGGGCGCCGGTATTTATAATTTCCTGCCACTGGGATTAAGGGTCTTGAATAAGATTAATAATATAGTCAGGGAAGAGATGGCCGCTGTTTCCGGTCAGGAGGTCTTGATGACCGCTTTGACCCCGAAAGAAGTTTGGCAGGCCACTAACCGCTGGGATAATTTCGATGCTTTGTTCAAGTTAACAGGTAACGATGACAAGGAATATGCTTTAGGTGCTACTCATGAGGAAATAGTTACCCCATTGGCTAAAAAATTTCTATGCTCATACAAGGAATTGCCGAAATCAATCTATCAGATCCAGGTTAAGTTTCGGAATGAGAAAAGAGCTAAGGCTGGATTATTGCGCGGCCGGGAATTTTTGATGAAGGATATGTATTCCTTCCATGTCGATCAGGCTGATCTGGATAAATATTATGAAGAAGTTAAAGCGGCTTATTTCCGTATTTACGAAAGATTGGGTTTGAAGGATCTAACTTATTTAACCTATTCTTCCGGCGGAGCTTTTTCCAAGTTTTCTCATGAGTTTCAGACTTTAACCGAGGCTGGTGAAGACCGCATCTATATCTGCCCAGATTGCCGAGTAGCTGTTAACAGGGAGATAATTGAAGAACATAATTTCTGTCCAGTTTGCAATCGCTCTGATTTGACTGAGGCTAAGGCGATCGAGGTTGGTAATATCTTTAAGTTGGGCACTAAATTTTCCAGCGCTTTCGATATGAAATATATGGATAACAACGGACAGGCTCAGGAGGTTATCATGGGTTGCTACGGTATGGGTCCGAGTCGGGTGATGGGAACTATAGTGGAAGTCTTTAATGATGAAAAGGGAATTATCTGGCCAGAAAGCATTGCTCCATTCAAGATTCATTTATTGTCTTTGAAAGAGAATGAAGCGGCTGAAAAGGTTTATGCTGAATTAATTAAAAATAATATCGAAGTGCTGTTTGATGACCGGGAGGATATCGGAGCTGGACAGAAATTCGCCGATGCCGACTTGATCGGTTGCCCGTATCGTTTAGTTATCTCAAGCAAGACCTTGCAAGCTGGCGGAGCTGAGCTTAAGGCTCGTACCAGCGATCAGATGGAAATAATTCCATTAGATCAAATTATCAATAAACTTAGCAATTAATACCATGTTTGGAAATTTATTAGCAAAATTCAGCCGTTTCGGTCATGACTTAGGGGTTGATTTAGGTACTAAGAATACTCTGGTTTATGTCGATAAAAAAGGCATTATTATTAACGAACCGAGCGTGGTTGCTATTAACAGCCGGACCACTGAAATCTTGGAAATTGGCCGTGAAGCTAAGAAGATGGTCGGCAAGACCCCGGGCCATATCCAGACTATCAAGCCATTGATCGATGGCGTTATTTCTGATTTTGAAGTGACGGAAAAGATGTTGAAATATTTTATCAAGAAAGTCCATAATGAGAATTTTTCTTTGATTCCTCGTCCTCGGGTGATCATTGGTATTCCGCTTGATATCACTGAGGTGGAGAAGAAGGCGGTAGAAGACGCTGCTAAGTCAGCCGGAGCCCGTAAAGTCTATCTGGTGGAAGAAGTTATGGCTTCAGCTATCGGTGCTCGCTTGCCGGTTTTGGATGCGACCGCCAATATGGTGGTTGATATCGGTGGCGGCACTACGGATATCGCAGTTATTTCTTTGGGCGGCGTCGTTTCTTATAAGTCCCTCCGTTTTGCCGGCAATGAATTGGATAATAATATTATCGATTATATCCGTGAGGAATTTAATTTATTGATCGGAGAACAGTTGGCTGAAAAGATCAAGGTTCAACTGGGTTCAGTTATTCCTTTTGACGAACCGCGTGAAATGGAAGTCCGCGGCCGTGATTTGATCAATGGTTTGCCTAAATCTATCATAGTTACAGACGTTCAGGTTAGAGAGGCTATCAGCCGGACAATCAGCAAGATGGTTGATAATATCAAATTGACTCTGGAATCAACTCCGCCGGAGTTAGTTTCTGATATCTATGAGAGCGGCATTTATCTGACTGGCGGCGGCGCTTTGCTTTATGGCTTAGCCGATTTGATTTCAGCGGCAGCTAAGATCCCGGTAGTCGTAGTCGATGATCCTCTGACCTGTATGGCTCGAGGCACCGGTCTTTTATTCGCCGATGACAGGCTCTTGGAAAAGGTTATGGTTTTGCCGAATCTGATGTAATATGCCTAAGAACAGAATTAAACAACATACAAAAATAATAGTAGTTGCCGGACTACTTATTTTTTTTCATTTTATCGGACTTTTATCGCCGTTTGAAAAAATATTAATCCGGATTAGCCAGCCGGTGTTCGGGAAGTTATATGGTTTTGGTTCCGGTTGGAGGGAAGAGCATAACCAGGCGGCTTCCCAAATCGATCTGAATGCCAAGGTTAATGATTTGGAGAGTCAGGTTAGCAGCTTGGTGGTGGAGAATGCTCGGCTCAAAGAATTGGAAGATGAAAATCAGAAGTTGAGAGAGTATCTTAATTTCTTTGGTGAAAAGAAGAACGATTATGTTCTGGCTAATGTCACTTCTCAAGAAAATTTCTTAGATGCCGTCAAATATGGCCAGAATATCATTATCAACAAGGGCAGCAAGAATAATTTGATTCCTGGTTTGGCGGTTATCAACGGCCAAGGCGTAGTGGTGGGAAAGGTGTTGGAGGTTAAGGAGAATTCTTCTCGGGTCTGCTTGCTGGTCAATAGCTCTTGCAAGTTAGCGGTTAGCGTCTTGAATCAGAATCGGACCATCGGCGTGACTGAGGGTGATCTGGGATTAACCGTCAAGATCAATTTTGTCGGTCAGACGGAAAAAGTTAATCAGGGCGATATCGTGGTGACTTCAGGCTTGGAAAAAGATATCCCAGCCGGTTTAGTATTAGGACGGGTCAGCCAGATTAACAATAATGAGAATGATGTCTGGCAGAATATCAATGTCGAACCTCTGGTTAATTTCGATAACTTAGGAGTAGTCTCAGTGGTTTTACCTTAGCCATAAGATTATGAAAAAATATTTCTCTGCCATCCTTTATATTGCCTTTTTATTAATTGCTGTCTTTTTTCAGTTATCGTTAGTCAATTCCTTGCCTTATGTTTATAGTCGGATCAATCTAATCCTTCTGGCCTTGATCCTATTCTTGTTTTTCTTTGATTTCCGGAAAGTTATATTTTTGGCTTTGGGCTTGGGACTATTGATGGACATTTTTTCTTTCCAATTTTTTGGGTTTTATAGCTTAACTTTATTTTTGACGGTTTTTCTGGCTGACTTCTTGTTGGCTAATTGGTTTACCAACCGTTCGGCTTACTCTTTTTTAGCTCTGACTTTCTTCACCACCTTGTTTTATAATTTTGTCCTTTATTTCCTGTTTTATCTAAGCGCTTTTTTGTCTGATGGAAAATTCTTTTTGTGGCAGGCTAATTTTTGGCAAGGATTGGGATTAGAATTGGCTTGGAACCTGGGGATAGTCTTCTTGTTCTTCTGGGTAATGAATCTGACCACTACCAAACTCAAGCCGGTTTTCTTGGATAAGCGCTAGAATTGTGCTATAATTTTAAAGAATTATTTAAATATCTTTATGAAATACGATGTTATCACTATCGGTGGAGCGACTGAAGATTTTTCTTTCTATACCCATGAAGGCTTGCTTTTGGAAAGCCAGAAGGATGTCTTGCATCAGAAATTGATCGCTTTCGAATATGGCGCCAAGATCGGGATTGATCGGGTCTATTCTACTTTTGGCGGCGGTGCGGCCAATACGGCAGTCAATCTGAGCGGTTTAGGCTTCAAGACGGCGATTATCTCTTGCTTGGGCGGCGATGAACGGGGTCGTGATATTATCCGCAATCTCAAGGATCGGAAGGTAAATACCAGTTTGGTTAAGATTGCCAGGAAAGATACTAGCGGCTTTTCTTTCATAGTTATTAACAAAGGTAATGAACGGATCATTTTTTCCCATCGGGGTGCTAATGTCGAGCTTCGTCTAGGAGTTAAGGATGTCTCAATGTTGAAACAGGCTAGATGGACTTATATCGCTTCTTTGTCTGGTGATTATTGGCAGGAAACCTTGGAAAAGATATTCTCGGTTTCTGGAACTAAGAAAATCTGGAATCCGGGAGAATCACAATTGCATGGCGGTGTCCGGAAGATTTCTAAATTTCTGAAGAAGACCGACATTTTCTGTGTTAACCAGGATGAAGCGGTGGAATTAGTGCTCAGCACAGGGAAGTATAAGGCTGATGATTTCAAATTCTTGAACAATATCAAAAACTTACTGTTGACGATTAAGTCTTTCGGTCCGAAGATGGTGGTTATTACTAATGGCAAGAAGGGAGCTGATTTCTATGATGGAGTTAATTTCTATCACCAGAATATTATCAAGGGCCAGAAGCGTCTGGATACTACCGGTGTCGGTGATGCTTTCCATTCTTCTTTCTTGGCCGGACTGGAAATGTATGATGGCGATGTCAAACGGGCAATGCTTTTGGGAGTTCATAATACGGCCGCGGTTGTTTCGGAAATCGGAGCTCAAAATGGCCTGTTGATCAAATCTGATTTAAAAAAATGTAAGATATAATAATATGATCGAAGGAGTTATTATCAAAGATTTGAAAAAATATAGCGATGATCGAGGCTGGTTAGCCGAAGTCTATCGCCAGGACGAAGACAAATATCAGCCGGCAATGTCTTACATCAGCTATACCAATAACGGAATTTCTCGCGGTCCGCATGAGCATGTCCATCAGAGTGATCTCTTCGTCTTTGCCGGACCGGGTGATTTTGAACTTCATTTATGGGATAGAAGAGAAAATTCAGCGACTAATGGCGAATATTTCAAGTCAGTGGTCGGGGAATCCAATCCTTGCGCGGTAATCGTTCCTCCGGGAGTGGTTCATGGTTACAAGTGCGTTTCAGCCAATGGCGCTTTTTCTGTCAATTTACCGGACAAATTATATAAAGGTGAGAACAAGTCGGAGGAGATCGATGAGATCCGTTGGGAAATCGACCCTAATTCGCCTTATAAAATAGCTTAAATTTATGGATTGCATATTTTGCAAGATAATCGCCGGTGAGATTCCGGCTTATAAAGTCTATGAAGATGATGAATCTATCGCCTTCTTGGATGTCAGTCCGGTTAATCCGGGCCATACCTTGGTAATGCCTAAGAAGCATTTTGCTAACTTCGAAGAAGTTCCGGAGGATGTTTTGGGGGCTGTCCTGAGAACGGTCAAGAAGGTGGGGAAGAGCTTGAAAGATAATTTAGGGATTTTGGGTTATAATGTTTACGAGAACAATGATCCGGTTGCTGGCCAGCTTGTCCATCATCTCCATTTCCATGTCATCCCTCGGCATGAATCCGATGGTCTGCAGCTTTGGCATGGGGGAAAGTATGAATTGAATCAGGCAGAAGAGGTTGCAGCCAAGATAAAAATCAATTAAACAAAATAGATTAAAATTAAATCTAAACTTATGTCTAAAAAAGTTTTTATAATCGAGGATGAAGAAAGTATCTTATACGGTTTGCAGGATCATTTTACCTCTGACGGCTATGATGTCGAAATCAGTGCCGCTGACGAAGAGTTGGAGGATTTGTTAAATCGGATCAAGGCGACTAAGCCGGGATATGTTATCTTGGATTTGGTTTTGCCAAAATTGGATGGTTTGGAAATCTTGAAGAGAATCAAGAATGATGATGAAACATCTGATGTTCAAGTCCTGATCTTTACTGATTTAAGTGATGAGGATTCCAAGACTCGCAGCGTCGGTTTGGGGGCTAATTATTATTTCTTGAAGAGTGAATTGGATGTCGATGAATTCGTTTCTCATGTTGAGAAAATCATTGAAAATAAGCAAGTAGATGATAGTTCAGCTGATGATGCCGAAGAGAATGATTTAGTTTTAGAGTAGTTGAATCAAATTATTGACATAATTCAGCCCGCTTGCTATTATTTAGAATATCTAACTATTATAGTTTCTAAATAATTATGACAAGCCGGATTACTAAAGATTTGATCTGTTCCATTTTTAATGCCGGACAAGTCTTGCGAGAAAGAGTTAGGGAAGAAAGCAATTTGACCGATTGCTCTTTTTTGCATATGCATACTTTGCATTATGTAGAGGAGAACGGTTCGGCCAATATGAAAGAAATCGCTAATTTTTTGCATATTTCTCCGCCTTCAGCTACTTCCGTGGTTAATTCTTTGGTAAAGCGGGGTTTTATCATACGAATCGGAGATGAATCTGACCGCCGGGCGATAAGGCTGCAGATTACTGAGACTGGGAGAAAACTGTTGCATGATAGCTTCAAAAGGATGACGGGGATAATCGAAAAGCATATAAACCAGTTGAGCGAATCGGAAAAGGAGTCATTCTTATCAATCTTACATAAAATTTCTTAAAATATTTAATCAAATAATCAATATGAAAAAGAAAAAGAAATGGATAATAATCATTATCATAGTCATTCTCGCCGGTGCCGGGATTTATTTCTGGTCTAAGAATAGTCAGCCTAAGGCGGAATATACTACCGTCGAATTGAAAAAGGGTAATTTAGTCCAGACTGTCAGCGAAGTCGGCACGGTTAAGGCCAAGAAAGAATTAGAGCTCAATTTCCCTCAGATGGGGAAGTTGAGTAAAGTCGGGGTCAAAGTGGGAGACTTGGTCAAAAAAGATCAGGTGTTAGCTGAATTGGATCAGAGTTCTTTGCTGATCAAGCAGCAAGAAGCTATGTCTGCTTTGAATGTCGCTCGAGCCAACCTAAGCAAACTTTTGGCCGGTTCGACTCCGAGTGAGATCGCTGTTTATGAATCCCAAGCTAATTCTGCCAAGATTTCTTATCAAGCTGCTTTAGAGGACTATAATAAGACCAAGGATAGTGTCGATGAAACCATCGCTCAGGCTCAGAAGAAATTGTCTGATTTGCAATCCAGCGACCCATCTGTAAATTCTTATCAGCAATCTATTAATAATAATCGGGATAGTTTGATTACCACGATGGATTCCAAGATCGTAGCTGCTGGCGTAGCTTTGGATTACGCTAATCGGATTCTGAGCGATAACGATATCAAGAATTTCTTAAGCATCAAGAATACCATCTATCTATTCAATACCGATACCTATTATGACCAGTCTCTAGTCTTGAAATCAACTGCGATCAATGATTTGGATTCGGCTAGGAGTAATCCGACCGATGCTAATATCAACAAGGCGGTGAAGAGCTCTTTGAGTTATCTGAATAGCACTTTCCAGACCATGAATAATCTTTTTAATGTCTTGGAAAATTCGATCACTTCCTCAACCTTCACTCAGACTACTTTGGAAACTTTCAAGACTAATGTTAATTCCCACATCGGTATCGTTAATTCCGGTATTTCAGCTGTACAGACAGCTGACCATACTTTGAAGAATTCAACTATATCTTTGGCTGATGCTATTAAGACCGCTCAGAATAGCTTGAATTCGGCCCAGACCAGCGGTCGCCAGCAATTGGCTTCAGCCCAGTCCCGCATAGATACCAGCCGGGAAGCTTGGGATGTTGCCCAGAAACAATTAGCTAAGGTAAAGACTTCGGCTCGGATCGAGGATGTCGTCTTGTCTAAGGCTCAAGTGTCTCAAGCTGAAGCTAATCTGGAGTTGATCAAGAAGCAGGTAACCGATAATGTTATTTCCGCACCGATGGACGGTCAGATCACTAAGATCAATTATGAAATCGGCGAACAGGTTAATTCTTCCAAGGCGGTAATCGCTATGTTGACTGAGAATAATTTTGAAATTGAAGTTGATATTTCTGAGTCAGATATCTTTAAGGTCAAGACTAATGACCAGGTGACTATTACCTTTGATGCTTTCGGTGAGAGCCGCAAGTTCCAAGGCGTAGTCTATTTCATCGAACCGGCTTCGACTTCCATTCAGGACGTCATTTATTATAAGGTCAAGATCAAGCTGACCGATGATGGCGAGACAGTAAAGGATATCAAGTCTGGCATGACTGCTAATGTCACTATTACCACTAATAGCAAAGAAAATGTCTTGGCTGTTCCATCCCGCGCTATCTTGGAAAAAGCCGGGGATGGCAAGTTTACTCGAGTTTTGCGGGCTAATAATCAAGTGGAGGAAATTCCGGTTAGCGTCGGCTTGAGCGGCAATGAAGGCATGGTAGAAGTAATCTCTGACCAGTTGAAAGAAGGGGATGCTATCATTACTTTCGTTAAGAATGGAAAATAAAAATATGTTGATTTCTATCCGTGATCTAAAGAAGGACTATGTTACAGGAGACGTTGTGACCAGCGTTCTCCATGGTTTGTCGTTTAATATTGATAAAGGCGAATTCGTTTCTATCATGGGTCCGTCCGGATCGGGCAAGAGTACCTTGATGCATATCTTGGGACTTTTGGACCGGTCGACTTCTGGGCAATATATCTTGGAAGGGAAGGATGTCTCTACATTGAATGATAATCAGTTGGCCCAGTTCCGGAATGACAAGATCGGTTTCGTGTTCCAGGCCTTTAATCTATTGCCTCGGACTACGGTTCTGGAAAATGTGAAATTACCTTTAATCTATTCTGATCATCGCCATGATTCCGATGCTCGGGCTAAAGAGGTTTTAGAGAGCGTTGGCTTGGGACATCGCTTGGAATATCATACTAACCAGATTTCTGGCGGTGAGAAACAGCGTGTCGCTATCGCTCGGGCCTTGGTTAACGAGCCGTCGGTGATCTTCGCCGACGAGCCGACCGGCAACTTGGATTCCAAGTCTGGCACCCAGATCATGGAGATCCTGCAGAAGCTGAATGATGCCGGCAATACTATTATTTTGGTTACTCATGAAACTTATACTGCAGAGCATGCTAAACGTATCCTGCGAATCAAGGATGGTCTAATTGTCAGCGATGAGCTGGTGGCTAAACGTCGTTTTGCCAGGGATGGTGAATTGATAAAATAATTTTATATGGTTTTTCCGGTCAAAGAATCGATTAGGATTTCAGTCAAAGCGCTCCTGGCCAATAAGGGTCGGAGCTTTTTGACTATGCTCGGCATTATTATCGGTGTTGGAGCCGTAGTCCTGATTATTTCTTTGGGAGCCGGAGCTCAGAGCTTGATTCTGGATCAGATCAAGAGCACTGGCAGCAATTTGGTCGGAGTTTTGCCGGGCAAGTCCGAATCCAATGGTCCGCCAGCTACAGCTATGGGCGTGGTCATTACTACTTTGGTTGACGAGGATATGGAGGCTGTTAAAAAATTACCTCACGTTGTTTCAGCGGCTGGTTATTCCCGGTCTTTAGCCACGGCTACCTGGCGGGATAATAGTTATGAAGCGAATATCAATGGCGCTTCCTCCGGCTATCTGGATACCGAGGGCGGTGAAGTGGCTCAGGGCCGTTTTTTCACCGATGAAGAAGATAAGAATATGGCTCGGGTGGTGGTCTTGGGATCGACAGTGAAGAAAGAATTATTCGGTGACTCCGATGCTGTCGGCCGTCAGATAAAGATCAAGAAGCAAGTCTTCGAAGTTGTCGGAGTTATGGCGGAAAGAGGCAAAGTCTTATTTGTCGATTATGACGACCAGATTCATGTCCCATTGCGCGCTACTCAGAAATTAATCAGTGGCGTCAATTATTTGAGTTTTTTGCGGGCTAAAGTCGACAGTGAAGAGAATGTCGATGAAGTCATTTCTAATATAGAATACTTATTGCGTGATCGTCATGATATAACTGATGATAGCGGAGCCGATGATGATTTTTCTGTTAGGAGCATGGCTCAAGCTTTGGATATGATAACTACCATTACCAATGCTCTCCGGTATTTCTTGATTGCTATGGCTGCTATATCTTTGATTGTCGGCGGAATCGGTATTATGAATATTATGTTGATTAGCGTTAATGAGAGAACTCGAGAAATCGGTTTACGGAAAGCGGTCGGAGCTAATAATAATAATATCATTTCTCAATTCTTGTTGGAGGCGGTTACCTTAACTTTGATCGGCGGAACTATCGGGGTCATCTTCGGCATATTCTTGTCCTGGCTGGTCTATCTGGTGGTTAATAGTTTGGGTTATAATTATAGCTTTGTCGTTACTTTCTCCTCTATCCTCTTAGCTTTATCAGTCTCTACATTTATCGGCTTAATCTTCGGTATCTATCCGGCGCGGAAAGCGAGCCGTTTGGAGCCGGTTGAAGCTCTAAGTTATGAATAATGTTATCACTTCAATCAAGATTTCTTTACGGTCGATGGTGTCCAATAAGTCGCGGACATTATTGACTGTTTTAGGTATCGCGATCGGTATTGCTAGTGTCATTATCGTCTATTCAGCGGGTGAGGGAATTCGAGGGTTATTAGTTGACCAGCTGCAATCTTTCGGCACTAATATTATCCAGACTGAGGTTCGGGTGCCAACCGGGAAGAAGGGCAGTTCCGGAGAAACGGATAGTGCGATGGCTATCGCTTCCGGCGTGCAGGTTACAACTATGACGCTTGAGGATGTGGATGACGTAAAGAAGTTGAATAATATCAGCGGCGGTTATGGCGCTGTATTGAGCCAAGAAAAAGTCAGCTATGGCAATGAGTCTCGCAAGTCCTTCATTTTCGGCGTCAGTGCTGATTATGCTCAGATCGACAAGATGGAAATCGCTCAGGGTAATTTTTTCAGCGATGAGGAGGATAAATCATTGGTTCAGGTGGTGGTTCTGGGTAGTAAGATGAAAGAGAAACTGTTTGGCGATTCTGATCCGATCGGAAAATATATTACTTTGCGCAAATCAAAGTTCAAGGTAATCGGAGTGGCTAAGCCTAAGGGCGCGGTGATGAGCATGGACTTTGATGATTACGTTTATGTTCCGATCAGGACTTTGCAGAAGAAAATCATGGGTATCGATTATCTGATGTATATGGTCCATGAATTCGTCGATGAGAAGGCTGTGGCGGATACGGCGGAAGAGATAAAATATATCTTGCGCGAGAATCATGATATCAGCGATCCGAGCAAGGATGATTTCCGGGTTTCTACCATGGAAGACATGATGCAGACCTTGAATACGGTTACCGATGCTATCACTTGGCTGCTTTTGGCTATTGTCATCATCTCTTTGATCGTTGGCGGCGTCGGCATCTTGAATGTGATGTATGTCATAGTGAGTGAGAGAACGGCAGAAATCGGATTGAGGAAGGCTATAGGGGCGAATTACAATAATATCATGATCCAGTTCTTGGTGGAGGCAGTGCTGATCACTTTGGTCGGGGCAATATTGGGTATTATCGGCGGCGTGTTGTTTTCATGGCTAATTAGCGTGGGAGCGAATCTGGCCGGTTTTAATTGGACTTTCTCTGTGCCTTTGAAAGCTTTTGTGATTTCCTTGATTTTTGCCTTTACTTGTGGTATTTCTTTTGGTGTCTATCCGGCCAAAAGAGCGGCCAGTTTGGATCCGATCGAGGCTTTGCGGAAAGAATAATTTTTATAAATAAAATATTATAAACTAACTACAAAAATATGCCGCTATACTGGCTATTAATCGTTTTGATCGTGTTCTTCGTTGTCTGTTTGAAGCAGATCAACCAATATGAGCGTGGAGTCAAATTTACCATGGGAAAATTTTCCGGAGTCATGGAGCCAGGCTGGAAGATCTTGATTCCAGTTTTTCAAACCTTTCAGAAAGTCGATATGCGTATCAAGGCCGTTGACGTTCCGGACCAGAGAGCTATCACCAAGGATAACGTGCCGGTAACCGTTAATGCCGTTATCTATTACAAGATTGCCGATCCAGCTAAAGCGATTATCGAAGTGGAAAATTTTTATTACGCCATTTCCCAATATGCTCAGACTACTATGAGAAATATCGTGGGCGAGGTCACTTTAGATGAGTTATTATCCCAACGCGACAAGATTGCTGACCGTATTCGGGAGATTGTCGATAAGGAAACTGATGAGTGGGGCTTGAAGGTTAATAATGTCGAGTTGAAGGATGTCTCTTTGCCGGAATCAATGGAAAGGACTATCGCCAAGCAGGCTGAGGCGGAAAGAGAGAAGAGGGCAGTGATCATCAATTCTGAAGGTGAAGTGGCTGCCTCCGAGAACATCGCTAAAGCGGCTAATATCTTGTCAGCTTCGACCGGTGCCCTTCATCTGAGAACTTTGCAGTCTATTAATGACTTATCTTCCGATCAATCTAATACTGTAGTCTTCGTGACCCCAGTAGAAATCTTGAAAGCTTTTGAGGGTTTTACCAAGAAGATTGAGAAATAATTTTTGCTATTTTTAGATATTCAAAAAAAGACCAGATTTCACCTGGTCTTTTTTGCTTGACTTGGGGCTAATCTTTTGTTAAACTAAAGATAACTTTTTATTAACCCAAAAAATATGGAAAATCTAATTGCTTTAAAGGACCTGCGTCTTAATATGGAAAAATATGCTACTAAAGTTAAATCCGGGCAGTCTTTTATCGTGCTGAAGCAAAGCAAGCCGATATTCAAGATAGCGCCAGTTTCTGAGGAGGCTGAGTGGGAGGAGGTTATTGATTTTACTAAGATAAAAAAGGGCGGTGTCAATATTGACGAATTATTGTCTCGTCTTTAATCTATGGATAAGATTGTTAAGGCTATTAATAAATTGTCAGCCAAAGAAAAGGCTGAAATTAAAAAAGTTTTAGAGCGGATAAGGAGTAATTCTTTATCCGGTTTTGATTTGAAAAAATTAAAGAATAGCCTGGATATCTATCGAATTAGAAGGGGAAAACTTAGAATTATCTTTCAGGTCAAGAAGAGCGGTGAAATTATGGTTTTGGCGGTTGAAAGGCGATCTGACAATACTTATAATAATTATTAGTTTTTATTGACTAAACCCTGTTAATGCGTTAATATTGTCATATATTATTAAAGAAATCATATGTTTATCAAGAGAATCGGTATCGATTTAGGTACAACTTATACGTTGGTTTACTTGCCTAAGAGGGGTGTGGTTATCAACGAGCCTAGTGTGGTGGCAGTGTCGGTTGATGACCGGAAGATTTTAGCTGTGGGTAATGAAGCTAAGGATATGTTAGGAAGGACTCCAGACACTATTATCGCTCTCCGTCCTTTGAAGGATGGAGTGATTGCTGACTACAAGACTACTGAAGCGATGATCCGATATTTTATCAATAAGACTTTGGGCGGTATGCGTATCTTCCGTCCGGAAGTCATGGTAGCGGTTCCGGCCGGCATCTCTTCGACTGAGAGAAGAGCGGTAATCGAAGCGACTCTGGCGGCTGGTGCAAAGGCAGCTTATATCATCAAGGAACCGGTAGCAGCGGCTATTGGAGCTGATATACCGATCAGTTCAGCAGCTGGACATATGATTGTCGATATCGGTGGCGGTACGGCTGAAATGGCAGTTATTTCTTTGGGTGGCGTGGTTGCTTCGACTTCTGTCCGTGTCGGCGGAAATAAATTTGATTTGGCTATTCTGGAATATATCAAGAAGAAACATAATCTGGTAATCGGCGAAAGGACAGCAGAAGAGATTAAGATTAAAGTTGGTTCAGCCTTATTCTTATCCGATGAAGAGAAGTTAAGCATGGAAATCAATGGCCGCGATTCAGTCAATGGTTTGCCTCGGACTATTATTATTACCAGTGATGATGTGACAGAAGCTATCCAGAGTGAATTGGAAGAAATTTTGAATGCGACTAAGAGAATTTTGCAGGAAACTCCTCCAGAGTTGGTGGCTGATATTATCGACAAAGGAATTGTTATTTCTGGTGGTAGTGCTTTGCTTCGGAATATCGATCAATTATTTTCTCGAGCTATCGGCGTTTCAGCTTATATTGCCGATGACCCGTTATTATGCGTAGCTAAAGGAACCGGTATTGCCTTGGATAATCTAGATTCTTACAAGCGCAGTATCTTGGCGGCCAAGTAATATGACTATTGGCATTGATGCCTCCAGAGCCAATCGGACTTACAAGACTGGAACGGAATGGTATTCGTATTATTTGATTAAGAATTTCGCGGAAATTGATAGCGAAAACAAATATATTCTTTATTCAGACAAGCCTTTTGGCGATGATTTGAAGGAGATTATCGATACTCATCAGAATTTTAGCGGCAAGGTCTTGCGCTGGCCTTGGCAATATTTTTGGACCTTGGGGAGATTGACCATTGAGATGGTCTTTTGCCGACCCAGGGTTTTATTTGTTCCGGCTCATTCTATCCCGTTATTCCATCCGCGCCGGACGATAACTACTATCCATGATATCGCTTTCAAGAAAGAAGAGGCGGTTTATGCTGAGCAGACTGTCGATCGCGGCCGGCCATTTTTGCGCAGTTTGATAATCTTCATTGTCAAGCATATTTTGTTCTTGACCGGTAAGGGTTTTAAATATGATCCGACGGCTTATTTAGATTGGTCGACTCGTTATGCTTTGCGCCATGCCAAGAGAATCATTACAGTTTCCCATAATAGCCAGAAAGAGATAGTGGAGGTTTATAAAACTGATCCGAAGAAGATCGTTGTTATCCATAATGGTTATGATAACTTAGTTTATAAGAAGATTGATAATAAAGATGAAGTTTCTCGAGTACTAGATCGATATGGCCTGAATTATCCTTACCTGCTTTCAGTGGGACGGGTTGAAAAGAAAAAGAATATCCCGATGCTGATCGAGGCTCTGGCTCTTTTGAAGGAAAATCATCCGGAGATCAAGACAAAGCTGGTTTTGATCGGGCATGCCGGTTTCGGTTATGACGAGATTAAATATATCATCGAAGAATATAATCTGAATTCCGAAGTAGTGATGTTGGGTTGGGTGGCTGAGGCTGATCTGCCTAGCATCTATAACGGGGCAACAGCTTTCGTTTTTCCTTCTCGTTATGAAGGCTTCGGTATTCCGGTCATGCAGACTTTAGCTTGCGGCTTGCCGGCAGCCATTTCTGATATTCCGGTATTAAGGGAGGTGGCGGGAGAAGCGGCGATTTATTTTGACAAGGATCAGAAAGAAGATATAGCTGAGAAATTACGGATTGTCCTGACCGATGAGAAGCTCCGTTTGGGTTTGTCCCAGAAAGGATTGGAACGGGCCAAGGGCTTCAGCTGGAGAAAATGCGCCGAGGAAACCTTGAGGGAAATCAAGGGTTTATAGAATCTGTGGGTTAGCAGAGGAATGCCGGTTTTGCCGGCATTTTTAATTTGCCTTTATTCGGTCTGATATGTTAGAATAAAAGTAATATGTTTAAGAAAATTAAGATAATTTCAATATTTTTGTTATTATTAGCCACTCCGATCCAGATGGTTGGGGCGGCTTTTTTTCCTGATGATACTTATTATTATAATCAATGGTATTTGGAAAAGATTAGGGCTAATGATGCTTGGGAGAAGATCAATTCTAGCCCTAATATAGTGATTGCTATCATTGATTCCGGTATCCAGATCAGTCATCCCGATTTATCCGGGAATATTTTTTTTAATAAGAACGAAATTCCGGATAATGGTATTGATGATGACCACAATGGCTTTATTGATGATGTTAACGGTTGGGACTTCGTAGCGAATGTCCCTGATCCATCACCAAAGTTTTCTGGCGATTACAATGAGTCCGGAATTTCCCATGGAACCATGGTGGCCGGTATCATCGGTGCTAGCGGTAATAATGACTTGGGAGTGGCAGGTGTTACCTGGAAATCTAAGATCATGGCTTTGAAAGCTTTAGATGACAGCGGTAGTGGTCGGATGGGGGATGTGATCAGAGCGATAGATTATGCTACTAAGAACGGAGCTGATATAATTAACTTGAGTTTTACCGGAACCAGTTACAGTGAAGGCTTGAAAGAAGCTTTGGAGCGCGCTTATCGTGCCGGAGTAATAGTTGTGGCGGCAGCTGGTAATGACCAGAGCGAGAATCACGGCGTCAATATTGATAAGACTCCGCTTTACCCGGCTTGTTATGAAGGTGATAATGGTGAAAATTTGGTAATTGGCGTCGGAGCTACCGATACCATGGACCAGAAAGCCGTTTTCTCCAGTTATGGTGCTAATTGTATTGATATTTCCGCTCCTGGAGTTAGCTTTTTTAGTACTGCGACTTATAATCCATATGTCGGGGAAGAATATAATCAGTATTATACCGGCTATTGGTCCGGAACTTCTATGGCTACTCCTTTGGTTTCCGGCACTTTGGCTTTGATCAAGGAGGCTAATCCGAATCTCAGCCGTGATGAAATCACCAATATTTTGCTTCGAAGTACTGACAATATCAATAATCTGAATCCTGATTATATCGGCCGTTTAGGGGTAGGACGCTTGAATATGTTCGGAGCGGTCAATTGGGCTAAGGAAAGATTGAATGATCGTGTTGGTCGTTTAGTGGTTTCTCCTTATAATGCCGATTATTCTTCTAAATTTAAGAATACTGAGGATCATCAGAATAAGATTCAGATTATGACCGCTTCTGGTAAAATATATAAAGAATTTTTGTCGGATAACAAGAAATATAAAGAAGGTTTGAAGTTTGCCAGCGGCGACGTAACCGGAGATGGCATTAGTGATATCGTTGTCGCTAATGGTTATTCCGGGCAACCGATAGTCCGAGTCTTCGATGCTAAGGGTAAACTGAAAAGCCAATTCATGGCTTATGATTCCAAGTCTAAATCCGGAGTTAGCGTAGCCGTCGGCGATGTTAACGGCGATAATCAGAATGAGATAATCACTTCTTCAGGATTCGGTTCGGAACCCTTGGTAAAGGTTTTTGATTATAAGGGTAAATTAAAAAAGCAGTTTATGGCCTATGACAAAAGCTTTAAAGGCGGGGTTAGCATAGCCGTCGGCGATGTTAACGGCGATAATCTGTTAGATATAGTCACGGCTCCGGGGTTTGGCGGCGGGCCCCATATCAGGATTTGGAGCGGGCAGGGAAAGCTGGCTGGACAATTTATGGCCTATGACAAGAATTTCAAGGGCGGAGTTAATGTGGCAGTGGCCAATATTGATGGAAGGTTGGAGCATAATAAATTTGAAATCATCGTTTCTCCGATGGAGGCTTCAGCTTCTTTGGTTAAGATTCTGGATAATTACGGCCAGCTAAAGGGAAAATTCATGGCTTATGATGAAAAATTCAAAAATGGCATCAGTCTGGCGGCCGGAGATGTCAATAATGACGGTTATGCTGAAATCATTACCGGGGCCGGTCCGGGTGGAGCTCCTCATGTCCGGGTCTTTTCGCCTCAGGGTGAGATTTTGGAGTCATTTTATGCTTATAAGGACACTTTTAATAAAGGTGTTAGCGTAGGCTTTATCTTAATGGATAATTAGGCTATAATTACTATATAATACTACATAAAATATATGCCAAAAGTTATATTTGATAAGCGTAACGTGCTAGTGACTGGAGGGGCCGGATTCATCGGTTCCCATCTTTGTGATGAATTGGTTAAGGAGTGTAAAGTTATTTGTATTGATAACTTCGTGACCAGTTCGGCTACTAATATCGAACATTTGCTGCCCAACCCCGATTTTGTCTTTATCAATCATGACATCAGCCAACCTTTGGATTTAGAAAGCTTGCCAGAGTTAAAGAAGTTTAAGATTCCTTTCCAGGGAATCCAGGAAATATATCACTTGGCTTGTCCGACTTCGCCGCGCCATTTTGAAGAGAACTGCTATGCCACCTTATTAGCCAATTCTTTGGGGGTTAAGAACGCCCTGGATTATGCCGTTAAATATGGCGCTAAGTTTTTGCATTTTTCCTCATCGGTTGTTTATGGCCCGAAGAATCTTAATGAGAATATGGACAAGATCAAGGAAGATTTCTTGGGGCGCCTAGACCATCTTTCAGCTCGTAGCTGTTATGACGAAGGCAAGCGTTTTGCAGAAACCATGGTGGCTGATTATCGCCGGATGTTCAATATCGATACTAAGATTATGCGCATCTTCCGGACCTATGGCCCGCGCATGCCTTTGAATGATGACCAGATGATTCCAGATTTTATTAATAATGCTTTGAACAATGAAGACTTGGTGGTTTTAGGTGATGAAAATTTTTCTTCATCTTTCTGTTATGTGACTGATGCGGTCGACGCTGCTTTCAAATTGATGAACTCTCCTTTGTCCGGTCCGATTAATATCGGTTCTGATGAGAATGTCAAAATATCCGATATCTGTCGGACTATTATTGAAGAAACTGGAGCTACTAATTCTAAGGTAGTATTCAAAGAGAGGACCCTGTTTATGACCGAACTGCCTTTGCCGGATATCTTCCAGGCCAAGAATGATTTAGGATGGATGCCGGTAGTGACTCTCAAGAACGGCTTGAAAAAGACCATCTTTGACCTCCAGGCCAAGAAACAATTGAAAGGATTGGGGTATAACGGGCAATAATTTTAGGTTATTATTTTTTATTTAAACGATCAACGGGGAAATTGATCTTGTCCAAGGTATCTCTTGTCCAAGGTATCTCTTGTCTCTATGTCTTATAGAAAAGCTTTTACTCTTATTGAACTCTTGGTAGTTATCGCTATCATTGGTATCTTAGCAACTATATCGGTTGTTGCTTTGCAAGATGCTAGAGTTAAATCCCGTGATGCTAAAAGAGCCGCTGATATTAAACAGCTTCAGGTTGCCCTGGAGCTTTTTTTTAATGATGTAGGGCGATATCCGACCGAAGCAGAATGGAATACGGGTCAGATTTATTCAGTTGCCTCTTACGGAACGTCTACTTATATGAAAAGCATTCCGGTTTCTCCGACTCCGGCTGATGGTGTTTGCAGCTCGGCTGAAAATTCTTTCGTTTACAGTCAGACTGAAGATGGCAATTCTTATTCGCTTTCTTTCTGCTTGGGTGGCAATACTGGAACATTGCTTGGCGGCAAGAAATGTGCTGGACCGAGCGGCATTATTGATCATAGTTGTTGTATTGGATCGGTGAATCATGGAGGTCAGGATTATAATATGATTGAGATAGGAAGCCAATGTTGGCTTGATAAGAATATGGATATTGGAACGATGTTGTGCTCTAGCACTCCTAATAATACTTATTGTTATGAAAACCAATCTAATAATTCCCAGATAGAAAAATATTGTTATTATAATAACGCAACCGACACTGGAGCTGGCGGTTGTTCTTCGGCTGGGGCTTTGTATTCTATGGACGAGGCGATGCAATATTCGGTTTCGGAGAAGGCTCAAGATATTTGTCCTAGCGGATGGCATATACCGAGTGATAATGAGTGGTATGTCTTAGAAGATTATCTTAAAAATTCTGGCGTTTCTTGTGATCCTAACAGGTCAACGGCTTGGGGTTGTTTCGGTGCTAATACTAGATTGGCAGTCGGCGGTTCATCCGGGTTCAATGCTATAAATGCCGGCGGCCGAGGTTTTGCCGGGACTGGAGCTTTCAGTTATTGGGGCTCTTATGGAATTTTCTGGTCTTCAACTATTAGCGGCAATAATGCTTGGATGAGGTGGGTGGGCGCGTCTGGAATATTCCGTTATGCTGATAGTCGAATTGGGGTATCTGCTTATATTCGATGTATTAAGAATTAATAATTGCTTTAAAAAACACCAGATATTATCTGGTGTTTTTATATAGTTCAATGATTTGTTCGGCATAATTGTCAGGTGGAAGCGGTTCTTTGGGGAAGTTCTTGTTCAGCTCGTCGTAGTTGTTGAGGAAATATTCTACTTTTGATATTAAGTCATCGACATTGTTCGGTTCGAATGATAATTCGCCATAGCGGTCGATCAGTTCGGCGGTTCCAGCCAGATTAGCTCCGATGACCGGTAATTTGGAGCCGACGGCTTCATAGATGATGGTCGGGGAATTCTCATAGCAAGGAGAAGCCACGATGAGAGCACTGGCTTTCAGCATCAGTTCTTGTGATTTTTTGTTGTCTAGCCTTCCCAAGAAAACGATATTCTCTCGGGCTATCTTCTTGGCCTCTTCCAGATAATCGCCATCGCCGACGATAGTCAGCTTCAGGTCAGGTAATTTATTGAAAGCCTTGATCAGGGTGTCTGATCCTTTATGCTTGGCAACTAATCCGACAGACAAGAATTCTTTCTTGTTCCGGCTATCCGGTCCGGGGAGATAATTAGTTTTGACCGGATTGAGGATATGCTTCTTGGTTGATTCAGGGAAGAAACCTTTTTTCTCATGCAGCTCTAGTAGCCATTTTGAAGGGCAGATGATGGCCGCCGGAGAATCCATGAGTTTCCTGGTGACTTTCTGATAGTTCTTAGCCGTGAAAGAATTGATGATACCTTCTTGCTGATAGAACATCAGACCGGACGGATGGAGCAATTGGATATCATGGATGACATGGAAGTGTTTTATCTTTAGGTCTCTTAACATTTTTGGAACTTGTAAACCTAAGCCCATCAGGTTGTGGGTAATGACCAAGTCGGGTTTTTCCTGGTTGATTATCTTCTTTATCTTGTCCTTCTGTTGATAGTCAAAAAGGTTGTTGATATGCCAGAACAATCGGAGGGATGTCGGGATCTGCTGGAGATTATAGTACTGGGAATTCAAGTAGTATTTATTATTTTCCTTGTAATCTTCTTTGGGGGAAGTGGATATTACAAAAACCTCATGGCCTAGTTTTTCCAAGTCAGTAGTCATGATAGAAGCGATGATTTCCGCTCCGCCGCGGTGATAGGGCGGGTAGAGGCTGTTCAATATTCCGATCTTCATAATTAATTGAATAATTGGTTTAGGTTCTTGGAAGTAATAGTGATATCATATTTAGCCTCGGCCAGTTCCCGGGCCTTGAGGCGCATGATTTCTCGAAGGTCGTTATCCTTTAATATCCTTTCCAATTTATCTTTTAAGTCGTTAACGTCATTCGGTTCAACCCTTAAGCCTTCTTGTTGATCAGTGAAGACACTCCTGACACCGGGTAGGTTGGAAGCGATAACCGGAGTGCCGCAGGCTAATGATTCGATCAGGACGATGCCGAAAGCTTCATTGGAGTTGATTGAAGGAAGCACTAGGACGGAAGCGGATTGATAGGCGGCAATCAATTTTTCTGAGCTTAGCTTTCCCGGGAAGATCGTCTTGTCCTTGATGTTCATTTCTTCAACCAGAGCTTCATAGCTTGGTTTCAGGTCGCCCTCTCCGGCGATTATTAATTGCCAATCAGGATTGTCTAATTTGGCGCAAGCTTTGACCAGGTTATCAACTCCTTTGAAATAATGGGCTTTGTCTAAGCCGCCGACGAATAATATTTTTTTAGTCTCGTTGCCGTGAGGATGGGCAGGGAAGAATGTCTGGGTGTCGATACCGAAAGGAATTTCTACAAACTTGCCCTGGTTGCTTTCGTAGAATTTTTTGATCTGGCTGTTCTTAATATAATCCAGACTGGAACAGACTATCTTGTCGGCTCTTTTCAGCAACCAGGATCGGGTTAGGAGTGATGGCCAGCTCAATATTTTGGCTAACGGTTTCAGGCCGTTCACATCCATGTGATAGTAGACAACAAGTTTTTTGTTCGGGTTCCAACGCTTGAATAGCCAGACTATTTCAGCGGTACCGAAAAAAGGATAGTGCAGGAAGATAGCATCGAAGTCAGCCAGCTTCTTATATAATTTGGGAATAAAAGCGCCATGGCCCAGTTTGAAGAGTGGCTTGATATTCTGAGGGTGAAAAGTCTGCACTTCATGCTTCTGGTTTAACAATCCTTCGAATTGCTGGGCACTATTGCCGATGCCGCCGGCATATGGCGGGTAGACACAGACTATTTGGGCTATTTTCATATATTATTTCTTTAAAGCTATTTCTCTGGTGATATCAGTGATATTCTTTTCTAATTTAACGATCTTGAGACGCAGTTTGAAGATGAGATAGAACAGGATCATGACAGCGATGTAGATCAGGAAGTTGATGCCTGAACCGGAGAATCCCATAGCGGCGACGATGCTATCAATAGTCTTGATGAAGATAACTGCCAGAGCGGCCAGTGACCAGAAGACGAGCCAGAGGATAGTTTCGTTTTTGGTAATCTGATTCTTTTGTTTCTGGCGGATAATCCTAGTTACGAAGAAGACGATGATGAGCAGGGCGAAGATTTGTTGGAACATAATATTATCTAGTTAATTTTTTATATAGCAAGTCTTTGATGATGCGGATGCCGCCGGAAAACTTCTGGCCGAATTCATGGTAGATAACGGTGATCGGGACTTCTTGGATGCGATATTTTCGGCGGAAGGATTTGATCAGGATCTCATTGCAATGAGCCATGCCGTCATTTTCGATTCTGATTTCTTTGGCTACTTTGGCGTTCATGGCTCTGAAACCGTTCTGCGGATCGGACAGGTTGATACCGAAGAATATCTTGTTGATAGCTTTGGCTAAAGGCATGATGATATTTTTTTTCAGTCTAGGCAGGTTGGATTTCTTTCCCAGGAAACGGGAACCGAAGACGATATCGGCTTGGCCGTCGATAATCGGTTTAGTGATGTCCTTGATCTCTTCTGCCAGGAATTGACCGTCAGCATCAAAATGGACGATGATGTCGGCATTATGGAGCAGGGCATAGTCATTGCCGGTTTGGAGAGCGGCGCCTTGGCCGCGATTGACGATGTGGTGTAATACTGTGACCCCGGTGCTCTTAGCCAAGGCCAAAGTCTGGTCGGCCGAATGATCATCGACTACCACTAATTCATCAACCACCGGCTTGACCCGGTTGATGACAGCTACTATGTTTTGAGCCTCGTTGTAGGCTGGAATGACACAGAATATTTTCATTTGGTTTTTGTTTAGCATCTTAATTATAGCATTATTTTATATTATTTTAAAACATGCTAAACTGGTAATAGAATTATTAAATAATTTTTATTTTTTATGTTTACGATTGGAAAGATTAGACATAATTTGGCTATTTTTAGGAATAATTTTTCAGTTTCTTGGAGTGAGGCCTTCAGTTGGCCATTTTTTCGAATTTCTAGCTTGGTGGTTCTGGGTTTAAATCTGCTTAATTGGGGTTTTTCCTTCTTGCTTTACAGGTCCCTAGGCGATGAATTAACCGTGCTTCATTACAATGTCGATTTTGGTATTGATTTGGTTGGGCACCGAGGAGAGTTATTTATAAATCCGTCTCTGGGCTTGATATTAATAGTCTTGAACTTGATTTTGTTGTTGTTTTTCGCTCGCCATAAACACTTTAAGTTTATTTCTTATCTTTTGTGGAATGCTGCCGCTTTAGCTAATTTCTTTTTGCTATTATCGGTACTTGCAGTCTATTTGATTAATTTTAGTTAAAAATATGATGGATTTTTATCTGATAAAAGTAATCTTTTTATCTACTTTGGCTTTTGCTTTCACTATCTTCTGGACCCCGCTTCTAACCAATATTCTATATAAATATAAATTAGGCAAGAAGATCAGAAATAGCGGTGCGACGCCTATCTTCAGCGAATTGCATGCTCATAAAGCGGGAACTCCGACTATGGGCGGTATTTTGATTTGGGGCACATTGTTGTCTTTTATCGTTTTCTTTTATTTTTTAGGCAAGGTATTGCCAATTGATATCCTGAAGAGTTTGAATTTCTTATCCCAGAAAGAAACCCTATTGCCATTGGGAGCCCTTATAGCCTCGGCTATTATCGGCTTATTCGATGATTGGTTGGATGTCCGAGGAAGGGGAATGGCTGGCGGCGGCGGTTTGAAGATGCGCCATCGTTTGCTGATCTATACCGCTATCGCTATCATCGGCGCTTTGTGGTTCTATTTCAAATTAGATTGGTCTTTGATCCATATTCCATTCTTCGGTAATTTCGAAATCGGTTGGTGGTATATACCGATCTTTGTGATGGTTATCGTTGCCACCTCTTTCTCGGTTAATGAAACGGATGGCTTGGATGGCCTGGCCGGAGGAACCTTGTTGGTGTCTTTTGTGTCTTATAGCATTATCGCTTTCTCTATGGGTCGTTATGACTTGGCTGCCTTCTGTGGCGTCTTGATCGGTGCTTTGCTGGCTTTCTTATGGTTCAATATCGCTCCGGCTCGGTTCTATATGGGCGATACCGGTTCGATGAGTTTAGGGATAACTCTGGGCATTATTGCTCTAATGACTAACAATATCTTCATTTTGCCTTTTATCGGTTTTATCTTTGTCTTGGAATCGGCTTCGGTCATCATCCAGCTTCTGTCAAAGAAATTACGTCACAAAAAAGTTTTTCTGTCCTCTCCCATCCATCATCATTATCAGGCTATCGGTTGGCCTGAGACTAAGATCGTCATGCGTTTCTGGCTGATAGCGGGAGTTATGGCGGCTATCGGCTTGATGATCTTCTTGCTTGATAAAAATATCTAATTAAGGCTCCATGTTTTTCAAGGATTTATTAGCGCTTAAGAAGGGGTATCATGCGCCTGATCGGAAATTGATTGCGGTGACTTTTATTTTGATAATCTTTGGATTAGTTATGCTTTTTAGCGCTTCATTAGTGGCTGGTTATCTGCGTTCAGGCAATAGCTTATATTTTATTAATCATCAGTTGGTCGGGCTCTTGTTGGGCATCCCAGCTTTCATTATCTGCTCCCGGATTGATTATCATCTTTGGCGTAAGTATGCCTTTCATTTTTTATTGATTTCAATCGGCTTATTACTCCTTGTTTTTGTTCCGGGCTTGTCAGCTAATTATGGCAAGGCTCATAATTGGATTAATATTTTTGGATTTTCTCTGCAGCCTTCAGAGTTAGTAAAGATTTCTTTCTTATTATATCTAGCGGCCTGGTTAGAGGTTAAACAAAATAAGCTGGAAGATTTTCATCACGGCATGGGACCGTTATTGGCTATTCTGGCGGTGATCGGTGTTTTGATGCTGATGCAGCCTGATCTTGGCACCTTGTCGATTATCTTTGCCAGTTCGGTTATCGTTTACTTCGTGGCCGGTGGAAAATGGCGGCATGTTTTCCTGGTCTTGTTGATAGCGGCTATCGGGTTTATAGCCTTGGTTAATATCAAGTCTAACAAGATGGACCGTATCGAATGTTTCAAGCATCCTGAAATCAGTGCGGATGATAAATGTTATCAGACCAACCAAGCTTTGATTGCTATCGGTTCTGGCGGTTTCTGGGGAAGAGGATTGGGGGAAAGCCGGCAGAAATTTATGTATCTGCCTGAGGTCTGGAGCGATTCGATCTTTGCGGTGGTAGCGGAAGAGATCGGTTTTGTCGGTTCAATATTTCTTTTATTCTTATATTTCTATCTTTTTTACCGCGGCTGGAAGATAGCCAAGATGGCCCCGGACCTCTATGGCCGGATATTAGCTATAGGAACGGTTTCCTGGATAATAATCCAGACTATCTTGAACGTCGGCGGTATCATGAATTTTATTCCGATGACTGGAGTGCCATTGCCTTTCGTTTCTTCCGGCGGTTCATCGTTGTTATCAGCTTTAATCGGTATCGGCATCTTGTTAAATATCAGTCGCCAGACACGGTCAGCGGTTCCTAGAAGCTTGCTTAAATATGAAACCAGGAGATAAGAAAAAATTGATCATGTTGTCAGGGGGCGGTACCGGAGGATCCGTTACGCCGCTTTTAGCTTTGGCTCAATATCTGGAACAAGCTGAGCTTGATAGATATGATTTTATATTTGTCGGCACCGCTTTTGGTCCGGAAAAGAATTTAGTTGAATCGGCTCAGATTCCTTTCAAGAAGATTGCTAGCGGCAAATGGCGTCGTTATTTTTCATTAAAGAATTTGACGGATATCTTCAAGATCGGATTTGCTTTTTTCCAATCGCTTTTTTTACTGAGAAAGTATCGGCCTAGCTTAGTTATTTCAGCCGGAGGCTTCGTCAGCGTTCCTTTGGCTTATGCCGCTTATTGTTATCGGATTCCGGTGCTTATCCACCAGCAGGATATCCGGGCTGGTTTAGCTAACAAACTGATGGCCAAAGTGGCTGCCAAAGTGACGGTTACTTTTGAGAAATCTATCGCTGATTATGGTTCCAAGGCTTTGTGGACTGGTAATCCGATCATGGAAGGGAAGGTTGAGAATCTTAATTTATGGCAGAAATATAATTTAGATCAGGCCAAACCGTTATTATTGGTATCTGGCGGCGGAACCGGGTCGGTCTTTATCAACCAATTGGTTGAAAACAGCCTGGACCGTCTCTTGCCTTTTTGCCAAGCAGTCCATATCACTGGAGCCGGAAAGGGTAGCTTGAAACTGGAAAAAGACGGCTATTTACAGTTAGAATTTATCGATCACCAGGAGCTTTTATGGTTGATGGATAAGGCTCAGGTGTTAGTTTCACGTTGCGGTTTAGGAGCTCTGACAGAGATCTCTTATCTAGGCAAGCCTTCCATTTTGATCCCGATGCCAGATTCCCATCAGGAAGATAATGCGGCCATCTTTGCCGAGCAGAAAGCGGCGATAGTATTATCGGAGAAAGATCTGACAATCGATGTTTTTGTTTCTCGGGTCAAGGAATTGATGGAAAATAAAAAGCTGCGCGATGATTTGCGCAGCTTAGCGAAGAATGTCATCAAACCGGCTAATGCCGATATGAAGAAAGTTATTGACGGTCTGATTTAGTTTTTTCCATAAATCTCATCAGCCATCTCTTCCGCCTCTTCCTGAGAAGATCCGGATGAGCGCATAAATTGATCTATGAAATCTTCTCTGGGAAGATTTTTTTTGTCTTTCTCATATTCTTCTTGCGAGATTGGCGGTACCGGAATTTTTCCGGTGTCGTCGCCGTTGTTGTTCGTGTCCATGGTTGCGTTATTTGAATTCATATTTTTATTTTATTTTTTTTCTAATTTTTTCCGGTTGTTCATCAGCTTGGTGATTACCGGCAGGATAAATTGGTTTCGGAGCTGGGGCATAGCGGCATAGACGCAGAAATCATTCTTGTCAGCGCTGTTGACGTTGTTGATATAGCTTTTGTATTTCAATCCAGTATTTGAAAGATTTTTTACTTCTTGATCGATAGCGGCAATGATTTCTTGGTCTTTTTCTGGAGATCTGTCAGGACTATTTAGGTATGCTTGATATTTATTTTCTAAGGATTGATAGCGATCAGAAATCTCGATCATGTCCTTCTTCGTTTCAGCGGTAATGAGGTCAACGGCTTTTTCGGTGGATAAGATTTTCTTTTCATGTTCATTGTCGGATGGGATTTCAATCCGGTGGCTCTCCATCAGGTGGTTAACCAAGCCATTGCCTTTCTCTGGTAATCCTTTGAATTGTAACCAGAGTTCTTTCAGCGATTCTTGGGCTTTTTTGGCTTCGGTGGTTGGAGGGTCGATTTGAGCGATTTTTTCAATCATCTGGTCGATAGAGTCTTCGAATTTCTGATTATCTAGATTGATGACATTAAAGATTCGCTGTAAGGCTTTGGCATTCAAGAATCCTTTGTTTTCCCAGCCTTTTAGGGTATACAAAGCGAATTCATTGACGGTATTCTTGAGGTATAACTCTTCGGCGGTCTTTTCGCTGCCGATATTAGCTTTAACTCCATTTATATCGACTACTTCTAAATCTTGCGGTTCAGCGCCTAGGTTTATGATGCCATTTTTGTTCTTGCCTTGTCGGTTGATTTCGTCGTCCATATTCTGAGCGAAGGCCTCCATTTCCTTCCAGCCCTCTCCAGCTTTAATGAAGCAATGGATTTTGACGCAGCCATTTTTTTCTTGGCCGAATTTACGCAATTCTTCTACGGATAAATCTTTGACCAATCCTTGTTCTTGGAGTTTGAGAAGACGGGAATAAGCACCGTCGGTATATTTAGCCACTTTGTTTTTAGTCCGGCCTTCAGGATTTTTTTCTTCAACAATATCCTTGATATCGATTCCTAGATCTTTAATACCAAAAATGACATCCAGGTCATCTGGAATCTTTTCGGAATGTTCGGTGTGTGGGATATAACAGTTAGAACCGATGAGGGCATAAGGGTATTTTCCTTGGTTGAATACCTGGCCGCAGATAATGGCGATAGCTTCTTTCATTTCCGGAGAAATCTTTTCGTTGAAACGTTTCTGGATTTTTTCGCTGGCTTCAGTCATCCTAGTCATCTTAGCTTCATTGGTTTCAGTTTGATAGTTGGGCAGATGTTCTATGGCCGATTCTTTGGTTTCTTGGTCTATCTTGTTTTCAGTTTCAGCTGTTAGCTCTTCGATGATGCCTTCTAGATTGACGATGGTATCCTGAGTCATGTTAAAATTAGCATCCTTGGTGGTGGATAATTTTTTAGCCTTTTCAGCTAGCGATTTGACGACTTCATGCCCGATAATATAGTCGTGGTTTATTTCCGCTTTCTTCTCATCAGCCTTTTCTTGGAGAATTTTTTGGTCGGCTTCTCTAGCTTCGATGGATTCTTTTTTGTTTTCTAGTTTTTTTTCTTTATCCATATTGATGTTATTTATATTCTTGTCGGATTGATTGCCGAACTTCGGTTAATTTTTGTTCGTTTATCTTTTTGATAAAGGCTGAAAGGGCGTTTCTTTCCTTACTTCTGATTCTCTCAATTTTTTTAGTATAATCTTGATAGATAGCGTCGATATTATGAAGGCGTTTTTGGATTTCGGCGGGTTTAAGTTTGGCGGCGCTCATACGGAATAATATTTTTGAATAGGTTTATTTTACCTAAAAATAATAACACAAAATTTGAAATAAATCAATAGTATTGATGGCTCTTTTGGTTATTTTTGAGCATTTTACGGCTTTGTGCTATAATAAATAATATGAATATCAAAGGGAAAAATATTAAAACCGCTTATTTTATCGGGGTAAAGGGGGTCGGCATGACTATGTTGGCTCAGTTTTTGGTGGAAAGCGGCGTTCAGGTTTCCGGGTCGGACAATCCGGATGATTTTATGACCACCAAAGTGTTACTGAAGGAAGGGGTTAACATTAAGGCGCCATTCGCAGTCAAGAATATTCCGGCTAAAGTGGACCTGATTGTCCATTCTAGCGCTTTCAATGCCAAGAACAATGTTGAATTGCAATATCTTTTGGATAAGAGCCAAAAGAAGGCTGGCCGTTTGATCTTGGTCTATGCTGAAGCTTTGGGAGAAATTTTTAGCCAGTATGAGGGAATTGCAGTTTGTGGTAGTCATGGTAAGACGACAACCTCGGCTTGGTTGGGATACGTGCTTCACAAAGGCGGTTTGTCCCCGAATGTTTTAGTGGGAGCCCCGGTGCCGCAATTTAAAGGCAGCACTCTCAAAGGGAAGAGTCGGTATTTTGTGGCTGAGACCGATGAGTATCAGAACAAGCTGCAATATTTTTTTCCTCAAGGCATCCTACTGAACAATATTGATTACGACCATCCAGATTTTTTCAAGACTGAAAAGGATTATGTCAAAGTCTTTGCTGATTTTGTGAAGAAGGTTCCGGCAAATGGATTCTTAGTTTTTAATGCCGATGACCGGAAGGCTTTGAAGTTGTCGGAAAAATGTTTAGGACAATCCATGTCATATGCTTTGGATAATATGGCAGCTGATTATGTCGCGATGGATTTATCAGTCAAGAATGGCCGGCAATATTTTTCCGTCATCGAGAAGGGAAAGGATCTGGGTCGTTGGTCAATCTCGCTTTCTGGCCGGCATAATGTCTACAATGCTTTGGCAGTAATTGCTGCTTCCAAGAAATTGGGTATGAATTATTTTGATATCAAGAAAGCGATCTTATCTTTTTCAGGAACTGAAAGGCGCTTGCAGCTTTTAGGTAAATATCAGGGCGCTTTGATTATCGATGATTATGCCCATCATCCGACTGAGATTAAGGCTACTTTGGCTGGGGTCAAGAAGATGTATGCCAATCGGAGAATCATTACGGTTTTTCATCCTCATACTTTTACCCGCACTAAAGCCTTGCTGGGTGATTTTTCTAAGAGTTTTGCAGATACTGACGAATTGGTGCTGCTCGATATCTATGGTTCGGCTCGGGAAAAACAGGGCGGAGTATCCAGTGCTGATCTGTTTCAGAGAATCAAAAAATATTCTCCGAATCTAGCCATTAACCATATTCCTACACTGGATAAGGTGGTTGAATATTTGAAATCCAGGGCCGGTAAGGATGATCTGATTCTCTTGATGGGGGCTGGCGATGTCTTTAGAGTCGGAAAAGAATTGTTGAAAAAATAATTTATTAAATATGATCAATATCCAAAAGAAAATCAGATTGGATCAATATACGACTTTCAAGATCGGCGGTATCGCTGATTTTTTCGTGATTATCAAAAGCTTGGATGAATTGTTGGAAGCTTTAGCTTGGGCCAAGAAGAACAAACAGAAGCTGTTGTTTTTAGGTGGAGGTTCCAATACTTTGATTAATGACAAAGGATTCAGAGGGTTAGTAATCAAGAATGAGATCAAGGGGATGGAACGAGCCAAAGAAACCGAGAAATTCGTCTGGCTCAAGGCTCTAAGCGGAGAATGGTGGTCATCCTTGGTTAATTTTGCCGTTGTTAATGATTGCTACGGCGCTGAGAACCTATTCTTGATTCCTGGTACGGTCGGAGCCGCTCCGATGCAGAACATCGGCGCTTATGGCGTGGAACTCAAGGATGTATTCGATAGCTTGGAAGCGGTGGAGCTCAAGACCGGGAAGATCAAGAAATTCAAAAAGGCGGAATGCTGTTTCGCTTATCGCCAGAGCGTTTTCAAAGGCAAGTTGAAGGGTAAGTATTTTATTTACAGCTTAACCTTGAAATTGAGCAAGACTCCAAAATTCAAATTGGATTATGGTGATATAAGGAAGACTTTAAATGACAAAAATATCACCAAACCCCAAGCCAAAGATGTTGTGGCTGCTATTATGGAAATCAGGAATAGCAAATTGCCTAATCCGTCCATCCTGCCTAATGCCGGTTCTTTCTTCAAGAATCCGGAGATAAGCTCGGTGGCTTTTAAGAGGTTGCAAAAGAAGTTTCCAGATATCAAATCATTCCCGACTGAGAAGGGGGTTAAGGTCCCGGCCGGTTGGCTGATCGAGCAATGCGGTTTCAAAGGCAAAGTTATCGGCAAGGTGGGGGCTCATGATAAGCAAGCTCTGGTTTTAGTTAATTATGGCGGAGCTCGGGCTCAGGATGTTATGAAATTGTCGGAGCGGATTATCAAGGCAGTCAAGGATAAGTATGGAATAAAATTGGAAAGAGAAATCAATTATATTGAATAATAAATAAAATAATATGATAGTAAAAAAATCTTCATTAGAACCGCATCTTTTGTGCCGAAAAGGTGATGTCGCTCCCTATGTCTTGCTTCCGGGTGATCCGGGCCGGGTACTGAGAATGGCTAAGCTTTTGGACTCTGCTCGCGAGATTTCCTTCAATCGGGAATATCGGGTGGTAACCGGAAAATATCATGGGTTGCCGGTAACTATCTGTTCTACCGGTATTGGCGGTCCTTCGACAGCTATCGCTATGGAAGAATTGATCAATCTAGGTGCCCACACCTTTATCCGGGTCGGTTCTTGCGGCGGTTGCCAGAAGAATATCAAGATTGGCGATATAGTTATCCCAGACAGCGTTATTCGGGAGGATCATACCTGTCTGGATTATGTCCCGCTCCAATTTCCGGCAGTGGCTGACAGGCATGTCCTTCGAGCCTTGGAAGACTCTGTCTCGGAGAATAAATTCAGATACCATATTGGTCCGAGCCTTAGTTCTGATGCTTTATATTCCAAGGCTAACAAGGACCGGAAGACTATTTGGAACCAGTTCGGGGCCTTGGCTCAGGATATGGAAGCAGGCACTGTCTTGACTTTGGCTCGAGTCAGACAGGTTAGAGCTGGGACGATTTTGTTGGTGGTTGATGCCGAGGGCGAGAAGAATATCAAGGCAAAGATCGCCTTGTATTCTAGTGAAGCTAAGAGCGGCAAGGGCCAGTTAGTAGAGATGGAAAAGAGAGCGGTTATTGTTGCTTTGGAGGCTTTATTAAAAATATCTAAGATAAAGTAATATGAGTAAGGAAAAATATATCGGGACTAAATTCAATATCGTCTTCGTCGGTAATTTCAAGCCGACCTTGAAAGAGAAGGCTATGATCAAGGAAATGATCAAGGCTGGGAAACAGACTGGAAAAATGGGCATGAAGGACAAGAATGGCGGTAATATCAGTATTAGAACTAAGGAGGGGCTAATTATCAAGCGGACCGGCGCTCATCCATATGAACTGAAGATTTCCGATTTTGTGTTAGTGGTTAAGGCTGACAAGGATACGGTTTGGGTCAAGGGTAATTATGAACCGAGTTCTGAATCCCGTCTGCATCATTTAGTCTATCAGGCTCGTCCGGATGTTAATTGTGTCTTCCATGCTCATGACTTTTTGGTTTTGGAGAGCCAGAAAAAGCTTAAAGAAGCGGCCTGTCTCAAGCCTTATTCTTATGGCACCATCGAATCGGCCAGAGCAGTGGCTCGGGCAGCCAAGAAACATGATTATATTATCCAGGAGAATCATGGCGTTATCGCTTTAGGCAAAAATATTAAGGATTCTTTAGATATAATGACTAAATACCATGAAAAGTTTAAATTACTTGCGTAAGAAGTTGCCTTTAACGGTGGAGTTAAAAGATGATCATGTCTTGATTATCGATCAGACTAAGCTGCCAGGAAGATTGAAATTTTTGAAATTAAAGAAATATACTGATGCCATTTCAGCTATCAAGGAGATGCATGTTAGAGGCGCCCAGGCTATAGGCGCAGTCGGTGCCGGCGGGGTCTTTTTGGCTAGTTATAATTATAAAGGTAATGATTCTAAGAAATTTTATATTGATCTTAAGAGGATGGGGCGAGAAATTATAAAAGCCAGGCCAACTGCGGTTAATTTGGCTTGGGGCGTAAATGTCATATTGGATGATTTGGAAATTTTGCCTGTTATGAAAATGAAGACAATTATTAGAGATCGTTATCGGGATTTATTAAAGAGGGAAGTTGATAATAATCTAAAGATCGGTAAATATGGTAGCGTTTTGATTAAGAATGGCATGACTATCCTGACTCATTGCAACGCCGGTTCTTTGTCGGCTATCTGGTTTGGAACAGCTACGGCTCCTATTTTCCATTCCATCTTGGAGGGAAAAGATGTTAGGGTTAGGTTGGATGAAACTCGGCCTTGGCTCCAAGGTGCCCGTTTAACCGCTTGGGAGATGGATAAAGCAGGAATTGATTATACTGTTAATATCGATTCTGCTTCCGGCTATCTAATGAGTCATGGTTTGGTTGATTTGGTTATCGTGGGGGCAGACAGGATCACGGCTAATGGCGACACAGCTAACAAGATCGGTACTTACCCTCTAGCTCTAATGGCCCATAAACATCATATCCCTTTTTATGTAGCGGCAGTTTCAGCTACCATTGACCAGTCTCTCAGGGATGGTTCGGAAATCAAGATTGAAGAAAGGAGCGGAGAAGAGATTTTGCGTGATATCCGCTATAAATATGAGAAGATAGCGCCTAAGAGAGCTAAGTCTTTCAATCCGGTCTTTGACGTTACTCCTCACGAGTTGATTACAGGAATTATTACTGAATATGGGATATTGAAACCGGCTGATTTGAAAAGGTTGAAAAAGAAGGCCTAAGGCATTAGGTAATATTTTTTAATATTTGTCAATATAAAGCTAATTTTGTAATTATCCCCTTGACAAAGGGGCCAGACGTGGTTATAATAAGGTCATTATTAGATTTAGAAAATATTAATAATTTTTTAGGAAATAAACTTTGATAAGGTAGGGGCGTATCAGCCATACGCTTTTTAAGTCTTTATCAATTTTTTTTGCGTTAATGTCAAACAAAGAAAATCCGGTTTTAGATTCAAAAGAATTTATTGAAACCGAAGGAGAGGTCCTAGAATTAATGCCGTCAGCCACTTTCAAGGTGGCCCTGGCTAATGGGCACGAGATCTTAGCCCATTTGTCCGGTAAGATGCGCATGAATAAGATCAAGATTCTTCCTGGCGATCGTGTTAGAATCCAGATCAGTCCTTATGACTTATCGAAGGGAAGAGTAACTTATCGTTTATAAACACATTGAAATAATTTAAAATCGCATGTAGCTTCGGCAACCTATACGTGTTATGTGCGGATTATAATTTGATTATGAAAGTTAGAGCCAGCGCTAAGCCAATTTGTAAAGATTGTAAAGTCGTCCGTCGCAAGGGCCGAGTTTATGTTATCTGCAAGACCCCTAAACATAAACAAAGACAAGGTTAATTGGGGATAATTAATAATTTTAATTTTTTTTAAACTTTATGGCAGTAAGAATAGCCGGCGTGACCATCCCTACCGAAAAAAGAGTGGTAATCGCCTTAACCTATATCTATGGCATCGGCAATACTAAGGCCGCTTCGATCTTAGCCAAAGCTAAAATCGATCCGTCGGCTCGGGTTAACACCTTGAGTGATGATGAAGTCAATAGAATCAGAGAAATAATCGAAAAGAATAACTTGGTCGAAGGTGATTTGCGTCGCGATGTTGCTAGCAACATCAAACGTTTGAAAGAAATAGGATCTCTGCGCGGTTCTCGCCATGCCAAGAATTTACCAGCTCGTGGTCAAAGAACTAAGACTAATAGTCGTACCGTTCGTGGTAATAAGCGTGTTACCATGGGTTCAGGCCGAGCTAAAGCTGCTCAGAAAACCTAATAATTTGAATTAATAAAATAAGAATTTAAATATGGCAGAAGAAAAGAAACAACAGGATGAAGAAGCTACTATCGTAGCTGCTCCTGAAATCAATGAAGATGATGCTTTGGATGCAGATTTTGCTCCAGAGAGTCTTGATGATTTGGAAGATGACGATGACGAGGTAGAGGAAAGCGTTACTCAGATCATGTCCGCTGATGAAGAATTACCGGAAGAAATCAAGCAAAAATTAGAAAAGAATAAACAGGCTAGAGCTAAGAAGAAATTAGTCAAGAAAAAGAAGCGGAAAGTAGCCAAAACCGTTAAATCCGGCAAGGCTTTCATTAACGCTACTTACAACAATACCATCTTATCTTTGACTGATAATAATGGTGATGTCATTTCTTGGGCCAGTGCCGGTTTAGCTGGCTTTAAGGGTGCTAAGAAAGCTACTCCTTATGCTGCTCAGATCATCACTAAGATTGCTGTCCAGAAGGCCAAGGAAGAATACGGCTTGGAAGAAGTTAAGGTTTTTGTTTCTGGTGTCGGTACCGGCCGTGAAGCAGCTATCCGCGCTTTGAATGCTAATGGTTTGAACGTGACCGTTATCAAGGATGTTACTCCAATTCCACACAATGGTTGCCGTCCAAAGAAACCAAGACGTGTTTAGTTAATCATTAAATAAAATCATTATATGGGAAAAAATTTAGCGCCAAAATGTAAGCAGTGCCGCCGCCTCGGAGAAAAATTACTCTTGAAAGGCGATCGTTGCGCTACTCCAAAATGCGCCATGGTAACACGTAATTATGTTCCTGGTATCCATGGTCCGAAAGGCAAGAAGCGTTCTAGCGACTACGGTTTGCAGTTAGCTGAAAAGCAGAAAGCTAGAAAGATTTATGGCCTGATGGAAAAACAATTCCGTTTAACTTTTGATAAGGCTCGTCATCACGCTGGTGATACCGGTAAGAATTTCTTGAAATTCTTGGAAATGCGCTTGGATAATGTTGTCCATCGTGCTGGCTTCGGTGCTTCCCAGACCCAGGCTAGACAATTGGTTAACCACGGCCATTTTACAGTTAACAATCGCAAGGTTGATGTCCCGTCATTTGTTGTTAAGACTGGCGATGTTATCAAAATCAAGAAAGCTAGTTCTAAAAATCGTTATTTTAGAGATTTAGGTGAAAAGATGAAGAAAGTCGAGCTTCCAAGCTGGTTGCATTTCGATGCTTCCGATCTTTCTATCAAGGTTTTGCATGAACCGGGAGAAAATGACATGCCAAAAAATGTGAACGTTCAGATGATCATCGAGTTCTACTCCAAATAATCATTTGTTTCACTAAATTAATTAATTAATTGTTAAATTGCTAAATTGTTTTTTAAAAATAATTTAACATTCAACAATTTAACAATTTGTTTATGGAAAAAATTTCTCTACCTAAAAAAATTGAATTTAAGAATGGTGAACAGCCTCACGAAGGCGTAGTGACCGTTGAACCTTTATATCCTGGTTACGGCATGACTTTGGGTAATTCCTTACGTCGCGTCTTATTATCTTCTTTGTCTGGCGCTGCCGTTGTTGGCGTCAAGATCAAAGGTGCTAGCCATGAATTTATGGCTATTCCTAACGTTAAAGAAGATGTTTTGGAAATCGTTTTGAATTTGAAACAATTGCGTTTCAAGATGCACAGCGAGGAAGAAATCAAATTAGAATTGTCCGTTTCTGGTAAGAAGGCTGTAAAGGCTTCAGATATCACCAAGAATAGCCAGGTAGAAATTATCAATCCAGATTTAGTTTTAGCTAACATCACTGATCCAGCTGGAAATTTGAATATGGAAATCTATATCCGTCCAGGACGTGGTTATCAGTTGACTGAAAGCGACAAGAAAGCTAGCAATGAGATCGGTTATATTGAAGTTGACGCTATTTTTTCCCCAATTTTGGCAGTTTCTAGCAATGTGGAGAATGTCCGTGTTGGTAAGATGACTAACTGGGACAAGCTGATTATTAATATCAAGACTGATGGCACTATCACTTATGAGGAAGCTTTCAAGGAATCCGCTCAGATCTTAATTGATCAATTCAACGCTTTGTTGTCTGGTCCGGAAAAGGAAGAGGCTGAAGAAGCGGAAGAGGAAGAAGTTGAAACAGAAGAAGCGGAAGAGGAAGTAAAGGAAAAGAAAGCTAAAAAAGCTAAAAAATAATTTTATATAATAATAATTCCTGAAAGGTATGCGACATAACAATAAGGTAAAAACCCTGGATCGACCCAAAGAAGCTCGCGAGTTAATGCTCCGTAATCTGGCTTCCAGCGTTTTACTGTACGAAAAAGTAGTAACTACTGAAGCTAAGGCTAAAGTGGTCAAGCCATTAGTGGAGAGACTGATTACCATCGCTAAGACCGGTGATCTTAATTCTCGCCGTAAATTAATCCAGGTTCTTCTCCAGAAGAACGCGGTTAAGAAATCGATGGAAGTTTTAGGGGAAAGATATAAAACCAGAAACGGTGGCTATACTCGTATCGTGAGATTAGGTAATCGCCAAGGCGATGGAGCTCAGATGGTACAGTTAGAGTTGGTCTAATAATTTTAATACTATGAAAAATATCATTGAACGAAAACTTCATAAAATCGATGCCACCGATCAAACCATCGGTCGTATGGCTACCAGAATCGCTACCTTATTGCGCGGTAAGAATAAGTCTACTTATCAGCCTCATTTGGATGAAGGTGATATCGTAGAAGTTTCTAATATCAAATTTGCTAAGTTTACTGGCAAGAAATTGAATCAGAAATTGTATTATCGCTTTACCGGTTATCCAGGCGGTCTTCGGACCAAGAAGATGTCTGATGTCATGAAGACTAAGCCGGAAGTCGTTTTGCAGAAGGCTGTCAGAGAGATGCTTCCTCCGACCAGATTACGTCCAGCGATGATGAAAAGATTAATTATTAAATAAAATTACGACTAATAATATGGCAGAAAAAAAGACTGTAAAAAAAGTCGCTAAGCCAGTTGCCAAGGAAAAGGAAGTAGAAAAGAAAAGCGAGGCTGCTGATTTTTCCGGCAAATACATCCAGGCTATCGGCCGCCGCAAGACTGCTGTCGCCCAGGTTCGTCTTTATGAAGATGGCAAGGGTTCGATGGTCGTTAATGGCATCAAATTAAGCAAATATTTTCCTGGCGATCTAGCTTCTAATGCTGTTCAGGCTTTGAAATTAACCAGCCATTTGCGCGATTTCAACGTTTCAGTTATCGTTCGTGGCGGTGGAAAATCAGGTCAGGTAGAGGCTGTTAGACATGGCATTTCCCACGCTTTATTGAAATTCGATGAGAAATTACGCGAGGTCTTGAGCACTTCCGGATTATTGACCCGCGATAAGCGTGAAGTTGAAAGAAAGAAACCAGGTTTACGCAAGGCTCGCAAGGCCCCACAGTGGTCAAAACGTTAATCTATTCCGTTTTACATATCAAAAAACATCCTGTTCACAGGATGTTTTTTGTTTTTATGACCAAGCTAGCGTAAAATTGTAAATTCATTGGTATTTTTTATCATTTGACGGTATTAATAGGAGGCCTATAATATAGTTATGATATCATTAAGCGCCCAACAATTTAATAAACTGGCTTTGAGAGAGGATATTTTAGAGCTGAAAAGACAGATTGATTCAATAAATGAAAGGATTGATCGAACTTTTGATTTGTTGGACGGATTGGCATATAAGACTAATAATTTAGAGTGTGATTTTGCTGCCAATCAATCGGCACATGATCGTTTTGAGGGTAGAATTGGACGGATAGAAAAGAGTCTGAATGTTGAGTTGTTAAGATAGGTTGTTTGTAAAAAGTAAGCATATTTATGCTTGCTTTTTTGTTTTTTTGTTTATAAATTTTGTGTTATAATTGATTAGTATAATATTAGTGTGGTTATGAATAAGCCTAATAAAAGAACAGCTTTTACCCTTATTGAGCTTTTAGTTGTAATAGCTATTATTGGTCTTTTGGCGACTATTTCTGTTTTGGCCCTGCAGAATGCTCGAGCTAAATCTCGTGATGCCAAGCGGGTGGCTGACATGAAGCAGGTCCAGACTGCTTTGGAGATGTTTTTTAATGATAATAATCGATATCCGACTGCTGAAGAATGGAATGCCGGCAGGCTTTATTCCACTACTACCGGTGTCACTTCTACCTATATACAGATCATTCCTAATGCTCCAACTCCGGCTGATGGATCTTGTACTGGAAATCAGAATTCTTTCGAGTATATTCCTGGTTCAGATAATTCTTCTTATTCCATCTCTTTTTGTTTAGGTGGTGTTATCGGATCATTAGCTTCCGGCCCGAAATGTTTGGATCCGGGAGGAATAATGGACCGGCCTTGCTTTTTATGCGGTACTGATCAGATGGTTATTGCTTCAGTTGGAAATCGTGCTTGTGATACGGCAGCCCCTTATTATGATAAATGTGTTTATGATACCGTACAGATAGGTGACCAATGCTGGATGAATCAGAATATGAACATTGGTAATATGACTAATGGCGTAAATAATCAGGGTGATTATTCCAGCGGGGTAGAGAAGTATTGTTTTGAAAATAATCAGATTAACCCTAATCCTACAGATTATGTTAGTTCTGGTGGTTGTGATACTGATGGCGGCTTATATCAATGGCATACTGTAATGGGGCTTCCTCAGATTTGTGATAATCATGATGGTACCGCTCCTTGCGTAGTCAATATTAATCATCAAGGTATTTGTCCGAGTGGTTGGCATATTCCGACAGATGAGGAGTGGGCTGCTCTTAAAACCTATTTGGGGGGTAGTGGCGTAGCTGCTAAAATTGAAGCCCAGGCCCCAGTTTGGAATGGTACTAATTCTTCTGGATTTAATGCGCTTCGAACAGGTGTCAGAGGGACAGATGGTATTTTTGGCAGTCATTATGCTGTCACTTTTTTTCGGTCCACTCACATGGATTCATTAAATTATGGCTGGAATCACTGGCTTTATAATGGTGATCCAGATATTAATCGAGGCAACTATTCAAGATATTCTGGTTACTCACTCCGTTGTTTAAAGAATAATTAATATGGAAAACCTATTAAAGAAAATTGAAGACTTACGTGAGCGTTTCCTGCGAATCAGGCAGCTTTTAGATATTGATGGGCAGATTACCGAAAGTCGGGAAAAGAAGCGCCTGATGGCCGATCCTGGCTTCTGGAACGATCGTGAGAAGGCGGTCTCTATCGGAAAAAGGGTGGAGGAATTGGATAGTGAGATTCGGCAATGGGAAGACGTTGAACGGGATATCAATGACCTGGAATCGATAGTCGCTTTAGCCCAGGAAGAAGGTGATAATTCTTTGTATGAAGATTCGGTTGAAAGATATGATGAATTATTGAAGAAATTTAATGATCTGGAATTCCTAGCTTTATTTTCAGAAAAATATGATGTCGACAGCGCCATATTATCAATCCACGCCGGAACGGGCGGGGTAGATGCTCAAGATTGGGCCAATATGCTGGAACGGATGTATTTGCGTTTCGCTGAGCAAAAAAAGTATACGGTGGAGGTATTAGATCGAACTGTTGGAGCTGAAGCTGGGATAAAGAGCGTTTCAATGCGTATTTCCGGCCGTTATGCCTATGGCTATCTGAAGAGTGAGAATGGCATGCATCGTTTAGTCAGAATTTCGCCTTTTGATGCTGAATCTATGCGCCATACTTCTTTTGCTTTAGTAGAGGTGATTCCAGAACTACCCGACATGGAAGATATTATCGTTAAAGATGAAGACTTGCGAATGGATTTCTATCATTCTTCCGGTCCCGGAGGACAAAATGTGAACAAGACTTCTTCAGCCGTACGTCTAGTTCATATTCCTACCAATATCACGGTTACTTGCCAGAGCGAGCGTTCCCAGCACCAGAATCGGGAAATTGCCATGAGAGTTCTCAAGGCAAAATTGCATCACCTGGAAGACGAGAAACGGGATCAGCAAGAACGACAGCTAAAAGGCGAAGTCCAGAAAGCCGGTTGGGGAAAACAAATCCGGTCTTATGTCCTGCAGCCTTACCAGCTGGTTAAAGACCATCGAACCGATTATGAGACGAACGAGGTCGACAAGGTTTTAGATGGGGAATTATCCGGGTTCATGGAAACTTATCTGAGGTGGTTGAAAAAGTAATTTAATGATAATTAGATAAAAAAGAAGGACCCTGTTTTTGGGGTCCTTTTTTCGGCTCGATTTTATAAGTATGTTTGATATGGAATCATCGTCGCTTTTTCATGGCAGACAGATTTTTGTGGTTTGACATAATCCCATTTTGGGCAGCTGATTTTCAGCTTTATTATGTTGTCTATAATATCATCTTTTTATATATTTGTCAATAGCATGATGAAATGACCTGTTTTTGGCTTTTATTTATCATATATTGATTTTTGTTTAATATTCTCTGTGCTAGTTTAGATGGATGAGAAAGATAATTATTTATTCTGGCATTAGTTTCGTGATTGGGGTCTTATTGGCTCCATTGGTTGATTTTGGGGTATTTAATCTATATTTATTGGCTTCATCACTTATCCTGTTTCTTTTGTTTGTACGTTTCAGGAATTTTCGTTCGTTTTGTTTATGTCTATTATTTTTCTTCTTGGCTCTCTGGCGTTATAATTTATCAGCCTTGCCTAATTTGGCTACTTACAATGGGCAGAAAGTGGAATTGGTAGGGACGGTTTGCGAGGAACCGGACAGGCGGGGTGATAGCCAAAAGATATTATTGTGCGCGGCGGGAGGGAAGCTTTTGGTTAGTACCAGCTTATATCCGGAATATTATTATGGGGATAACTTGAGCTTCAAAGGTACATTGAAAGCTCCAGGCCCAATTGAGGATTTCCGTTATGACCTTTATTTAGCTCGTTATGGAATCTATTCCGTCAGTTATCAGCCAGCTTTAAAGAAGATCGGCGAGAGCGGGGAATTAGGCGATTTATTATTCAGATTCTTATTTGATTTAAAAAAGAAACTTTTTGAAATCATTAATCAAGCCATGCCGGAGCCGGAAGCGGGTTTGGGTAATGCCTTGATTTTGGGTTACAAACGGACTGTGAGCGATGTTAATTTAGATAAGTTTTCGATCATTGGCATTTCTCATATGATCGCTATTTCCGGCACTCATATCACGATGTTGTCGGCTATGGTGATGAAATTTCTTCTGCTATTTCATTTCAGGAAAAAGAAAGCTTTCTATCTATCGATTATCTTACTGTTTTTCTATGTCTTGTTGACTGGTTGGCAAGCCTCAGCAGTCCGGTCATTGATTATGGGCGGTATGGCTTTGTGGGCGGCTTGTTTCGGAAGGGATATGAAGATAGAGCTGGCACTGGTAATCAGCGCATTTGTGATGTTATTATTCAATCCTTTATTGTTAAGGGATGACCTGGGTTTCCAGTTGTCATTTTTAGCGATGATCGCGTTGATTTATATCTATCCGATTGGGGATTATTTTGGGCAAAAATTTTTAGGGAAGAGGAAGAATCTGAAGTTGCTGTGGGATGTGCTTAATGTCACTATCGCTTCGCAATTAGTGACGGCTCCTATATCGCTGATTAATTTCCATCGTTTTTCGATCATTGCGCCGTTAGCGAACATCTTAGTTTTATGGACCTTTTCTTTCCTGATGGGCGCTCTGATCGGAGGATTATTTTTATCTATTATCTTCCCGTGGTTTGATTGGTTGTGGTTTTGGCCGTCTTATTGCTTATTGCGTTATGAGTTTATGATGACTGACATTCTAGCCGCTATTCCCGGGGCAGCAGTTGATAGTTCTAGTTGGGATTGGTTTGCGGGTTTCTGGTATTATCTTGTCTTGTTCTTATTAGTCTGGTTGTTATACAGGAAATTGGTGGAAATAAAAAAACCGGCTTAGAGCCGGTTCTTTTATTATGCTGATTTCTTTGTTGCTTTTCTTGGGGTTTTAACTCTCGGTTCTTTTTCCATAGTACGCATGCAAGAAGTACATAGCTTTACTTTGATACCGCCAACATTTCTGATCTGTAGATTGATATTCTGACGTTTCAGAGTCTGACGTTTGGAGTGGGAACGCATAGCGCCTTTAGTTGATCCACGTCCGCATAAATCGCATTTTTTTGCCATAGGATTATAAAAGCACAGGCTAGCTGCGCTATCTCTTAATTTATTTTTGTTGATCTTTTGGTATATTAACACCCTTTGATAAAAATATCAAGATGTGCTAATATAGACCTCAGTTTGATTAAGAAAATCTTATGATTTATATTTTTGAGATTATAATCTTGGTTTTTTCGGCTATTATCCATGAATACATGCATGGCTTTATGGCTGACCGTTTAGGTGACAGTACCGCCAAGGATATGGGCCGCTTGACTTTGAATCCGATTCCACACATTGATATCCTGGGTTCTATCATCTTGCCGCTCCTCATGGTCTTCTCGGGAACAGGGGTGGTTTTTGGTTGGGCAAAGCCGGTTCCTTTTAATCCTTATCGTTTGCGCGACCAGAAATATGGTCCGGCTAAGGTGGCGATTGCTGGTCCTTTGGGAAACTTGATCCTGGCGGTAATGTTTGCTTTGGTACTTCGCTTTTTCCCTGGGCTGGACATTACTTTAGCCTCCTTCTTGGGATTGATCGTCTATATCAATTTGATGCTGATGATTTTTAACTTATTGCCGATTCCGCCCTTGGATGGTTCCAAGGTTTTGGCTGCTTTCTTGCCGCCTAAATGGCAGTTTAAATTCTTTGAGATTGAACGTTATGGATTGTTGTTGGTATTATTCTTTGTTTTATTCGCTTCTAATTTTATCAGCCCGATAATTGCTTGGCTCTTCCAGCTATTGACCGGGTACAATTTATTCTAATCATATGTACTCAACCGCTCATCTAGCCGCTGGTTTGATAGTAGGTAAATTAACAGGGGACTATCCGACGGCCATCATTAGTGCTGTGGCTATCGATTTAGACCATCTGATTCCGCACGTCAAGAATAAAATCATCTTCAATGTCAAAGAGATGCTGCGGGTGGCCAAAAGTACCCATGAAAGTTCCCGTAGCTACTTGCATAACTTTATCGCTTTAATTGTTTTAACTGTGGTTGTTTGCTTATTTAATCTGAGGACAGGATTAGTTTTTGGCTTGGGATACCTGAGCCATTTTCTGTTGGATGCTATTGATGATGATGATTTTTACCCTTTGTTCCCATGGAAGAAATTCAATACCAGGGGATTCATCGGTTATTATTCCAAAGCGGAATTTGTCTTTACGATCATCCTATTTGGGGTCTATTTCGTGATCTAACCGCAGCTGATTCTATTTTCCACCCTTGACTTTATCTTTAGTTTTTGATAAATTTGATGAAGTAATAAAAAATATCCTGATTATTCAGGATATTTATTTAATTTATCAATAAATTAGAGCGGATTTTGATAATTCGCAGTTTTTAATTCGCAATTAGAATATTATGCCAACAATGAATCAATTGGTTCGCAAGGGCCGTGTCATCAAAAGCAAAAGAACTAAAACTTTGGCTTTGCATACTCGTCTTGACTCCCTCCATCGCAAGAAGAAGGTTGATGCTAAAGGCGCTCCATTCAAACAGGGTGTCTGTTTGAAAGTTACTACCATGACTCCTAAGAAACCGAACTCAGCTTTACGTAAGATCGCTCGTGTCCGTTTGTCTAACGGTATGGAAGTTACTGCTTACATCCCAGGTATGGGCCACAACTTACAGGAACACTCTATCGTTCTGGTAAAGGGTGGAAAGACTAAAGATTTACCGGGTGTCCGTTATAAGGTTATCCGCGGTGTCTTTGATGCTCAGGGTGTTGAAGCTCGCCGTCAGGGAAGAAGCCGTTATGGTAACAAGAAACCAAAAAAGTAATTAATAAAAATTTATAATATTTAGAACTTCTATAAATTACTTATAGCTGAGTAAAATAGAGAGAAATAAAATTATGCGTGGAAAACCAGCGCCAAAGAGAAAAATCGAAGGCGACCTAAAATACAACGATAAGAGTATTTCCAAGTTCATCAATTACTTGATGATCGACGGAAAGAAGAGTGTTTCTCAAAAGATTGTCTATGAAGCTTTCAATATCATTAAGGACAAGACCAAACAGGATCCTCGTCACGTCTTTAATAAGGCTTTGAAAAAAGTATCTCCGCTCGTCGAAGTTCGCGGTAAGCGCGTCGGCGGTGCTAACTATCAAGTTCCAGTCCAGGTTCGAGGTGAACGTCGTTTTTATTTGGGCTGCCATTGGATGATCAATTCCGCTAACGACCGTCGCGGTCATTCTATGGAAGAAAAATTAGCTGCTGAAATCTTGGATGCTTCCAATGGTGAAGGCGCTGCTATCAAGAAACGTGAAGCTGTTCACAAGATGGCTGAAGCTAACAAGGCTTTTGCTCATTTTTCACGATAATTTTAAATAGATTTTAGCCGCTTTGGCTAAAATTTATTTTTTATAATAAGTTAAAATATAAATAACCATAAATATAAAATTTATGCCCAGGGATTATTCATTAGATAAAATCAGAAATATCGGTATCATGGCCCACATCGATGCCGGTAAGACCACTTTTACTGAGCGTGTTTTATTCTATACCGGAAAAAAACATAAGATCGGTGAAGTGCATGAAGGTGCCGCTGAAATGGACTGGATGGAGCAGGAAAAAGAAAGAGGTATTACTATTACTTCAGCTGCCACCACTTGTTTTTGGAGAGATAATAAGATCAATATCATCGATACTCCTGGACACGTTGACTTTACCGTTGAAGTGGAGCGCTCTTTACGCGTTTTAGACGGTGCTATTGCTGTGTTTGATGGTCAGGCGGGTGTTGAACCTCAGTCTGAAACCGTTTGGCGCCAGGCTGATAAATATCAGGTTCCACGCTTATGCTTCATCAATAAGATGGATAAGATGGGAGCTGATTTCTATATGAGCTTGGAATCCATCCAGACCAGGCTTAACTCTAAGGCTTTTGCTATCCAATTGCCGATTGGCGCTGATAGCAGCTTTGCCGGTTTGATCGACTTGTTGGAAGAAAAGGCTTATAGATTCGAAGGTAACTTTGGCGAGAAGATCATCGAAATTCCAATTCCGGAAGACATGAAGGCTGATGTTGAAAAATATCGCTCTTTAGCAGTTGAAAGAATTGCAGAATTCAATGATGCTTTGACTGAAAAATATTTGAACGGTGAAGAGATTACCGTTGAAGAATTGAAAGTCGCTTTGAGAAAGGGTGTTATTGCAAATAGCGCTTATCCGGTTTTGTGCGGTACTGCTTTGCAGAATATCGGCGTTCAGATGGCTTTAGATGCTGTTTGTGATTATTTGCCATCCCCATTAGATGTTCCAGAATTAGAAGCTACTGAAGTTCGTGATGAAACCAAGAAGGTTGTTGTCAAATCTAATGATGATGCTCCGTTTGTTGGTTTGGCCTTTAAGATCGCTACTGATCCGTTTATTGGAAAATTATGTTTTGTCCGCGTTTATCAGGGTATCTTGGCTTCTGGTTCATATATCGTCAATTCGACTACTGGAAATAAGGAAAGAGTCGGACGTATCGTTCGCATGCACGCTAATCACAGAGAAGAAGTTAAGGAAGTTTATGCCGGTGATATCGCCGCAGTTATCGGTTTGAAGGATACTACTACTGGAAATACCTTATGTGCTGAAGAATTGCCGGTCTTATTGGAATCTATTAAATTCCCGGAACCGGTTATCAAGATTGCGGTTGAACCTAAAACTAAGGTTGATCAGGAAAAGATGGGTGTCGCTTTAGCTCGCTTAGCTGAAGAAGATCCAACTTTCAGAGTGGAAACCGATGAAGAAACCAGCCAGACTTTGATTTCTGGTATGGGAGAACTTCATTTGGAAATCATCGTTGACCGTATGAAGAGGGAATTCGGCGTTGAAGCTAACGTCGGCAAGCCTCAGGTATCATATCGTGAAACTATTAGAGAAAAAGCTGAAGCTCAGGGTAAATACGTTAAGCAGTCTGGTGGTCGCGGTCAATATGGTGATTGTTGGTTGCGGGTTGAGCCTTTCCAGGAAGAAGGCAAGTTATTTGAATTTGCTGATGAAGTTAAAGGCGGTGCTATCCCAAGAGAATATATTCCAGCTATTGAAAAGGGTGTCAAAGAAGCTTTAAATTCCGGTGTTTTAGCCGGTTATCCGATGGTTGATTTAAAAGTAACCGTTTTCGATGGTAGTTATCATGAGGTTGATTCTTCTGAATTAGCCTTTAAGATGGCTGCTATCTTCGGTTTCAAAGATGCTGTCCAGAAAGCTAAACCGGTGTTATTAGAACCTATGATGAAAGTTGAGGTTACTACCCCGGAAGAATATATGGGTAACATTATCGGTGATTTGAACGCTAAGCGCGGTCAGATCGATGAAATGACTGATCGTCCTAATGGTATCAAATTGGTTCGTGCTAAAGTGCCTTTGGCTGAAATGTTCGGCTATTCCACTTCATTACGCTCTATGAGTCAAGGCCGAGCTAATTACGCTATGGAATTCCTGAAATATGCTGAAGTTCCAAGAAATGTCTTAGAACAGATCAAGGAAAAAGCCGGCAAATAAAGGGAATATCTAATTTAGTTCAGTGGCAATTAACTTTTTACCAATATGTCAAACAAATTGCAGAAAGTAATGAGATTAGCCAGAAAAACAGGGGATCGGATTGTCGTTTTTGACAATAGCGAACCGGACAATTCCTTTGTGGTTATGCCCTTAGAAGAATATGAAGATTTTTTGGGCTTATCTGACAAAAATGGGGAAAACTCTGGCTTGACAGAGGAGAAAATAACTGATACTATGAGCAATAGCGGTCAGAACAAAATGTTGCAGAATGACCACGATTTTCACAAGGAAAATATTTATTCCAGTGGTCAGATTTTAAAAAACCGCTATAAAGGCAATAATAACTGGAGCATCCCTAAATCCGTCAAGGAGGCGGCAGTTGATGTTGAGGATGAACCCCAGGAATAAGTCAATAAATTATAGTTAATAATTTAATTAATAAAAAAAGAATTAATTAAACGACTGGTTGTCGTCAGACAAATAACCTCTCTTTCAGAGGGGGTCGTGAAGAAAAAACATGGCAGAAGTATTTCAACGAACCAAACCCCATGTCAACGTCGGTACTATCGGACACGTTGACCATGGAAAGACTACCTTAACCGCTGCGATCTTAGCTGTTGCTAATGCTCAGGGTATGAAGGCTAGCATTAAAGGCGTTAACGATATTGATAATGCCCCAGAAGAAAAAGCTCGTGGTATTACCATCGCTACCTCTCATCAGGAATATGAGACTGAGTCTAGACACTATGCTCACGTCGATTGTCCAGGTCATGCTGATTATGTTAAGAACATGATCACTGGTGCTGCTCAAATGGATGGTTCTATCTTGGTGGTAGCTGCAACTGACGGCCCTATGCCTCAGACCAGAGAACATATCTTGTTAGCTAAACAGGTCGGTGTTCCTTATATTATCGTTTTCTTGAACAAATGCGATATGGTTGAAGATAAGGAATTGATCGATTTAGTTGAAGAAGAAGTTCGTGATTTATTGAAAAAATACGAATTCCCAGGCGATACTACTCCAATTATCCGTGGTTCAGCTTTAAAGGCTTTGGAAAACCCAACAGGCCCAGACGCTCAACCGGTAATGGATTTGTTGAAAGCTTTGGATGAATATATTCCAGAACCAAAACGTGATGTTGACGAAGCATTCTTAATGCCAATCGAAGACATCTTCTCAATCGAAGGTCGCGGTACTGTTGTGACCGGTAGAATTGAAAAGGGCCAGATCAAGATTGGTGACGAAGTTGAAATCGTCGGTTTGATGGATACCAAAAAAACCACTGTTACTGGTGTTGAAATGTTCAACAAGCAGTTGACAGAAGGTATGGCTGGCGATAATGCTGGTTTACTTTTACGTGGTACCAAGAAAGATGAAGTTGAGCGTGGTCAGGTTTTGGCTAAGCCGGGAACTATCACTCCTCACACTGAATTTGAATCTGAGGTTTTCGTTTTGAGTAAAGACGAAGGTGGTCGCCACAAACCTTTCTTCAATGGTTACAAACCACAATTCTATATCCGCACTACCGATGTTACTGGTGATATTACATTACCAGCTGGTACTGAAATGGTTATGCCTGGAGATACCGTTAATTTGAACATCAAATTAATCGCTCCTGTTGCCTTACAAGAAAAGCAGAGATTTGCTATTCGCGAAGGTGGCCGTACTGTTGGTGCTGGTGTTGTTACTAAGATTATCAAGTAGTCACTTAGGCTCGCTCTTAATTCTAAGAGCGAGCTTGTAGTGTTTATTTAATTATTATAAATAATAAACAAAAAGATAAAATAAAAACGTACATTATGCCGGAGAAAAAAATCAAAAAAGAAGAATCTGATTCTAAGCAGAGAATCCGTATCAAGATCAAAGCTTTCGATCACAAGATCATTGATCAGTCTACCAAGACTATCATCGAGACCGCTCAGCGCACTGACGCTACTATTTTTGGTCCTATTCCACTTCCAACTGAGAAGCGCAAATACACCATTAATCGTTCCACTTTCGTGCATAAGAATGCTCGAGATCAGTATGAGATGCGTATCCACAAGCGCTTGATCGACATTGTTGATCCAACTGCTAAGACTATTGAAGACCTGACTAACCTAAGTTTGCCAGCAGGGGTTGACGTAGAGATAAAAATGCAGTAAAATTGTTTTGTATATTACACATCTATTTCGTAGCCGAAGTTTGAGTAACTCTAGTTGTTAGAAAGTGCCCAAAATCAAAGCCTCGAAATCAGGAGAAAAACCACCAAGCAAAAAATTAAACAATAATTTTTGAAGTCCGTTAATTATTATTAATTATGGCTTTGGCTGGTTTAAATTATTTGAGACCAGTTTTTTTATTTTAAACGTATGAAATTCATTTTAGGAAAAAAGTTAAATATGACCCAGATTTGGGAAGGCGACAAAGTCGTGCCAGTTACTCCAGTAGCAGCCGGTCCTTGTTTCGTGACTCAAGTCAAGGATGAGAAGAAGGATGGTTATTTTGCTCTTCAGGTTGGTTTTGATACCAAGAAAGAGAAGAACATAAAGAAACCACAAAGAAATCATTTGGCCAAATCCGGTCATAATAATTTGAGATATGTTAAGGAGCTTCGCTTAACCAGCCCGATTGAAGCTAAGATTGGTGATATCATTACCACTGAAACTTTCGCTAAGGGTGATTTGGTTGATGTTACCGGTACTTCCAAGGGTAAAGGTTTTCAGGGTGTCATGAAGCGTCATGGTTTTCATGGTCATAGCATTACCCATGGTAATAAAGATCAACAGAGACATTCTGGTTCTGTCGGTCCAAAGGGTCCAGCTCACGTTTTTAAAGGAACTCGGATGGGCGGTCAGACTGGCAACGAACAGGTTACTACTTCTAATTTGGAAATAGTTGATATTGATGCCGTTAATAATATTATCTTCGTCAAAGGCTCAGTCCCAGGTTCTGTTAACTCTTTGGTAATCATCAAAGGTAAGGGGGATTTGAAATTTAGCGTTTCAGCTGCTCCAGTAGTTGAAGAAGCTAAGGAAGAAGAGACTAAGATTGAAGCCGAAGAAACTCCAGTGGTTGAAGCAGAAACTCCAGTTGAGGAAGTTAAGGAAGAAGAAACTGCTCCAGTTGAAGCCGAGGAAGAGAAGAAGGCAGAAGATAAAGAATAGTTTATTTATTAATTATTAATTCGTATATAGTATGTCAGTGAAAATCAACGTATACAACCAAAAAGCTGAAAATGTCGGCACACTGGATCTGAGCGAAAAAGTCTTCAAGGTGGCTTTAAACAATGATTTATTGCACCAAGCAGTGACTGCTCAGATGGCTAATGAGCGCCAAGTTTTAGCTCATACTAAGACCAAGGCCGAAGTTTCTGGAGGCGGTAAGAAGCCTTGGAAACAGAAAGGTACTGGTCGCGCTCGTGTCGGTTCTAGCCGTTCACCTATCTGGCGTGGCGGTGGTATCATTTTTGGTCCTAGAAATGAACGTAATTTCAAGAAGCAATTACCTCAGAAGATGAAGCAGAAAGCAATGATGATGGCTTTGTCAGATAAGGTTGAAAACAACTCCTTAGTCGTTTTAGAAAAATTAGAGATGCCAGAGTTCAAGACCAAGACTTTCAATGAGATGTTGACCAACTTGGAAAAGAAGGTTCTGAACAATGATCGCCGTAACGTTTTAGTGATCAATGACCAGAAGGATGAAAAGGTCAAATATTCCGGCCGCAACTTAAAAGGCGTCGAATTGATCAATTTAGAGAATCTTAATATCGTTGACGTCTTGAAATATAAGAATCTGATCTTGACTAGCGAAGCAGTAAAAAAATTAGAAGAAAGATATAAATAAATCATATGGCAATATTTAACAAGAAAACTAGTGACGATTCACAGGCTCAGCCAGTGAAGAAAGAGGCTAAGGCTAAAGTCGCCGCAGATAAGAAGGTTGAAGCGCCGACTATGAAAGATTTGTATGCTGCTGAAGCTAAGAAAGAGAAGGTAGCTGCTAAAGGCAAGAAGATCGCCGGTTCAGCTTATCGCATCTTAGTCAAACCGCTTATTACTGAAAAGGCTACTAATTTAGTTGGTCAGAATAAATATGCTTTCGTAGTTGATATCAATGCTAATAAGATTGAGGTTGCTAAGGCCATTGAAGAAGTTTATGGCGTTAAACCGAGCAATGTTAATGTTATCAAGATGAAAGGTAAGCAGGTTTCTCGCGGCCGTATCGTTGGTCGCCGTAAAGATTTTAAAAAGGCCATTGTTACCCTGAAGAAAGGGGAAGCAATTAAGGTTTACGAAGGAGTCTAATTAATTTTAAAACTATGGGAATCAAAAAAGTAAAACCGATTACTCCAGGCAGACGCGAAGCGACTTTTGATGACTTTTCTGATATTACTAAGTCAGTGCCAGAGAAAGGTTTGATAAAATTTAGAAAACAGAATAGCGGCCGCAATGCTCAGGGTAAGATTACTGTTCGTCATCGTGGCGGCGGTGCTAAGAGACATATCCGTATCGTTGATTTTAAACGTGAAAAATACGGTGTTCCAGCTGTCGTTAAGGCTATTGAATATGATCCAGGACGCGGGGCTCGTATTGCTTTATTATATTACGTTGACGGTGAAAAACGATATATCGTAGCTCCGGTTGGTATCAAGGTTGGAGATCAGATTGTCAGCTCCAAGGAATTGATTGAAATCAAGGCTGGTAATGCTATGCCTATCAAATTCGTTCCGGCTGGCGTTGCTGTTAGCTGTATTGAATTGATGCCAGGAGAAGGAGCTAAGATTGCTCGTGGCGCTGGTAATGTCGCTTTTGTGATGGGTGTCGAAGGTAAATATGCTCAGATCAAAATGCCATCAGGTGAAATCCGCTTGATTAAGAAAGACAGTTTATGCACCATCGGCCAAGTCAGCAATCCGGATAAGATGCATGTTATTATCGGCAGTGCTGGTCGCAACCGCCATTTAGGTTGGAGACCTACTGTTCGTGGTACTGCTATGAATCCTAATGCTCATCCACATGGTGGTGGTGAAGGTAACCAGTCTATTGGTTTGAAATCTCCTAAGACTAAGTGGGGCAAACCGGCTTTCGGTGTTCGAACTAGAAGAAAGAGTAGTTCTAGCCGTTTGATCATTAAACGTCGCGGTAAAAAGAAATAATCTAAATATATAAAAATATATGGCAAGAAGTCTAAAAAAAGGACCATACATCAATGAACGGCTCCTAAAAAAGATCCAAGCTTTGAAACCGGGTGAAAAATCCGATATCAAGACTTGGGACCGCGCTTCAGTAATTACTCCAGAAATGGTTGGTTTTACTATCGGCGTTCACAATGGCAAACAGCACACTCCAGTTTATGTTGTTGAAAACATGATTGGCCATCGTTTGGGAGAATTTGCTCCGACTAAGAAATTCTTGGGACATGGTGGAAAGATGGCTAAAGATCAGGCTGCTAAAAAATAAATTTTTTATTAATTCAATCATATGGAAATTAAGGCCAGTTTAAATCAATTGCGCATGTCTCCCAGAAAAGCTCGTCTGGTGGCTGATGTCGTGCGAAAAATGAAGACCGATAAAGCTTTGGACCAATTACGCTTTGGCGACAAGAAAGCAGCTTTGCCAATATTAAAATTGGTAGAGTCAGCTGTAGCCAATGCTGTTAATAACTATGATTTAGATAAGGATAACTTATATATCAAATCTATCATGGTCAACGAAGGAGCAACTTTGAAGCGTTGGACCCCAAAGGCCCATGGTCGCGCTACTACCGTTAGAAAACGTTCTTGCCATATCCATTTAACTTTGGATGAAATCAAGGAAAGCGGCAAGAAGACTGCCAAGAATGTTAAGGCTGAGGCTCCGATCAAGTTAGAGGATCTGGTTAAGGCTAGCGATGAACAGACCCCGAAAAAGGTTAAGGTCGCTAAGAAGATTACTAAAGATAGCGAGGATGTTACTTCTGAAATTATCGATCCTAGAATGGAAGGCCGACATGGCCACGCCAAGATCGAGGGCGGTAGCTCTAAGGGTTTTGCTGGCAAGATCTTTAGACGCAAAAGCGGTTAATATTTTAAATTGTAATATTTTATAATATGGGCAAAAAAATAAATCCAAAAGTTTTACGCATCGGCGTTATCAAGAGCTGGCCTTCAATCTGGTTCAGTCGAGGTGATAAATACATCCAGAATGTCAAGCAAGATGTTTTGATCAGAAAATTTTTGATCAAGACTCAGAAAGAAGCTGGCATTGATAAGGTGGAAATCGCTCGCGATGCTAAAAAGATCAATATCGATGTTTATACCGGCAAGCCAGGTGTCTTGATCGGACGTGGCGGTAATGGTATTGAAGAATTGAAAAAATCTTTACATCGTAAATTCTTGAGCAATCCGGCTGGAATCCGTTTGTCTGATATCAATTTGAATATCAAGGAGGTTGCACAGCCTAATTTAAGCGCTCAGATTGTCGTTCAACAGATGATTTTAGATATTGAAAAGCGTATGCCTTTCAGAAAGGTGATGAAGCAGACTATTGGTAAGATCGAAAGAGCTGGAGCTTTAGGTGTTAAAGTGGCTATCGGCGGCCGTTTGAACGGTGCTGAAATCGCTCGAACTGAGAAATTGGTTTCTGGCAAAGTTCCGCTAAACACTTTGCGAGCCGATATCGATTATGCTCGTGGTACCGCTCACACTGCTTATGGCTGTATCGGTATCAAGGTTTGGATCTATCGTGGAGAAATTTTTGATAAAAAAGATATTAAGAAATAAGAAGCAAAATATATGTTGATGCCCAAGAAAAGCAAATATAGAAAGAGTCACAAAGGGCGCCGCGGCGGCAAAGCCACCGCTAAGCTCAGCGTCAGTTTCGGTAGCTTCGGTCTAAAGAGCTTAGGTGCTCATTGGATCACAGCTCGCCAGATTGAAGCTGCTCGTCGCGCTTTGACTAAATATACTAAAAAGACCGGTAAGGTTTGGATTCGTATTTTCCCGGATAAGCCAGTAACTAAAAAAGGTGGCGAAATCCCAATGGGTAAAGGTAAGGGTTCTGTCGACCATTACGTTTGTGTCATCAAACCGGGTACCGTGATGTTTGAAATGGATGGCGTTAGCGAAGAAATCGCTAAACAGGCTATGAGTTCTGCTGCTTATAAATTGCCGATTAAATGTCAGTTTGTTAAGAAATAATTATTATTCATATGGATTTTAAAGAATTAAAAAGCAAAACCGAACACGAATTACATACCACTTTGGCTGAATCACGGGAAAAATTACGTGAATTACGTTTCAAGGACTCTAACCGTCAATTGAAGAATGTCCGTGAAATCCGTTCCGTAAAACAGGCTATTGCCCGGGTTTTGACTTTATTGCACAAAAAGAAGAGCGAGCCAGCTATCGTGCCGGCTGAAACTAAAGATTTAAATAAGTAATTTTATTTTATATTAATCATATGGCCGAGAAAAAAACTGCCCCAGCGACTGCTATCAAGAAATTAATCCGCAAGAGATTCAGCGGAGTAGTAATTTCTGATAAGAGCGATAAGACTATCGTTGTCAAAGTGGATCGCGTTAAAGTCCATCCTAAATATCTGAAAAGATATAAGGTTAGCCGCAAATACAAAGTTCATGATGAAAACAACGAATACCATGTGGGTGACAAGGTGACTTTCGTGGAGTGCCGGCCGTTAAGCCGAGACAAGCGTTGGCGCGTGGCAAAATAGCCTATTAGCTTTATAAATTACCAAATTATATGATTCAAGTTCAATCCATATTAAAAGTAGCCGATAATTCCGGTGCCAAATCAATCATGTGCATCAGAGTCTTAGGCGGATATCGGAAGCGTTACGCTCGTATCGGTGACGTCATTGTCGGCGCTGTTAAATCAGCTACCCCTCACAGTGCTGTTAAGAAAGGTGATGTGATTTATGCCGTTATCGTCCGCACTAAGAAGGAAATTCGCCGCCCAGACGGTTCTTATCTGCGTTTTGATGACAATGCTTGCGTAGTTATCGATAAGGAAAAGAAAGATCCTAAGGGAAGCAGAATCTTCGGCCCAGTAGCTCGTGAATTACGTGCCGGCGGTTATATGAAGATTATTTCCTTAGCTCCTGAGGTTTTGTAATTAAACCAGATTAATTATCAAATTTATGAATATTAAGAAAGAAGACAAAGTAAAAATCTTAACCGGCAAAGACAAAGGCAAGAGCGGTAAGGTTTTGCAGGTATTACCGGCTCGCGGAAAGGTTAGCGTTGAAGGTTTGAACTTATTGATCAAGCACATGCGTCCTTCCAAACGAGGTGAAAAGGGGCAGCGGATTGAATTCCCATCTTTCGTGGATGCTTCCAATTTAGCTGTAATCTGCCCGAAATGTGGCAAAGCTACCAGAGTGGCTTATAAGGTGGCTAAAGGCGAAGGAGCTGGTAAGAGCAAGAAATATAGGGTTTGTAAAAAATGCCAAGAGGCCTTAGATTAAAACTTTTAAACAATATGAGACTAAAAGAAAAATATAAAAAAGAAATATTGCCAGCTTTGAAGAAGGACTTTGGTTTAAAGAATGATTATTTAGCTCCAAAGATCGAAAAAGTCGTCTTAAACGTCGGTTTTGGTAAGCACACCAAGGAGAAGGAATATGCCGAGAATGTCGTTAAGACACTGACTAAGATTACTGGCCAAAAACCGGTTTTGACTAAGGCTAAGAAATCTATTTCCGCCTTCAAGATCAGAGAAGGTATGGTTATCGGAGCTATGGTCACTTTACGCGGCGATCGGATGTATGATTTTATCGAGCGTTTAGTGAATGTTACCTTTCCTCGCGTTCGTGATTTCCGCGGTATTTCTGAAAGTATTATTGATAAGGATGGCAATATGACTATCGGTTTCAAAGAACACTTAGCTTTCCCAGAAATTAAGCAGGAAGATATTGATAATATCCATGGTTTGGAAATCGTTGTCGTTACCAGCACTCAGAATCGCGCCGCCGCTCTAGATTTATTCCGCTTATTAGGTTTTCCTTTTAAGAAAAATTAATTATTAAAATATATGGCGAGAACCGCATTAATCGTTAAAGCAAAAAGAAAACCGAAATTTTCCACCCGGAAAATCAATCGTTGCTGGCGCTGTGGCCGTATTCATGGCTACATGCGTGATTTCAACCTATGTCGTATCTGTTTCCGGGAACTAGCCGATAATGGTGATTTACCAGGAATCAAGAAATCTAGTTGGTAATTTCCAACCTATAAATAAATTATATATTATTTTAATTATAAAATTATGATGACAGATCCAATCGCAGACATGCTGACCAGAATCCGAAATGCCTCCATGGTCAAAAAAGCGGAGATCGTCCTGCCTTTAAGCAAATTAAAATTGGAAATAGCCAAGATCATGGAAAAAGAAGGCTGGGTGGGCAAAATCGAGGTCATAAAAGGCGATAATCAATCAAAAAATAAGAGTGCAGCGTTTGATCGCTTGCGCATAGCTTTGAAATACAACGAAGAACGTCAGCCTCGTATCTCTTCTTTGAAGAGAATTTCTAAACCGGGTGCTAGAATCTATGTTGGTAAGGATGAATTACCGAAAGTGTTGAACAATCTAGGTATTGCTATCATTTCCACCCCAAAAGGATTAATGACTAATCGTGATGCTCGGAAGAACCAGTTGGGCGGGGAAGTAATTTGCGAAATTTACTAGTTTTATAAATTTTATATTCAATATATATGTCAAGAGTAGGAAAACTTCCAATTAAATTAGCCGCCAATACTCAAGTCAAAATTGAGAATGGGCAGATTGTGGTCAAGGGTCCGAAAGGCGAATTGAAACAGGCGACACATCCTCATGTTGATGTTAACATTACCCCGGAAGAGGTTACCGTTACCATTAAGGATACTAGCAACAAGAAGCAATGCGCTTTGTGGGGCTTATATCGCAATTTGATTAATAATATGGTGATTGGCGTTAATGAAGGCTTCAGCAAGAAATTAGAATTCAAAGGTGTTGGTTATAAAGCTCAGGTGGCTGGCAATAAGTTGGTTATGAACCTGGGTTATTCCCATCCGATTGATTTCATGCTGCCGGCTGGTATCACTGCTGTTGTTGAAGGAAATTTCATTACTCTTTCTGGTATTGATAAGCAATTGGTCGGAGAAAAGGCCGCTCAATTACGCGGTTTGAGATTACCAGAACCATACAAGGGTAAGGGTATTAAATATGATGATGAGGTTATCAGACGTAAGGCTGGTAAGACCGCTGCTAGTAAATAAATAAATATATGAATAAACAAATCGCTAAAAATGCTAAGATGGCTAGACGTCATGGCCGCGTCCGCTCCAAGATCAGCGGTACTGCTTTACGTCCAAGATTGAGTGTTTTTAAATCTAATGCCGGTTTATACTTGCAATTGATCGATGATGAAAAGGGTTTGACCTTGGTCAGCGCTCATAGCCGTGAAATCAAGGCTGATAATAAGAAAAAGACTGATATTTCCTTGGAATTAGGTAAGCTTTTAGCTAAGAAAGCTGTAGAAAAGAAAATTCAGGGCGTAGTTTTCGATCGTGGCAGCTATCGCTATCATGGCCGCGTTAAGGCTGTGGCCGATGGTGCCAGAGAAGGCGGACTGCAATTTTAATTAATATAAATAACGATTAAAATATGTCAGAAGAAAAAAAACAAACCAATGAAGCCAGAGAAGGCGCTGTTTCTGAAGCGGTTGCCAAGACCATCTACGGCGGCAATACTAAACAGAACCCTAATTTCCGTGGCGGCCAAGGTGGACGGGGCGGAAGAGCAGAGAGACGTGGCGACAAGAGATTTGAGAAGAAGGACGATATGGAACAGAGAATCTTGGATATCGCTCGCGTAACTCGTGTGATGAAAGGCGGAAAACGTATGAGCTTCAGGGCTTGCGTAGTTTTAGGCGACAAGAAGGGAAATATCGGTATCGGCTTAGGCAAGGGTGCTGATGTGACTATGGCCGTCAATAAAGCTGTTAACCAGGCAAAGAAGCATATGATCGTTGTTAACACCATTAATGATACTATTCCTCATGAAATCAGAAAGACTATCGGTGCTGCTTCAATCATGTTCAAGCCAGCCCAAAAGGGTAGAGGTGTTATCGCTGGCGGAGTGGTTCGCGTTATCTTGGAATTAGCCGGTGTCAAGAATGTTACCAGCAAGATCTTAGGTACCAACAACAAGATCAATAATGCTAATTGCACTATCCAAGCTTTAGCTAGTTTGAGAAAAGTAGAAAAGAAAGTTAAGGCAGTTAAGGTGGAAGAAAAGGTGGCCAAGGTAGAAAAGAAGGAAAAGAAAGCCGCTAAATAGTTCTAAGATATATAATTAATTCGAATACTATGTCATTAGCTTTGAATATCATTAAAAAATCTAAAGGCGCCAGCCAGAAGAAGAAACGCGTCGGTCGCGGTAATGCTTCCGGTCATGGTACTTATAGTACCCGTGGTCTTAAGGGTCAGAAATCTCGTTCCGGCGTTTCTGGTTTGAAACGTTTAGGTATGAGAAAGCAATTGCTCCAGCTTCCTAAGAATCGCGGTTTCAGATCACTCCAGCCTAAGAATCAGGTTATTTCTATCAAGACTATCAATGAAAATTATAAGGATAACGAGATTGTCAGCCCAGCTACTCTATTGGAAAAGGATTTGATTAAGAGTGTTGATTTGCCAGTTAAAATCTTGGGCAAGGAATCTTTAACCGTCAAAGGTTTGAAATTTGAAAAGGTAAAGATGAGCGGTTCAGTCAAAGAAACTATCAAATAATTTTTTTAGACGAGGAATTATTTCCTCGTCTCTTTGAATAATAATCATATGGTCATAGAAAAAATCAGACAAATTTGGAAGGCACGTGATGTACGTAACAAGATATTGTTTGTTTTGGGCATGTTAGTTATTTTTCGTTTAATTGCTCACATTCCAGTTCCAGGCGTTAATACTCAGGCCTTGAAACAGCTGTTCAGTTCTAACCAGGTTTTGGGCTTAATGGATCTGTTTTCCGGAGGTGGCATGAAGAATTTCTCCGTCGTGATGATGGGTGTCGGTCCTTATATAACTTCTTCTATTATTTTCCAGCTCTTAGGTATGATCGTCCCGAAATTAGAAGAGATGCAGAAAGAAGAATCAGGACGCCAGAAGATCAATATGTGGACCCGTTGGGCTACTGTTCCTTTGGCTATCATGCAAGCTTATGCGATGATTAACCTTTTGCAGCGTTCTTCTCGCAATATCATTACCAGTACCAGCAGTTTCGATCTCTTTATGATGGTTATGACAGTTACTGTCGGTACTATGTTCTTGATGTGGTTGGGTGAATTGATTTCTGAGAAGAAGATCGGTAATGGTATTTCTTTACTTATCTTTGCCGGTATCATTTCAGCTTTACCTCAGACTTTATCCCAGCTTTTCTTGACTTTTGACCAGTCTCAATTATTTACTCTGATTGGTTTTGCTGTAATTGCCGTTGTTACTGTCGTCGGCGTGGTTATCATTAATGAAGGCCAGAGAAATATTCCAGTCCAATATGCTCGTCAGATTAGAGGCAGCCGGACTTCCGGTGGAACCTCTACCCATTTGCCTCTCAGAGTCAATATGGCTGGCGTGATTCCGATTATCTTCGCTATCTCAATCATTATGTTCCCGTCAATGGTAGCCCAGTTCTTCGTTAGTGCGAAGACTGCCTGGATTGCTAATTTTTCCCAGTGGACCATCGATCTTTTCCAGAACCAGCTTTTTTATGGCATTATCTATTTCTTGTTAGTATTTGCTTTCACTTATTTCTATACCGAAATCGTTTTCCATCCGGAACAGATTGCCGAAAATTTGCAGAAACAAGGCGGATTTATTCCTGGTATCAGACCGGGACGCCACACTGCCGAATACTTGGGTAATACTACCCACAAGATCATCTTGATCGGCGCTTTGTTCTTGGGCTTGATTGCCGTCTTGCCGTTAATCATGCGCTATTTTACCGGCATCCAGTCATTGGCTATCGGAGGTACCAGCTTGCTGATCGTCGTTTCAGTGGTTATCGATACTGTCAAGCAGATTAAATCCCAGTTGACTATGCGGGAGTATGATGGAATATAGTCGTTAGGTAATTATTTTGAATATACAGGAAGAGGCTCGATATCGAGCCTCTTTTTTGTTGCCGTTAAATTGATTTCCATCTGATTATATGGTATAAATAAGGTATCAATATTTATCATTAATTATTATCAAGCATATGTCTCTGTCAGAAAAATTAGAGACTGGAAGATTAGATTTGGATATGAAGCGTTTAGAGGAGGCGATAGCGTCCAATCTTTCTAAAGGTCAAAAAATATTTGGACTGACTAATTTATTGATTAATAAGTCTAACAGTAATTTGGCTGATATTAAGCAAAAAAATGAGAAAATAGCTGAACATTTCGCTGGTTATGAAGAGCTTGACGGTCGTCCGGCAAGTGTTAAGGATCAATTGAAACAAGAGCTATCTTATTTGGATTTGAAGTTTTCCGGAGGCAAGAAAGGCGGTAAATCTAATCAAGAGCTAGCCCTGGAAAAGATCATGTCCCATCTGGAGTCTTTGCGGGAAGAAATTGATAGCTTAAAGAAGGAACATCATGATAAATATCGACAGACCCCTGAAGGACTGGCTGAGGCTGCTCGAGAGGCGGAGTATAGGGCGGAATGCAGCCGAGAGGTGTTGTCTAGTTTGTCTCGTCCTGATGATTTTGAAAAGATTAGCCATCTCAAGATTTCACCACGGCATTTGGAAATCGCCGGATCGTATGGCGTTGAGCTGACCCAAGAGATGATCTTGGAAGAATGGAAGCGGATGGTAGAGGAATTATTATTGCATCAGAAGTTTGCGGCCCACAAGGATCGGATTCAGAATTTCCAGAAGCACAAACCATTTATTGATAATTTTTCTGACTACAACAAGAAGTTTGAGCAGATTAAGGATTGGGTGGCCAGCTTAAAGGGATTGCGGGACCAAGCCGTCTTGGCTTTAGCCAATATCATTTCTGATAGCGAGGAGATAAAGCGGAGATTCCATCATTATGGAATCAGCGGAGCCAGCCTTAATCCGGCGGTCAGACGGATGCTGACTAATTATGATGATTTATCTGAGAACCAAGTATATGATAGCCCGGCAGCTCTGGCCTATGAATACATCAATCATCTTTTGGCGGCCAGTATCGGTTCCGGTGATAGCCGGAACAATGCTTTTGATGATTTCGTGAAGCTTTGTAATTTCCGGTACTATTCGGATAGCCAATGTCCGGGAGCGGATGCTTTCGGTCAGAAGTATAGTCCGGAAGATTTTGCTTTCTTCGACCGGCAGGATTATAACCCCGAAACATTGCTTTGTTTCTGTGCCAATTGGGGCCGTTTGATTTCTAATCTGCGCGATGAGATCAAAGCAGAGGGCCGGAATATCAGTCCTCGGGGCTTTATCGCCAGCTTTGGCCAGAAGAACTATGATTTGATTAAGAGGTTGCCGAAACTATCGGTTCCGGAAGCAAAAATAGCTGATTTTCCGAAGGAATATGTCGAGCCTCATGGTTCTTGGAGCCAGAAATACTTTGAAGATGAAAATTGGTATAACCAATTTACAGCCTTGATTAAGCAGTCGGCACAAAAGTTAGAAAAGCTTTTGCCAATCCGTTGGCTGGAGGAAGAATTGGATCGGAAGAAACGGCAGAATCCTGAAATCTGGGAAGTCTTGGAGCGCAAGATCAAGCTAGCTGAATACCTGAAATTCTTGGAAAAGAACCATGACTATCATCGCCGCCGCCCAATTGGTATCAGAGTTGATGCTGACGGGAAGATAATGCTCTTGGATAATCGAGGACGTCAGGATGAAGCTGACAAGAAAGTGGAGTATAACTTGCTTGAGGAATCATATAAGGAATATCTGAAGAAGGAGATTGCGGCTATCATCTTTGAAATCAGACAAACAGAGAATAAGATTTTTGTTCGGAAGAACGAATTAAAAGTCCTCAATGATCGTCTCGGAACTTATCAGATATTGAGCAGTTATAGCTTGGCGGACAGGATCTATGGCCGGGTTCATTCAGAGTCATATAAAGAATCGTCTTTAGCTTCGGAAGAGTTACAGGAGATCGATCATTTCTGTAAATTAGGTTATAAGAATTTGAAACAACAACAGGAAATCAAGCAGCGATATGAAGCAGTTGAAAAAGACCTGAACCGCCATCCGGAAAAGCTTGAAGCTCGTTTGTTATCTGAGTATCCGGACTTAGTTCGGAATATCTCGGTCTACGAACAATTGATTTCCGGATTAAAGTTGATAAATACCGCTTTATCTAGTTTGATCCGAGAAAAACATACTGCTTTGATTAGGAATTTTAGTGCGAAGAATAAGAAATATAAAGAGCTGATCAATGACTATAACCGCATCTACCATCGTGAAGGAGCTTATCCTTTAACCCCGGCAATCGATTCTAGGGAAGATCTGGTCGCTTATCTATAATTTTAAATTTATGGTAACGATAAAAACAGCCAAAGAAATCAATATTATCCGCCAAGGCGGACATAAGCTAGCCCTTATCCTGCAGGCTTTAGCTAAGGCTTGCAAGCCGGGTGTAGACACTGGCTATCTGGAACAGATGACTAATGATCTGATTATCAAAGCCGGTGGCCGTCCCGCTTTCAAGGGTTACGATATGGGCGATGGCATCTATTTTCCGACAGCTTTATGCGCTTCTATTAATAATGAAGTGGTCCATGGCGCAGCTCTTCCAGCTCGCGTTTTAAAGTCAGGGGATATTATTGATTTGGATATCGGTATGGAGTGGCAGGGTCTTTATACTGACACTTGCTTGACGGTCGGGGTGGGGAAGATTAGTAAGGAAGCCAAGCAATTGATCCGAGTTACTAAGGAAGCTTTGGAAATCGGCATCAGACAGGTTAAGCCAGGCAATACTTTGAATGATATCGGATCAGCTATCGAGAATTTCGTAGACCAATATGGTTATGGAGTGGTTCGCGATTTAGTCGGCCATGGAGTGGGTTATCAAGCTCATGAAGATCCGAATGTTTTCAATTATGCTATTCCGAAGAATTCCCGCGAGAATATCACCTTGAAAGAAGGAATGGTGATCTGTATCGAACCGATGATCAATTTGGGAACTTGGGAGGTCAAGACGGCCAAGAATGGTTATACCATCCTGACGGATGATAATTCTTTGAGCGCTCATTTTGAACATACCATAGCAGTGACTAAAAAAGGTTATGAGATATTGACCAAATAAAAAAGGCGGACGTTTTGTCCACCTCTTTATTTTTGTCTTTTTTATTATTCGGTTTTTCCTTCCTTGGAAGTTTCAACTTCTTTTCCGTCATCTTTGAAGCAGCCCCATTCTTTCATTTCGAACGGGTATGATTCCAGTTCTTTGGGGTTACTGGGAACCGGGTCTTCGTAGATGGTTTCCATCTCAATTTCCATCAAATACTTGTAATATATTCCGGATCCGGTTGTGGGTCTGGTCTGAGAGAATCCCAGAGTGGCGGCAAGTGCCAGAGCAAGGGTAAGCAGGGCAGTTTTCATGATTCTACGATTTAGGGTTTGAGGCTATAATATCACATATTTCTATTTTTGTCAATGAGTGTTGATAATATTAAATAAATGACTGAAAAACAGGATAAAATTATCAGATTAATGGGCGTCGATTGGGGTGAAAAACGCCTGGGAATCGCTTTGGCGGACACTGAAGTCCGTTTGGCGACGCCTTTTATGGTGGCTGGGGGATTAAGCGAATTGCTTAAGATCATCGAGTCGGAGGAAGTGGATATGATCATCCTGGGAGAACCGCAGAAGATGAGAGGTAAGACTAATGATATTAATCCGCGCTTCAAGGAATTTTTACGATTGTTATCAACAAAAACTGACCTGCCAATCGAACTGGTTGATGAACGTCTATCTAGTAAGAATGCCGACGCTCTAGCTGGAAGCAAGAAGACTAAGGCTCCTCGGGATGCTATCGCTGCTATGATTATCTTGCAGACTTATCTGGATCAAAAATATGGCTGAGACTTTTAATACCAAAGCTTTTGTTTTAAATCGCTCGGCTTATCGGGAATATGATAGCCGGGTGACTTTATATACGGCTCTATTCGGCAAGATTGACTTGTTAGCTCGAGGAACCCAGAGATCGGGTTCTAAGCTGGCGGCCCATGTCGAGCCTTTGAGTTTGGTGGACTTGATGATTATCAAGGGCAAGAATATGGATTATATTGGAAGCTCCATCATTAGCGATGCCTATGGCAGCATCAAGGATAGCTTAGACAAGCTGCCGGTCGCTGGTTCGGCCTTATTCGCTTTTAATCGTTTGGTCAAGTATGAAGAGAAGGATGAGGAGCTTCTAGCTTTGCTATTGGAATTCCTAAGTATCTTGGATGAACGTCCGGATCGAGCTGATTGGCTGTTGTCTTCCTGGTCTTTGAAATTCTTGTCGGCCTTGGGTTATCAGCCGGAGCTATATCATTGCTTGCATTGCCGGAAGCGGCTGGAGCCTAGCGGCAATCAATTCAGCGTCATGAAGGGCGGGATATTTTGTGCAGATTGTGCTCGCCGAGAGGCCGGACTGGACCAGATTGACGAGAACGGTATCAAGACTCTGCGCTTGGTCTTATCTCATTCTTTGTCTGACTTGGCCAACCTGCGGGCCGAGGCCAAGGTCTTTGATCGGGCTAATAATATCATCCGGAATCTCATGAATTTCTACGTCAAAAACTAGCTTTATTTGGTTATTGGCTAAGGTTTGACAAAAGTCGGGAAACCGGCTTTTTTTCTTGATAAAAATATGGAAATAGGTTAGAATTAAGAGGTATTTATTAACCATTTTTAAAGCCTAAAAGACCCCTAAATAGGCTTAATTTTAATTATATGAGCATTATCAGCATCAAAGATATCCATCGTCACTATTCTGATTATCTGAATCAGGAAATCAATGTCGTCGGTTGGGTCCGGACAGTTCGCAGTTCGAAAGATTTTGGTTTTATTGAGCTCAACGACGGCACCTTCTTCAAGGGGTTGCAAATTGTTTTCGATGGCCAATTGGCTAATTTTTCTGAGATTGAAAAGACGACCATCGGTTCAGCCTTGGAAATCAGCGGCGTATTGGTGGAATCTCCAGCAGCCGGACAACCTTTTGAGCTTAAAGCTTCCAGTATCAACGTCCTTGGTTTGGCTGAGGCTGATTATCCGCTTCAGAAGAAAAAGCATAGCTTTGAATTCTTGCGTACCATCGCCCATTTGCGCCCGAGAAGCAATACTTTCTCAGCGGTTTTCAGATTAAGATCGGTTTTGAGTTTTGCAATCCATAAATTTTTCCAAGAGAAAGGATTTGTCTATGTCCACTCTCCTATCATTACCACTTCTGATTGTGAGGGCGCCGGTGAAATGTTCAATGTTACTACTCTCGATCTGAATCGGGAGATTCCAAAGAATGAGAAGGGTGAAGTCGATTATAGTTCAGACTTTTTTGGCAAGAGAGCTGGCCTTACTGTCAGTGGCCAATTGAATGCCGAGGCGATGGCTTTAGCTTTCAAGAATGTCTATACTTTCGGTCCGACTTTTCGAGCGGAGAATTCCAATACCACTAGGCATGCTTCTGAATTCTGGATGTTGGAACCGGAAATATTTTTTGCTGAGCTAAAAGACGACATGGAGTTGGCGGAGGAGATGATTAAATACGTCATCGCTTATGTCCTTAAGGAACTGCCAGAGGAAATGGAATTCTTCAATAAGTTTATCGATCCGACATTATTAGAACGTTTGAATAGTTTGGTTAACTCTGAGTTCAAGCGGATGACTTATACTGAGGCTGTCGACATCTTGTTAGCCTCGGGTCAGAAATTCGAATATCCGGTGAAGTGGGGAATTGATTTGCAGACCGAACATGAGCGATATTTAACCGATCAGGTAGTTAAGGGCCCGGTCTTCTTGATTGATTATCCTAAGGATATCAAGGCTTTTTATATGCGTTTGAATGATGATGGTAAGACTGTAGCTGCTATGGATCTGCTGGTTCCTGGAATCGGTGAGATTATCGGTGGCAGTCAAAGGGAAGAACGTTTGGATCTGTTGACAGCTCGGATGAAAGAATTGAATCTTAATCCGGAGGATTATGCGTGGTATCTCGATCTGCGCCGCTTTGGCGGCACGAAGCATGCCGGTTTCGGCCTGGGCTTCGAACGGGCTATCATGTACTTATCCGGAATGGTCAATATCCGAGATGTGATTCCTTTCCCGAGAACTCCGAAGAATGCTGAGTTTTAATTAGTTTTTATTTATATGAAGAGCAAGAATGCTTTTACACTTATTGAGCTTTTGGTGGTTATTGCAATCATCGGTGTTCTAGCAACCATTTCAGTGATAGCTCTTCAAAATGTTAGGTCTAAGGCTCGTGATGCCAAGAGAGTGGGGGATGTTAAACAGATTAGAACCGCTTTAGAAATGTTCTTTAATGATAATGGCCGTTATCCATTAACGTCTGAATTTGAATCCGGGTCATTAGCTACGGGAACTGATATTTATTTGTCTAGGATTCCAGAATCTTCAACTCCGGCTGATGGTGATTGTACAGTTACTGAAAATTCTTTTTCTTATTTTTCGGATGATGGATCGGATTATCAATTATTTTTTTGTCTAGGCAGTAATTCTGGTTCATTAGAGCCTGGTGTCAACATCGCCTCTCCTTCCAGTATCGTTAGTTGGGCTTGCGGTGATGATCTGATAATTTCTAGTTTGGCTGGCCATTATTGCAATAGCAATGCTCCATATTTTGATAAATGCAGTTATCGGACAATCAAGATTGGCAATCAATGTTGGATGCAGGAAAATTTAAATGTCGGGTCTATTATTACCGCTTCATCCAATTCTGTTGATAATGGCGTTTTAGAAAAATATTGTTATGCGAATAATTCAAGTTATTGTTTAGATAGTGGTTCATTTTATCAATGGAACGAAGCTATGAATTATTCCACTACTACCGGGGCTCGGGGCGTCTGTCCAGTTGGCTGGCATGTCCCGACGCATGATGAATTTACTACCTTAGAAAGGGCTGTCTGTACCTCTGGAACTTGCAATACGGATTTCCCTTATGACTCTACTACTGCGGCTTGGCGTGGTACTGACGAGGGAACGAAACTTAGCCCTGGAGGATCATCCGGTTTCGGTTCAATTTGGGCGGGATATCGGGATTATGATGGAGCTACCAATTATCGAGGAGTGTATGTCGGATATTGGACTTCCGTAGGTGGCCCGGGTTGGGCTTGGGACAGGACCCATGAATTAGGCCAGCCTAAATCTTTCCGCTATGCTGTCAGTCCCAATAATGCTTATTGCATTAGATGTATAAAAGATTAATTAGTATTTATAAAATAAAATTATGAATAAAATCAATTCGCCGAAGTTCGCTTTCTATTATCTCCTTTCCTTGGTGGCCTTGATCTTTATGGCTATCGCTACCGGACAGATAATCTTCCAGATAATCAATCAGGGTTTGCCGGATATTTTCGGCCAGTATGGTACTGACTTTTCTTCTGACGTCTTGAAATTTGCTATCTCAGCCATCTTAATCGCTTCGCCGGTTTTTTATATAGTTTCTAATCTGATTAACAAACATCTTTTTCGAGGTGAGATAGAGAAGGATTCCGGTATCCGCCGTTGGCTGACTTATTTCATCTTGTTGGTTTCAGCTGTGATCATCATTGTTTTCTTGATTGTTACTATCAATAATTTTTTGGATGGAGAATGGACCAGCAAGTTCTTATTGAAGATGCTGACTGTTATCGGCATCTCAGCTATCGTCTTCAGTTTCTACCTCTATGATATTCGTCGAGCAGAAGTTTTAGGCAATAAGGACAGGGTTGTGAAGATTTATTTCTGGGCTACCTTAGCTTTGGTGGTCAGCGCTTTTGTTTCTGCCTTATTTATCGTTGAGACTCCAACTGAGGCCCGGAACCGTCGTATCGATGAACGGATTATCACTAATTTCTATAATATCGAAAGCAGTATCAATTCTTATTACAACACCAACCAGAAACTACCGGTTAGCTTGAATGACTTGAAAAAAGAGTCGGTAGTCTCTGATAGCTTAATTGATCCGGGTACTAGAGAGATGTTCGAGTATCTTCCTGGAAATGGTATGGATTATCAATTATGCGCTAATTTCCGGACAGACAACAAGAATAGCCGGGATGCCGCCTATCAATATCTGGATGAGAACAAGCGACATTTCCAGGGTCGCCAATGTTTAGATTTCAAAGCTTATTCCGATAACTTAAAGGAACCGATGGCGGTTCCGGTAAAATAATTATGATGGAATTTAGATCAGAAAAATTTAGCGGTCCGCTGGAGCTCCTTCTGTCTTTGATCGAGAAGGAAGAGATGGATATTGCTGAGATAGCTTTAGCCAAGATTGCTGATGAATATATCTCCTATTTGAAGAACTCGCCTCGGATCGACCCGGAGCAAGTGGCTGATTTTTTGGTGATTGCTGCCAAGCTCCTATATATCAAGTCCAAAGCCTTACTACCATATCTTTCAACTCCGGAAGAGGATGAAGAGATAGAAGAATTGGAACAACAGCTCAAGATGTACAAGGAGTTCTTGGAGGCTAGCAAAGGCTTAGAAAAGATGCTGTCCAAGAAGAAATTCTCTTTTGTCCGGGATCTGGGCAAGAGCGGGAAGAGACGCCAGCTATTCGTCTGGCAGAAATTTTCTCCGCCGAAGAATCTGACCAAGGAGATGTTGCGGGAACATTTCGATTATATCTTAGGATTCTTGACAGCCGAAGAACAGGAGCTGAAGGAGAGCGTGATCGAACACAAGATTAGTATTGATGAGAAGATAACCTTCATCCAGCGGAAGCTGATGGACAAGATTTCTTTCACTTTCAACCAGGTCATCAAGGAAGCCGGCAACAAGACAGAGATTATCGTCAGTTTCTTGGCTGTATTGGAACTGGCCAAGCAAAGGGAATTAGTATTTGAACAGGATGAGCTGTTCAGCGATATAATTATTAATAAATTGAATTAAATACATATGGCTTCAATAAAATCCCAATTAGAATCATTGCTATTCGTGGCTAACAAGCCTTTGACCGCTAAGGAATTGGCGGAACTGTTGAAGGTCAAGAATCCGGAAATTGATGCGGCCATGGATGAATTATCGACTGATTATGCAAATTCCGGATCCGGATTACAAGTCATCAAGAATAACGGCAAGTACCAGATGGTTAGCTCGGCTGAAAATGCCGCTATCGTCCAAGAGTTCATCAAGGATGAAACCAGCGGAGAATTAAGCCGTCCAAGCCTTGAGGCTTTGACCGTTATCGCTTATCGCGGTCCGATAACCAAGATGGATTTGGATCAGATTAGAGGTGTTAATTGCTCCTTGATTATCAGAAACTTATTGATCAGGGGTTTGATCGAGGAGAAAGCTGATAAGGAGAAGAAAGAAAGTTTTTATAATGTCACCATGGACTTCATCCGGTATTTAGGTATTAATAAGTTGGAAGACTTGCCGGACTATGAGAGATTGCACCAGGATGATACTATCGACAAGATGCTGAACCGGGAAGAACCGTTGGAAACCGCTGAAGATAGCCTTAAAGCTTAAGCCTCTATGATCGGACAGATATTAGCTACATTTATTGCTTCGATTTTCTGGTTGAATGTCGATTTCAATGATGTTTTTTCTTTTGCTCATAATCCGATCAGTCCGGAGGCGGTGATCGAGAAACAGGTTACGGCTCATCTGCCACAAAAGAAATCAGGTATCCAGGATATCGAGATCTCAGCTTATAGCGCGGCGGTTTTTGATACCAAGGATAAGGCTTTTATCTTTGAGAAGAATCCTAATGACCGTTTGCGGATTGCCAGCATCACTAAGTTGATGACCGCGTTGGTGTTCTTGGATACCCGTCCTGATTGGAATAAGGAATATGAGATTAAGCGTGAGGATCGCCGTGACGGCGGGAAGATCTATCTTTATCTGGGTGAAAAGGTAACCGTCAAAGATCTCTTCTATGCGATGTTAGTCGGTTCTGACAATAGTTCCACTATTTCTTTAATCCATTCTGCTGGGATGAGTGAAGAAGATTTTGTAGTCAAGATGAATGAGAAGGCCAAGGCTCTGGGATTGCTCCAGACTCGCTTTGTCGATCCGGTAGGGCTTAGCAATAATAATGTCTCGACGGCTCGCGAAGTAGCCCTTTTGGCTCAAGCCGCTCTTTCTAAGGACGAGATCAATCAGGCTGTTTCTACCAAGAAGACCGAATTTTCTACTTTAGATGGAACCCCGAAGTCTATCGAATCAACTGACCTTTTGCTGAACAATTTTCCGGATGACAAGATTAGGATCTTGGGCGGCAAGACTGGATACACAGATCTGGCTGGATATTGTTTTGTGGCTAAATTTATCGACACCAATCAACATGAAATAATTTCCGTAGTCTTGAACACTCCGACCGAGAATGACCGCTTTAAGCAGACTTCTAGGTTGGTACGTTGGATTTATGACAGTTATGAATGGTAATTAAGAATATTTTATGAGCATTATCTTAAACCTTTTTATCAAATTGAAGCATTTTGTGGCTCGTCGTTATCCGCGCTTGTTTAACCGTCTATTGCGGCATAAGTCGATCGTCAAATTTTTTATGTCTGGTCCGGTGGCCGGTATAGTTGATCTGTTGGTGCTTTATCTATTGCATGGGTTGTTAAATGTTTCTGTGGTCTTGGCTACTACTATTGCTTATATTTTTTCTTTCTGGGTCAGTTTTTATTTACAGAAGTTTTGGACTTTTTGTAACTATAACAAGAAACGCGTTTATCACCAGCTAGTTATGTATTTCATGCTAGCCTTTGCTAACTTGAGCCTCAATGGTTATCTGATGCATGTTTCTGTTAATCGTTATCATGTCTGGTACATCCTGGCCCAGCTGGGAGTCAGCTTTGCTATCGGCCTGGAGAGCTTTGTAATTTACAAATTTGTCATATTCCGGAAACGGCATGATGATTTCTGCTAACATCAAAATATGAAATTAACTGTCAGAAGAGAACAGCTGAATGAGACCCCGGAGAATTTTTTGCACCATGCCGGTTGGGGAATGATCCATGATCGGCGCCGCGGCGTCGATAGTTTTGTGAAGCGCTTGGGGTCTGGTTTTTATCCTCGGCTTCATTTGTATGTGGATGAACGGGATGGCTTGGTAATCTTCAATATGCATTTAGACCAGAAGGAAGCCAGTTATGCCGGCAGCCATATGCATAACGCGGAATATGATAGTGAGCTAGTGGCGGCAGAGATTGGGAGGATAAAAGGAAGTTTGGGAATTGCTTCTAGCCAGCTATCTAAGCAGGCTGTCGCTCAAGAAAATAGAAGTGCTGGTAGCGTCAATATTTCCAAGCCGCGATATAGCCAGGGAAGCCTGGCCGATGATTTGGCTGAGCTGAAAAACAGCCAGCCGAAGAGCTTCTGGCAGAGATTATTAGGACTATAATATCAATATATGAATCCTTCGGAAGAGATAAAATCTAAATTGGATATTACTGAGGTATTAGGAGAATATATCTCTCTTCGACCCGCTGGTGGAAACCTGCGGGCTGTTTGTCCGTTCCATCAGGAGAAGACTCCTTCTTTTATGGTTTCTCCGGAAAAGCAGATCTGGCATTGTTTCGGTTGCGGCCGGGGCGGAGATATCTTCGGTTTTGTCATGGAGATGGAGGGTTTGAGTTTCAGTGAGGCTTTGCGCCTTTTGGCTCCGAGGGCTGGGGTTACCTTGAAACGGGAAGACTTGCAAGAGAGTTCTAAGCGCAGCCGTCTCTTGGATGCTATGGATATTGCCCGTGATTATTATCACCTTCAGCTTCTTAAGAACGATTCTATCAAAGATTATCTCAAGCAACGCGGCTTGAATGAAGAGACTGTCCGCGGTTTTAAGATCGGATATAGCCCGGAAAGCTGGGATGATATCATCAACATCTTGAAGCAGAAGAAATACAGCGATGAAGAGATCTTTGCGGCCGGGCTCAGTATCAAGAAGGAGGGGACTGCCAGGTATTATAACCGTTTCCGTGATCGCATCATGTTTCCAATCAATGATGTCTCCGGCCAGACTATCGGATTCTCGGCTCGGGTTAATCCGGCTAAGAGCACTCCAGAGCTGGAGAAGACCGGGAAGTATATTAACAGTCCTCAGACTAATATCTATGACAAGAGCCGAGTCTTGTTCGCTCTCGATAAGGCCAAGCAGGCTATCAAGCAAAATGACTTAGCTATCATTGTTGAAGGTCAGATGGACGCCATTTCTTCCCATCAACACGGCTTCAAGAATACGGTTGCTTCTTCGGGAACGGCTTTGACCTCTGACCAGATCAAGCTTATTAAGAGATATACCAACAATGTCGCCTTGGCTTTCGATTCAGATAATGCTGGGCAGATCGCGGCTGATCGCGGTATCAAGGAGGCGATGGCGGCGGAATTGGATATCAAGGTAATTATCATTCCTGACGGCAAGGATCCGGATGAAACTCTGCGGCGTAATCCGGCTGAATGGGAAGAGGCTGTCAGATCAGCTCGGCCGATGATGGAATATTATTTTGACAAAGTCTTGGGCGGGTCAGATCTGAGTCAGACATCCGGGAAGAGATTGGTGGCCAAGAAGATTTTAGAGATGATTAACAAATTCAATAACAAGATTGAGATCGACCATTGGATCAGGAAATTAAGCGAGAAGATCGGCATTGGCGAGGAAGTGCTGCGAGAGACCATTAACACCTTGAAGAAGCCGGTGGAGGTCAAGAATACCAGAAAGATTAGCCTAGGAGACCGGATAGAAGTCCGTCAGAGCCGGGAAGAGAGGCTATCTGAATTGCTTTTGTCTCTAGTCCTGAAATACCCTGACTTCGTCGGATATGTGGCCGACAACCTGCCGGTCGAGAATTTGATTGGCCTCCATAACCGTCTGTTTTACAATCAGCTGATAATCTACTATAATACTAATAAGGCTTTAGATTACTCTAGTTTTAGAAGCCATTTAGAATCTCAGGATCCGGCACTAGCTCGTCAGCTTGATACCTTGTCGCTTTTGGCTGACAAGGATTTCGCCGAGATAGATTTATCTTTGGTTAAAAGCGAAATTATCAAGATCATCTTGGCATTAAAAAAATCCGGTCTCAAAAATCGCATGGCGGAAATTGAGAAACAAATTGAACAAGCTGAGGATGACAATGACAATCAAAAGAGCAGCGAATTAATGTCGGAACTCAAGCTCCTCGCTGAGGAGTCTAAGAGATTGGATATCTAAATAATATGACTATCAAAAAAAATAAAAAAATCAGCGGCAAGAAGCCGGAGCCGAAGAAAGCAAAGAAGCCTGTGGTTAAACCGAAAAAGGCTAAGGTTGTGGTAGCGGCTAAGAAAGCTTTGCCTAAGAAGAAGGCTCCAGTTAAGGTTGCTCCAGTTAAGGTTAAGGCAGTGGCATCTAAACCTAAAGAAACTATCAAAGAAAAGAAAGAGGTGGTTGTGCCATCCGAGGAGAAGATGGCTGCCCTTATCAACAAAGGACGGACCCGCGGTTTTGTAACTGAGACTGAATTGCTATACCTGTTCCCGGAGTTGGAAGAATATGTCTATGAATATGATATTTTTCTGGGACGATTGCAGGAAGCTGGAGTCAAGATCGTTGAAGACGGCGGCGGAATATTAGGACGCAAGGAAGAGATTGTCGCTACTAAGACTCGAGGCGGATCAATGGGTATCGATTTAGCCAAATTGAGCGCTGATTCCATCCAGATGTATTTAAAAGAGATCGGCAAGATCCCGCTTTTGAGTTCTGATGAAGAGATTGAGCTTTCTAAACGGAAAGAGAAGGGCGACAAGGAAGCAGAAAGGAAGATCATTGAAGCCAACTTGAGATTGGTGGTTTCTATCGCCAAGAAATTTGCCAGCGCCAAAGGCTTAAGCCTTTTGGACTTGATCCAAGAAGGCAATATCGGCTTATTCAGAGCAGTGGAGAAGTTTGAGTACAAGAAAGGTTTCAAGTTCTCAACCTATGCCACTTGGTGGATCAGACAGGCCATTACCAGAGCTTTGGCTGACCAATCCAGGACTATCCGTATTCCGGTTCACATGGTGGAGACTATCAACAAGTTCCAGCAGGTTCAGCGCTTCTTGATCCAAGAATTGGGTCGGGAACCGTTAGCTGAGGAGATTTCAGCTGAAATGGGAGAGGATTTAGAGAAGGTCAGATATATCATCAAGATTTCCCAAGATACCATTTCGCTCGAAACTACTATTGGCGATGATGAGGATAATTCTACTCTGGAAGACTTCATTGAGGACGTCAAGAATGAGACTCCGGATCGGGTAGCAGCCCTCCAGCTGTTGCGTGATTATGTCAAAGCTATCATCATTAACCTCTCTCCTAGGGAACAGAAGATTCTGGAAATGAGATTCGGTTTGGTTGATGGTGTAGCTCATACCCTGGAAGAAGTCGGCCAGGAATTCGAAGTGACCCGAGAACGTATCCGGCAGATTGAAGCTAAGGCTTTAGAAAAGATCAGAAAATTCAAAGGTTTGGAGAAATTGCGAGATTACTAGTCAAAATAGAGCAAAACAAGGGTTGACACGACCCTAGTTTTTGCGATATTATAGATAATGTTGTTAGAACAACTTAATATTCCGAGGTAGCGCAGCGGTAGCGCAGTTGGCTGTGAATACACTTCTTGTTCTGTTATGGAATAAGAGGAAATATGCCAGTCGAGCCAGATGTTTCAAGGCGCCTTAAAGGCCCCGAGAGATATTTGTCAGATAATGATTTGAGCAAACGCGCGATATTCGTTTAGAAGGTTAGCAGTATTCCGAAACTCTAGGATCCCGTTAAGGCGGGATAGGGCCAAGGAAAAGACCCATAAATGCATATTGCTTTGCTGATATTATTATCAAAGATACGCGACGGTATCACGCAGCTCTCCTGAGCAATCAGGAGATGAAAAACAAGGTGAATTGCTGGAAGCCTAAATCCCTTATCGGACATGGTAATCAGCAGCCAAGCCCTGGACTTGTCCAGGGAAGGTTCAGAGACTATCTCGAAAGAGAGTACTTCTTTATCTGAGGAGGATAAAGCGGGAAGCGCCTTGCATCCTAGAGTTTAGGATGATGATATAGTCCACCCCTTATGGAAACATTTGGATAAGTGTAACCAATTGGTCGTGGGTTCGAATCCCACCCTCGGAGCCAACACACTTTTTGTGCTGTAGACCGAGATACGTCTCGGAAACAAGCCAAA
>CAZXEE010000003.1:0-93448 GCA_964639785.1 uncultured Gammaproteobacteria bacterium
AAGGCGAAGCCTTAGTGAACGATATGAGCGAAAGCCAACTCTTAACCATGATCAAAGAAAAGAATTGGTCAGCTATCAGCTTTTGGCTTAGACATCGCAATCCAAGGTTTAAGGATAAGATTGAGGTAACTTCAAAAATGGAAGATACTGACGAACTAACTCCTGCTCAAGCAGAAGTGGTTAAACACGCTTTGAAACTGGCAAAACTATTGCCAGCTGATGAGCAATTAATAATTAATAATACAAACACATATGATAGTAAACAAGATGATTCCCCAAGAAATGGTGGAGCAGATGACCCAAGACAAGAAGATAAGAACGGCGATAACTAGAGAAAGCTTTTCATATTTCTTTCACTTCTATTACGCCCATTATGTTAAATATGAAACGGCAGATTTTCAAAAAAACATAATCTCCTTAATTGAATCCAGTCACAAAGAAAATTTATTTGTAGTCGCTTTTAGAGGATCAGGCAAATCAACAATTGTAACTGCCGCTTATCCGATTTGGGCGATACTCGGTAAACAACAAAAGAAGTTTGTTGTTATTTTCTGCCAAACCCAGGCACAAGCTAAACAGCACATGATGAATTTGCGCCGAGAATTAGAAGATAACGACCTGCTTAAAAAAGACCTTGGTCCCTTTCGAGAAAATAGCGATGAATGGGGTGCACAGTCAATCGTCTTTTCTAACACTAATGCCAGAATAACGGTCGCTTCAGTCGATCAAAGTATTAGAGGTATTAGACATTACGAAAGCCGACCAGATTTAATTATCTGCGATGATGTAGAAGATATCAGCTCGACCAAAACTAGGGATGGGCGCAATAAAACATATCAATGGCTTAAGGGCGAAGTAATCCCTGCTGGTGACAAGGATACGAGGTTGGTTATAGTCGGAAATCTTTTACATGAAGATTCTCTGCTTATGCGATTAAGAGAAGAAAGAGAAAAAGATATTATCGACGGCCACTTTTTATATTATCCTTTAATCAACAAGAAAGGTGTTTGTTTGTGGCCCGGTAAATATCCCACTGAAAAAGATGTTGAGATAGAAAGGAAAAAAGTCGGCAATGAAATTACTTGGCAACAAGAATACTTACTTAATATTGTACCAAGTGAAGATCAAGCCATTTATCCCGAATGGATTAATTACTATGATGAGATTCCAGAAAAGATGAATATGTACGGCGGATATAAATCACATCTTGAAGTTAGAATCGGTATTGATCCTGCTATTTCTCAAAGTAGTGTGGCTGATTATACGGCTATGGTTCCAGGATTATTATTTGAAACCAAAACAGGATATAGAATTTATATCTTACCAAAGATAATTAACAGACGGCTTAACTTCCCTGAAACAATCGACACCTGCAAGGTAATATATGATAGTTATAAAAAAGAGTATGATCTTGTCAGGCTAGTCGTGGAAGATGTCGCTTATCAAAAAGCTTTACCTCAACAATTAAAAGTTGAAGGGGTCAGAAATGTGATAACGACCAGACCTGGTAGCCAAGATAAAAGAAGTAGACTAGTTTTAACTGCTAATTTAATCAAAACTGGACAAGTTTTATTCCCTAGAGAAGGAGCAGAAGAATTAATTCAACAAATCGTTCATTTTGGTGTTGAAAAGCATGATGATTTAGCTGATGCTTTTGTTAATGTGGTAAATAGCTTATTAGAAAATAAGCCAAACCCGCCAAGAATCTACTTTTTGTAGCTATTTTTCCTTTAATATTAAATGGAAAGTTATCGACAAGTTGCCAACAGCTAGCTGCTTAGCAAAAGCTTAAAAGTGTGTCATTAATGGAGGCGTAGATTTAACTAATAATTAACTATTAAATCATATGCCTCCATTAGACGCTCCCTTAAAGTATTGCCTGTATGCTAGAAAAAGTACTGAATCAGACGAAAGACAGGTTCAGTCTATTGATTCTCAGGTTAAGGAAATGCTTCAAATTGCCGAACGAGAAAATCTAGAAATCGTCGATATTAGGCGAGAATCAAAATCCGCTAAAGATTCTGGCAATCGTCCTATTTTTAAGGAATTACTAAAAGACATAACCGAGGAAAAATTTAACGCTATTTTAACTTGGGCTCCTGATAGATTATCAAGAAACGCTGGCGACTTAGGATCACTAGTTGATTTAATGGATGAGAAAAAATTAATGAGCATTCGCACCTTTGGTCAGACATTTAGTAATTCACCAAACGAAAAGTTTTTGCTTATGATTTTATGTTCTCAGGCAAAACTTGAAAACGATAACAGAGGCATTAATGTAAAAAGAGGTTTAAGAGCTAGATGTGAAAGAGGTTTATGGCCAACATGTCCACCGACTGGATACTTTAAAGAAAAGCGAGTTGATCATAAGGGACAATGTTTAATTGATCCAGATAGAGGTCATGTTATAAGACAAATGTTTGAGAAAGTTGCTTATGAAAAATGGTCGGGCAGAAAATTATATAATTGGTTAAGATTTGATTTGAACTTTAGAACGGCACTAGGTAAAAAACATTTAAGCCTTGGTAATATCTATCGTTTGTTAGAAAATACTTTCTATTATGGCCCCTTTGAATATCCACGAGGCAGTGGAAATTGGTATCAAGGAAAGCACGAGCCATTAATAACTAAAGAGCTATTTGACTTAGTCCAAGATCAAATGAAAAATTCCCAGTTAGTCAGGCGAGAAAATATTGAGTTCGCCTTTACTAAAATCATGACCTGCGGATTGTGCGGTTCAGGAATATCGGCAACTGAAAAATTTAAAAAATTAAAAAATGGCGGCTACAACCGTCATATTTATTATGGCTGTACCAAGGCGAAAGATAAAAATTGCAAATCTGGCTATATTAGTGAAGAAGATTTGATTAAGCAGTTGCAGAAACAAATTGATAAATTGGATTTTAAGAAATTACCAGTTCAAGATAAAATTGAGGGTGAAATAAAAAGGTTTAAGAAATTTCAAATGATGGCAACTGGCAAAAATCAAAACATCGACGTAAGCGATGTCGATGTTAAAAACTATATTAAATTTTTGTTAAAAGAGGGTGATGATCAGGAGAAGCGAGAATTACTTACATGTTTAAATGGGGAGATATTGTTGAAGAATAAGGTGATTGAAATTAAGTAATAACTATTATATATTAACAATTTATTTTATATTAACTTGTCCATTCATTAACATTGGTAAAAGCCAATCACGAAGTTCAATGAGTTTTTGGTTTTCCAAAATGTTTTTTTCTATTTTCTTTGTGATTATGTTAAGTTGAGAAAAGACGTCTAAATTTTCATCTTTAGGTAGAGGAATTTTTATATCTTCAAGATCTCCTTTTGTAATAAATTTTACTATTGACCCACGAGATCCTTTCGCTAAAGATGCAATTCTATCTCTTACGGCCAAATAAACAAGCGTATAATACCTTTCGTCATTTGGTATTAAAATGTAAGTTCTTTGATAAGCATTAAATTTTCCTTCATATAATTTTATATTAAAATTTCCATTTCCGGCAACAAGAATGGCTTTCCCCTCAAATTCATACGTATCACATTTCAAAATTTCTTCTCCGCAAGTAAAAAAGTTATATTCACCATTCTCTGTAGCAAAATTAGCATCTTGTTTTCCTGTAACAACTGGCAACAAATCACTTACTTTTTTGACACACCATCCATTCGGAATTTCTTTTTTTAGTTCATTATTCCAAACCATTTTTCCGCCACTTAATTTATAAGGGTTACCATTTTGATTTGGGTAATCAAACTGAACAAACCAATAATCATATAAAGTTTTTGCCATAACCTCTAGTTCGATATTGATTATATTGTTTAGATCGATTTTAGTATCAATGGCAAAGAGAATAGATGCAATTTTTTGTTGATCTTCAATTTTTTCTGGAATTTCTATTTCATAATCCAATAAATCCTGTTGATTTAGGCTCGGTTGTGAGCTACTTCTATTTAGTTTTACTAAATTCTTTTGTTGTAATAAAAGGTAATAGTATAGAAATTTATTGTATAATTTTTTATTAGTTTTTAAGCCTATTGTGTTCTGTATAATAACTACATTATTAGAAGGGGCTAAACTCACACTACAAAAGCCATTGCCAACTAAAGTTATCAAAACATCATCTTTTTCTAAATACTTTCTTAGAAAAGAGTCGTGTGTTTTTTGATCAATATATCTTTTTACGCTTGAAAGATCGGGATATATTTCATTTCTAATTAAAAAATTATCAATTACTGGATATTTTTCATCGTCAAAATATTGTTCTGGATTTTTTCCTCTATTATCCACAACATCTTTCAAAAAATATCTGATTTGATTTTTTATTTTACTCATACTTCAAACCTTTTAATTGACTAAAAATCAGCTCTTCCAATTGCCTACCTTCTTTAAAGTAGTCAGATAGATTTTTTTCGTAACTTTGCATTTTTTCTGCAAATTCTTTTGCTGTAATGTCAACATATTCAATCTTTATATCAAAATATTGCCCAGCATTAAAACTATAATTTTTATCTTTAATGTCATCGCAACTCACAACCACAGATAAATCTTCTACTTGCTCCTTATTATTAAACGTTTTAATAATTAATTCTTCCTCTTCATTAGACAAAACTGTTTTTTCATTCTTTCCATCAATCTTTATTTTTCTGCCTAGCTTAGATGCGTCCATTAAAACTACTTTATCGTCATTATTTGTTTTATCAATAAAAACAACAGATACGTTTGTTCCTGTTGTGGCAAATATATTTGGGGGCATATTAACTACTCCTTTTAACATTTTCTCACTAATCAATTTTTCTCTAATATCTTTTTCAATTCCACTTTGAGCTGTTATAAAACCAGTAGGAACAACAATAGCAGCCCTGCCTTTCTTTGAAAGTGAGTACATTATATGTTGAATAAACAAAAGATAGATCGACATTGACTCCATTTTTTTATTAGGAACCTTTGGAATACCGGCAAAAAATCTGTTGCTATTTTCTTTTGTGTCAACATCATTTCTCCACTTACTAAAATCTAATTTAAATGGTGGATTTGAAACTATAAAATCAAATTTCATCAAATCAGAGCCATCTTTATGATAAGGGTCTTTAATAGTATTTCCTTGAATTATATTATGGATTGAATGAACTAGGTTATTTAAGATTAAATTTAAACGTAAAAGATTAGAAGATTTATCAGAAATATCTTGAGAATAAATAGTACACTTATCTTCACCTATAGCATGAGCCACGCTCATAAGTAATGTTCCTGACCCAGCTGATGGATCATAAACAGTAACATTACTAACTGGTTTATCAACAAGAATACTTGCCATAATCTTAGCTATAGCATGAGGAGTGTAGTATTCCGCATAAACACCGCCGCCATCTTTGTTATAGTCTTTTATTAAATATTCAAAAATTGTTGAAAAGAAGTCAAACTTCTGCTCAAAAATATCCTCAAAACTAACATCAACAAGCTGATTAATAAGAGCTTTGGAAAAATTATCTTTTTGTTTTTCCGAAAAGTTTCTTAAATATTCATCAACTCCATAAAAAAGCTGGATTTTATTACCTTCTTCTGTTTTAACAGAAAACACATCGTTATTTATTTTTGAAATATCTCTTAAGGTATCACTAAATAACTTGGCAAACTCTTCATTATTTTGCTTATTATATAAAGTGGAAATAAAATGATCAGGATATAATCTCGCGCTATCAGGACTCATTTTTTTTAACAAAAATTCATAGTCATCCTTGCTATATTTTTTTATATCTTCTTCCCATTTTTTAGAATTACCTAATTTTTTATCTAGTTGTTTTACTTCGTAACCAAATTTATCATTCATGAACTTATACAAAAAGACCTGGGTAATTATTTTAAATTCATCACCACTATTACCTAATCCGTAATCACTGCAAATTCCTTTAAGGTTATCTATTAAACTTTTTGTTTTTAAAACGAAATTTTGCTCAGTCATAATTATACATTATTAAATTCATACAAATATTCGGCAGTAGCATATTTATTTATTCGATCAGCCGAATTGTTATCAAGTTTGATGCCATGGTTATCAAAACTACCAATAACTATTGGACTCATGAACTTAATAAAATACTCCTCATTTTTAATCATCTTTGAATTATCAAGAACTTTTTGATCAGCCCGCTCTTTGATATCATTTAAAGTTTCAAAAATAGTTAATTCTCTTGCATCAACATCTTTTGCCTCCATTATTCTTTTATGAATTCTGGCAAACTTCTCATCTTTTTCATATTTCTCTTTAAGCAGTGAATTTTTTCTGTTCAATTCCTTAATCGCCTCATAAATTTTTTCTAAAGAATGAATATTTTTATTCATTTCTTCTTGGCTTATTTCATCTAAATTTTTCTTTTCAAACAATCTTCTTAATTCTTCATATAAAGCAATAAACTCTTTATCTTTCTTGTCAAAATTTCTAGCCATTTCTTCTCTTGTTTTCTTTAATGTGTTTTTCAATTTATCAGCAATAATCATCTCATCCTCGGAAACTTTTTTAAAAGTAAATAAAACATCCTCTAAGGCAACATTTAATAAATTACTTGTTTCTGAGCTATTTTCTAATGAATCCTTAAGATTAATTAAACTTAAATGATTATCTACTTCATTATAAAGAATACTCAATTTCTTAAAATCTAGTCTGTCTAGAACATCATAATAACCCAACAAGCGAATCATGTTGTACAAATTTTTTACTGACTCTAAAGCCTTTTTAATTTCTAGAACCTCATCCCTATTTTTAATTTCACTAACTTGTTTAGAAAATATTTCGGCATTTATTAAATCAAAGTGAAATAATTTATCTTTAATTTTTTCTATTTCGATTTCTACGTCTTCTTTTGATAAAAATAGATTAGAATAAGTTTTGATTTCGTCTCCCAATTCATCCTGTAATTCTTCAAAATAAGCCTTATTAGTTGCGTCAAACTCTTTTCTAATGTCAGCAAAGTCAACTACATAACCATAACGAAAATCCTGATATGGTCTATTAACCCTAGTTAATGTCTGCAATAAATTATGTTTTTTTATTATTCTGCCGAGATACAATTTCTTTAATCTGGGACAATCAAACCCCGTTAGAAGCATGTTATAAACAAACAATAAATCAATTTTACCTTCCTTAAACTGATCTATTTCATTTTTTCTTTCTTCTTTATTGCCGACATCATGAAGAATTAAGCTTGCTTTAAGATGTTTATATTTTTCTTTAAATACATCAAACATCTTTTTTGCTTGGTCCGAACTATCACATACAACCATTCCGCCAATACTTGAATCTCCAAACATAATCCGACTCTTTTCAAAGTCATTTACAATATAATCAAGCATTGGTTCAACAAATTTATCATGAGAATAAACAACTCGTTTATCAACATCGCCTTTTAAAATTTTTATCTCTTTTAAAGCTTCTTGTAATTGGATTTTGTAACTTGTTTCAATACCCTCTCTGATTAACTTTAGAGTATAACCATCAGCAATTGATGAGTTGTAATAATATTTGTGTATATAATCTCCAAATATTCCTCGAGAATTTTTATTTTCTCCTATAAGCGGTGTGCCTGTGAGTCCAATCATAATAGCATCTCTATCAGATGAAAATAGATTAGCCAGAAAACTGCCATTAGGATCATAGCTACGATGAACCTCATCTAGAAAATAGACTCTCTGGGTATTTGTATTGTATAAGTTTTTATTCAAAACTCCAGTTTCTTCTTTAAATTTTTGAATATTAACCACCGTAACTTCTAGCTGTCCTTTTAAATTGTGAACATTTCTATTTGTTTCAAAATCTTTAATAAGTTCTTCCTTGGAATTGACTGTATGAACAACTAAGCCACGACTAGAAAATTCTTTTCTTGCTTGTATTAACAAATCTAGTCTATCTACAATAAAATAGAACTTTGGAATAATGTCTTTCTTTTGGAAATAATCTGTTAAATATCTAACATTATAAAAAGCTAGTGCGGTTTTCCCGCTTCCTTGCGTATGCCAAATAATACCTTTCTTCTCTCCGCTATCAATTTTCTTTTCTATAGCCTTGGTAGCAAAAAATTGAGGATATCTCATTACATGTTTTTGCAAGCCATCAAATTCTTTTACATAAGCTATGCCATATCGCAAAAACATTGCTAACCTGTCTTTGCTAAATATTGAAGTTATTATTCTATTTGTAGGAGATTGCGGATCTTTATTAATTATAAACTCTGGGCTGTGTTTAATTACATTTAAATTATTGTCCGCCAAAACAATATTTTCTATATCTTCATCTAATTCTCCTAATATTTTATTGAAATCTAAAACTTCGACACTTTTATCTTCTCTAAAAGCATTAAAAATAGCCTTTTTAGTGGAGGTGCTGGAATAATAAGCCCCCTCGACTTGATCTATTGATTCCTCGTCGTAATTCATATTATTGGAAAAAACCAACAACTGAGTTATATTAATAAACTTTCGGAATTTACTATTTTGAAATCTAGAATTAATTCTATTTCTTTCTGCTAAAATACCTTCTTTATTATTTGGCTTTTTAACCTCAATAAAAGCTAACGGCATTCCATTAATTAAAAGAGTGATATCTGGTCTAAATTCGTCATCTCCATTCTTGCAAGTTAGCTCTGTAACAACATGAAAAGAATTATTGCTGAAATTATCAAAGTCAATAATTTTAATATTATTTGAAAGCATTATTTCATAGAATTGCTTTCCTAAATCTTCATTATCCAAAGAAAGACTTATTTTGTCATACAACCTTTTTATATCCTCATCATCAACATCAGTGTTAATTTTTTTAATGCTTTCATTAAAAATATCAACAAAAATATTTGTTTCTATATCCCATTTTGCCTTTTTCAGAGATATATATTTATACCCCAACCTACACAAATGTAGTATTGCTGGTATTTTTACTCTTGTATTTTCGTTAAATGCCATATTATTTATTATTTTTATTACTTGTTTCCTCTAAAAACAGGTGTACATCTGACTCCTTTATTCTCCAAACACCTATCTTAGAAGCCTTTAATTTTCCAGATTCTATATATCTAACAATAGTTCTCGTACTCACTCTTAAAATATCAGCCACTTCCTCTATAGTTAGAAGTTTTTCAATTCGGTCGCTCATATAAAATTTAGATTTTATTTATCTTTTCTTTATCTAAATTTTAACATATTTTATAGAAATGTCAAAAAATGACATAAGTTGTCAAATGGCTTATTCTAAGGGAAAATAGCGTTTTCCCAACAAAAAACAGAGTTTCAAAAAGCTCTGTTTCAAACTACCTCGTGCTAGCACGATGTTGCGGAGAGGGGGGGATTCGAACCCCCGAGGCCTTGCGGCCCACCGCTTTTCGAGAGCGGCACTTTCAACCACTCAGACACCTCTCCAGATATTAGCAAGCTAATTAAGCTTGCTCCTCAATTTCTTGATTTCACCTTCCTTCAGATATTCCCATCGACCCTCTTCTAATCCACTCAAGGTTATTCCTGAAATCTCAATCCGGATCAAATCAGACACTTTCATGCCCACCGCCTCAAACATCCTTCTAATCTGACGCTTCTTTCCTTGGGTCAAAACCATCAAGAACCGATTATTATCCAGATATTCAACTTCTTTGGCGAAAACCACACCATCTCCCTCGCCGATGTTAACGCCCCTTTGGAATCGGGAAATGATATTGTCAGCCTGTTCCTCAGACAGATTATCGCCATCTGGAGTTTTGACCAAGACTTTGTAGACTTTCCTCGATTCATAGCGAGGATGGGAAATATGTTGGGACAATTCACCATCATTAGTCAGGATTAATAGTCCTCGACTATTCTTGTCTAAGCGGCCCACGATGAAAAGCCTGGTAGCTTTGACGCCCTCTAAAAGCTCAAAGACATTCTTCTCTTCCTTAAATCCTCTAGTAGTACAGACATAGCCTCGCGGCTTGTTCAGCTTGATATAGACATTTTCCACCTTGCCCCCGATCTTTTCTTTTCCTATGACAACCAAATCTTTGCCACTAACTCTCTGGCCTAACTCAGCCATCTTTCCATTAACCTTCACTTGGCCGGAACGAATCAGTTCCTCAGCTTGGCGCCGGGAACAATAGCCACTATCAGCGATATATTTTTGCAAAACGATATCCATAATTATATGTGGCATCTGACGATGGCTACCAAACAGGAATCGCCAGCGCTAATGACCGCTTGTTTTATCTTGTCTTCCCACAGATCAGACGAAAGTCCGAGATGCGTATTCTCACTATCAATCCATTCCAACCCAGGAGTCAGCACTGCCTGAGGCAAGCTTTCCATCTCCGGCAGATTAGCCAGAAAATCTTCCGGAACGATGATATCATCGACTTCCCATTGATCCAGCTTAGGCGAAATTTTAGCCTTGTCATCCAAGCCGAACTTGGCCAAAGACGGCTCCAATTGCTTGGAAACGGCAAAAATGAAGTTAGGCTTAGCTGTTTCCAGATAATCAATCACTCTCTCCGTTTCATTTTCATCATAACGGATGATGGCGGCTAATATATAATGCATAATTTTATTTTTTATTCTTCCTATTTATCAAATATATCCCCAAAGAGGCCAGAAGCAACCAGAAGAAGACAGACAAGTCATTCTTGAAATATGGTACGTCCACTAATCCATGGACTAAAATAGCTACCATGGCTGAACCAAGACCTAGGATCAGATAATCATTAACTCCTTTTTTCTTTTCAACCAGATAGAGCTTGGTAGATAGATATATATATCTGAATATTATCCAAGCGAAGAGCAACATTCCCAACAGTCCCAACTCAGTCCAGAAATTCAAGAAGATATTATGGGGATACATATAGATTTCAGTCGGCTGCCAAACCTGAGCGCGATAATCCGCGCTGGTCCGGACTTTTTCCAACCAATTCGGGTCATCGTTACGAACGAATATTCCTTCTTGATGAAAAGGCCTGACACTATCCTGATAACCAGATAACCCAGCGCCCCAGATCCAACGATTATCAACAACCATCATCTTCTTAGTCTCGATCCATTGTTGGCGCCGAATCTGTCCTGACAAATCAGTCAATGTCGCCTTGTGCTTTACATAATCAAAAGCTTTAGGAACAGATACTATCAACACTAACCCAGTTACCAAAGCAAATAAAGTCATCCACCGGCATTTTTTATTGACCAACAAACCATAGAAGACAGCGGCGGCCATGATGCCAATCAGAGCTCCCTCTGACTGGGCAAAGAGGATGGCTAGCAAGGAAAGGATAATGGTGACAGATAAGACAATTATCTCCTTAATGTTTTTTTTCTCTAAAAGCTTCTGGTGAAAAACTGAGCTCAAGATAACCACTATCGGTCCCAGATATAGTCCAACCGCATTAGGAAAGCCGAAGAAAGAAACTGAACGCCTGGTAGCAGCTGCCGCCCAGAAATCGTTGAAGATCAATTGACCGGTTATCTTTTGATAGATAGCCAAGATGGACACGGCCAAGGCTGAGACAACTAATGGCCAGATAATTTTTTGGAAGCGCTTCTTGTCAGAGCCAAAAATGTTTAACACCAGAATAAAAGAGAGGATCGGTTCGATGAAATAAGCCTTGAAGATTCCCAGAGCACTAGAATTGGCCGAAGCTATTAAAACTGCTCCGAAAGAAATCAATAACAAAGCGACAATTTCCCACCTAAAAGGATATTGGATTCTATTCTTCCGCCCCTGCCAATATTTCTTGATATTAAATCTCTGGCCTTTTAAGACATCAAAGATCCAGGAAGCAAAAGACAAAAGAATCATCAACTCTAAAAGGGTGAAAGGAATTCCTAACAGGGTGAATCTAATCAAGTAAGACGGCAAGGCGGCAATAATCAGCATCAAAGCCCAATCCGGACGAAGCCGGGTTAGGATTAAATAACAGATGGCATAGATAAAGACGATGGAGTTAAACATATATCTTAATTATAACATCTTCTAGCGAAAAGACGAGGGAGTCCTCGTCTTTTCTATCCGAAACTTTAATTGATATTAAGCGCGTTCTACGTATTCTCCAGTATCAGTGTTGATAACGATAGTTTCACCTTCTTCAATAAACACCGGGACATTGATTTTGGCACCGGTTTCCAGTTCAGCTACTTTAGTAACGCTGCCGACAGAGTTTCCTTTGACTGATGGTGGAGCACTGACTACTTTGAAAGTCATCTTAATTGGCAAGCTGATAGATACCGGCTTATCATTAAAATATAAGACATCGACATCAGTGCCATCTTTCAAGAATTGAGCCTTGTCTCCGATCTCTTCAGAAGAGAAAGTAAATTGCTCATAGTTTTCATTGTCCATGAAGTTAGCACCGGAAGCATCGCTGTACATATAGTTAGCTTTCTTGGTCTGGGTCTGAGCTTCTTCCGCCTTATCATTTCCCTGGAAAGTCTTTTCCAAGACATTACTATTGATCAAGTTGCGTAACTTGACCTTCAAAACTGCACCGCCGCGTCCCATCTTGTGATGGTCGGCTCTGATAACTACAAAAGGTTCATTATTGATACTCAAAACCTTGCCTAATTTTATTTCACTGATACCTAACATAGGAGTAGAGATTATTTTTATTTATGAGTGAAAGCCAACAAAGCCATCTTACGGGAACGCTTGATAGCCAAAGTCAATTTTCTCTGATGCCAAGCACAATTTCCGGTACGGTTAGCTGAGATAATCTTCTGATAGAAGTTGATGAAACGGCGTAAAGACTTAGTGTCCTTATAATCCGGTTCTAAATTGTTAACGCAGAAGTAGCATTCTTTAGCCTTCTTGGTAACATTATTATTTTGATTGTTGTTCATAGATTTGATTAAAGTTTCAGATATGCTGGATATCTGTAAAATTATAAATTAAAAGGGAATGTTTTCGATCTTGATTTCTTCGTCAGAAGAAGAATCGCCTTCGGCCATAACTGCATCTTCAAAGCTGTCAGATTGGGTTGGAGTCGAACCGACTTCACCCGGACGGCTTAAGATCTGCATGGTGTCAGCTACGATTTCAGTCCGATATTTCTTAGCGCCATCCTGGCCGACCCAGTCTCTGGTCTGCAAACGGCCTTCCAGATAAACCTTAGTGCCTTTGTGTAAGTACTGGCCGCAGATATCAGCTAATTTTCTCCAAGCGACAATATTGTGGAATTCTGCTTTAGATTGCTTCTGTCCGGATTGGTCAGTCCAATTCATATTGGTAGCGACAGAGAATGAAGCTACGTTCTGTCCGGAAGGAGTAGTGCGGATTTCAGGATCCTTAGTCAAGTTACCGATTAACATTACTTTATTTAAGCTCATAGTTTTGATAAGGAAAAAATTCCTTTTGTTAATTATAACAAGTCGTCGGCGTTCAAGATGCCCTCTAATTTTTCATCCAAGCTCTCGATATCAGTCTTAGCTTTGCCGGACTTGGTGGTCTTAGATTCTTTTTTCTCTTCCTTCTTCACTTCTTGGCTTTTCTTTTCCTTTTCTTTTTCAGCCTGCTTCTTGCTGATCTTAGCTTTGATCTTTTCTTCCTTCTTCAATTGTTCATCGCTCTTTAATTTCTTAGCGACAACGATAAAGCGTAAGATCTCATGATCCAATCTCAACTTTTCATCTAATTTAGCCAACTCTTTCCCTTCTAGGTCAAATTCAAACAACTGGTAATAACCATAAGCTTCATGCTTGATCGGATAAGCCAGTTTCTTCTTACCCCAATATTCATTAAGAGTGATCTTACCATCGCTCTCAGTGATTAATTTTTCCACCTTGGCAATGCAAGTCTTAGCTTCATCTTCGGTGAAGCGGTTAGATACGATGAACAGGATCTCATAGTGTGATGCTCCTGACGGTTTGGTTTTTGACATAGTAATTTTAACAAGTTGGCATTCAAGCGGCCTTAAAGCGCCGTTAAATCTTTCCTTGATTATTAATAAAAATTTACAAAATAAAAACCTCGGTATCAAAATAGCGAGGCTGTCTTGAATACCTTTAATTTCAACTCTTTGGCTGAAATTATCTTGGGTAATCCCAAGATGTGGGAAAGGTCTTAATTGTCTAATCAATTTAACAGATAAGAATAAAAAAATCAAGACCCTGAAGAAATTGGCCATTTTTTTCTTTTTACCCTATAATGATAAACATATGAAATATTTTTTTGCCGTAGGTAACCATCCATCACTCTCAGCCGCTGAAATCTTAGCCTTTTTTGCAGAAAGTACTGGTAAAATGGCTCAGAACGGTATTTTTTTGTTGGAAACGGACGATAAGATCAATGCTCAGAAAGCCATCAAAGCTTTGGGTGGAACTATCAAGATCGGCCAAGTGCTCTTCGAAGCTAAAAATAATGAAATTCCAAAGGCCTGTTTAGATTTAGCTTTAGAAAGTGCCCCTAATTTTTCCGGCAAATTTCATTTCGGCTTTTCTAATTATGCCAAAGCTCCTCTGGATATCAAGAAACTGGGCATGACCATTAAGACCGTCCTGAAAGAAAATGGCCATTCTTGCCGTTGGGTAATGGGACGGGAGGCAGTCCTTTCCAGCGTTATCGTCGAACAAAATTATCTATTAGACAAAGGCTTGGAAATCGTCTTTTTGCGCGATATTGAAGGCAAACTGATGGTTGGCCAGACATTAGCTGTCCAACCCTTCAAAGAATTATCTTTCCGCGACTATGGCCGCCCCACCAGAGATGATGAATCCGGTATGCTGCCCCCAAAACTAGCCCAAATAATGATTAATTTGTCGTGCAACGGACAAAAAGGCCTGATATTAGACCCATTCTGCGGTTCTGGCACCATCCTGTCTGAAGCCTTGTTAATGGGCTACAAATCTGTAGTCGGAACCGATCTCTCTCCGAAGGCTATTGCCGATACCAAAGAAAACCTAGATTGGATCAAGCGCAAATTTAATATCAACGACGTCAAAATAGACACTAAAGTAATTTCGGCTACTGAAATCGACAAATACATTAAGCCTCAATCTATAGCCGCTATAGTGACCGAACCCTATCTCGGACCGCAACGGGGCAAACATGAAGTCCGGAAGACTATTACTGAGCTGGAAGCCCTTTATACCCAAGCTTTAAAAGCCTTTACCAAGATCATCAAGCCTCATTCCAGAGTAGTTATGGTTTGGCCAGTATTTTCAACTATGGAACAAGGCCGGAAAAAATTCCTCTATATGAACCCTAAATATCCGGACTGGAAAATAGTCGAAGAAGGCAATACCCAGAGAAAGACTTGGTTATATGGCCGGGAGGGACAGAAAGTTTGGCGAGAAATAGTGGTCTTGAAACTGAAAAAATAAAAAAGAGCCAATAAAATGGCTCTTTTTTTGTTATCATATTGACAAATATTTATAAATATGTTATTATAGATCCATAATCAATAATTCAAAACCCAAAAAAACAACACGCCATGAAAACCGCAGCCGCTCTTTTTATTGCCATCATAATGTCCATCGCTGTTAACGGCCAGGACGTAGTAGTTCAAAACTACTCTGACACTGAAGTACTTTTTTCAATCTCCACTCACAACATCCGCTGCACCATTGGTTCCAGTCGGACAATCAGTGGCTTGAAGTATTCGGAACAGCCTTTTGTTTCAGAAGCTAAGAAGAAACAGACCTTTTATTGCCGCTTTGAATTTAAAGATGCAAACGGCGATGTCATTACCTTCCACCGTTTCGTTCAGCTGGGCGATGTCATTACCATTACAGATGAAACATTAGTTTCATACACTGGAGAAGTCGACCCAAGAGTAAACGGAAAACGTCTTCCTCTGCTTGAACCGACAATGGCAAAGAAATAAACCAAGAAAGAAAATCAAAAAGAGCCCAAAAAGGCTCTTTTTTCTTTTATATTAATATAAATATTAAACAATACCTACCCTCTCCTTAACCCGAACCATAGTTTCTTCGGCGATCATCCGAGTATATTCCGCTCCGTCAGACAAGACTTTTTCTACCTCTTCGTCGCTAATACTATTATATTTATCTTGAAAATCAGTCAAAAACTTAACCACCACTTCGGCCAATCCTTTCTTGAAATCGCCGTAGCCCTTACCTTCATACTTCTTCTTAATATCCTTGTAGCTATCTCCTGTTAACAAGTGGTAAATAGTCATCAGGTTCGATAATGCCGGCTTTTCATTAATATCATATTTAACCTCACTGCCAGAATCGGTAACCGCCTTCATAATCTTCTTCCGAGCTACCTCCGGATCATCATTCAAATAGATACAACCGGAATCACCATCATCACTCTTGCTCATCTTGTTCTCTGGATTATTTAAGCTCATGATCCTGGCTCCCTGTTTTCTAATTAAGGTTTCCGGCAATTTAAAGGTTGGGGCATAATCATGATTAAATCTCTTGGCCAAATCTCGGCAAAGTTCAACGTGCTGAACCTGGTCATCGCCTACAGGAACGACGTCAGTGTCATATAATAAGATATCGGCGGCCATCAGGACGGGATAATCAAATAAGCCAACCGAAACATTTTCCCCTTTATTTTTGGACTTATCCTTATACTGGGTCATCAAGTTTAAATCTGACATCCTGGTACTAGTACAGTTTAGGATCCAAGCTAATTCGGTATGCTCCTTAATATCTGATTGTAGGAAAATGCTGGACAATTTCGGGTCAATTCCACTGGCCATATAGATCTTGACGATATCCTTGGTCCTTTTTCGCAGGATTTCCGGGTCTTGGCGGACGGTAATGGCATGGTAATTAACTACGCAGAACAAGCAATCATATTTATCTTGCAATCCCACCCATTGGGAAATCGCTCCTAAGTAGTTTCCTAGGTGTAAATCGCCGCTTGGCTTGATTCCCGAAAAGATCGTTTTTTTCTTATCCATAATATTGATTAATTTGTTTTTATTGCCTTTTTATTGTAATATAATTATAGTAAAAAGACAAATTGGAAGCGGGCTGTAGTATAGTGGCAGTACGCGTGCATGGGGTGCATGTAGCCCCGGTTCGATTCCGGACAGCCCGACAAACAACAATAATATGGCTAAAAAACAATCAGAAATCCGCAAATCATTCATTTTCAATAAATATGTCATCATTACCCCCGGGAGGGCGATGAGACCTTTTGATATTCAGAAAAATACTAAGACTGAACTGAATCCAGATTGTCCGTTTTGTTCAAAAAATATCAAGAAGAAGGATGTCGTCGACAAGATAAAGATTAAGGACAACCAAATAACCTGCCTGAAAAACCTATTCCCGGCCGTATCCCTTGATAACCCTAAAGCCTATGGCTCTCAGGAAGTTATCATTGAGGGACAAGACCATCAAGAAAGTTTGGCTGATTTTTCCATAGAACACATTGAGGCTCTGCTTGAAATGTATGCTCGTCGGACCAAACAGCTTTCCAAAAATAAAAAAATAGACTATATTCTTTGCTTCAAGAATCAAGGGTTGAGTGCTGGAGCTTCTTTGGCCCACGCTCATTCCCAAATATTTGCCACCGAAATAGTACCTGAAGACCTAAGAGAAGAAATGATTCTAGCCCAAAGGCATAAGATAAAACATAACCGCTGCGCCTATTGCGATATCATCAAGATGGAAATGAAAACTAAGCGGAAGATCTATTCGGATAGATACGCCGTCGCCTTTGCGCCCTATGCCAGCCAATTCCACTATGAAGCCTGGATTATCACCAAGAGGCACGTTGATAATATCATCGACCTCAACCGAAATGAAAGAAAATCAATTGCCAAAATATTAAAAAAGCTGGCGATTAAAATGAAAAAGCGGAATCTTTCATTCAACTACTTCCTACACAATGTCGTTTCTGACAAGCAGCAACATTTTTACATCAAGATCCAACCGCGAGACAGCATCTGGGCTGGAGTCGAATTAGGATCAGGACTAGTGATAAATTCCGTTCCACCAGAAGACGCCGCTAAATATTATAGAGGTAAATAATATAAATATAATCTAAAAATATGCCGATAAAATACATGAAAAATTCTTCATGGCAACAGAATACTGGCAAAAAACCAGTTAAGAGAAGAATAATCGTCAGCAAGAGATATGCCAACTCTCAAGCCAAACCCAAAGCTGAGGGATTTTGGAGTCGATTCTTCCAAAAGAATAAGATTATCAAGGGCTTAATCCTATTAGCAGTCCTGGGGATTATCTCCTTCTCTTTATTGGTCTTTTTCCTGTCCCGAAACCTACCCAATCCAAACCAGCTGATCCAGAGGGAGGTGGCTCAGAGCACCCAGATCTTTGATCGAACCGGAGAAAACGTCCTGTATGAAATCCACGGCGACCAAAAGAGAACTTTAGTTTCCCTCAATGAGATTCCTAATAACGTCAAGAATGCTACCATTGCCATTGAGGATAAGAATTTCTATAAGCATGGCGGTATCAGCATCTGGGCTATGGTCCGAACCCTGATCACCAACGTCATCTATGGAAAAAGCGCCGGCGGATCAACCTTGACCCAGCAATTCGTCAAGAATGCCATTTTGAGTAATGAAAAAACTATTACTAGAAAAGTTAAGGAAATCATTTTAGCTCAAAGGATTGAAAAGAAATTCAGCAAGGATGAAATTTTACAGATGTACATGAACGAAATCCCTTATGGTTCTAATGCTTATGGCGTAGAAGCCGCTTCTCAAAAATATTTTGGTAAATCAGTTAAAGATATCACCTTGGCTGAAGCCGCTGTCTTAGCAGCCTTGCCTCAATCCCCTAGCCGCTATTCTCCTTATGGCGCTCACAAAGACCTATTGATCGCCCGCCAGCAATATATTTTGGATATCATGCAAGAACAAGGCTATATTAATGAACAGGAAAGAGATGATGCTAAAAATGTTGAATTGAAATTCGCTGATCCGGAAACTAATATCACCGCGCCTCATTTCATCATGTATATCAAAGAAATCTTGGCTGAAAAATATGGCGAAAAGACTATCGAACAAGGCGGATTAAAGATCTATACCACCCTAGACTTATACAAGCAAAAGATAGCTGAGGATGTAGTCAAAGCAAAGAGTGAAAATTATCCTGAAAAATACAATGCCAATAACGCCGCTTTGGTCTCTATTGATCCTAAAACCGGACAAGTTTTAGCCATGGTCGGATCACGCGACTACTTCAACGAAGACATCGACGGACAAGTTAATATCACCACCAGCTTGCGCCAACCAGGATCTTCCATCAAGCCTTTAGTTTATGCCACTTTATTTAATAAAGGTTATACCCCAAGCACCATCTTATATGATGTCGTCACTAACTTTTCCGCCGGAGGAACCCCTTATGAACCGCATAATTATAATGGCAAAGAGTATGGACCGGTTTCTGTCCGCCAGGCGCTAGCCGGATCATTGAACGTCCCAGCCGTCAAAGCTATTTACTTAGCCGGGATCAAAAATGTTATTACCCTAGCCCAAGATATGGGATACACCACTTTAACCGATCCCGACCGCTATGGCCTATCACTAGTGCTGGGCGGCGGAGAGATTAAGATGGTAGAACATGTTAATGCTTTCAGTGCTTTCGCTCGAGAAGGAGAAATGAGCCCGGTAAGCGTAATTATGAAGATAGAAGATAAGGATGGAAAAGTATTAGAAGAATACAAAGAAAAGAAAAAGACTGTCTTGAGTTCTAATGTAGCTCGGGAAATTACCAGCATCTTAAGCGACAATGGAGCCCGGACTTTCATCTTTGGATCTAAGAACTACCTCACTCTGTCTGATCGCCCGGTAGCGGCCAAAACCGGTACCACCAACGATTATAAGGATGCTTGGACTATCGGTTACACTCCATCTTTAGTCACTGGCGTCTGGGTGGGAAATAATGACAGTTCTGAAATGAACCGAGGCGCTGATGGCAGCGTCGTCGCCGCTCCGATCTGGAATGAATATATGAAACAGGTATTGACCGGCACCCCTGTCGAACAATTCCGAGCCATGGACAATACTAAAACCGGCAAAGCTATTATCGACGGTGAAACTAATATCGGCCGCAAGATCAGGATCAATAAAGAGACTGGATTATTAGCTACTTCCAGCACCCCGCCAGAATTGGTAGAGGAAAAAGTTTTCAGCGAACCGCATTGCATACTATACTACGTTAATAAAGAAGACCCTTTGGGTCCGGTTCCAAGCAATCCAGCTAGTGATCCCCAATTCAATCTCTGGGAATCAAGGGTAATAAACTGGGCCAAGAAAAATGGATTATATTCCACCTCAACCAATGTCAACATCACTAACCCCCAAAACAACCCTGTATTCGATATAACCAGCCCTCAAGACAAGGAAATAATCACTAACGCCGACTTCAATTCTACTATCAACATCACCAGCATCGCTGATAATGCCAACGTCGAATACTACATCAACAACAACTTATTATATAAAACTACATCATATCCATTCTCACTAAACAAGAAATTGGATTTCTTAAACAACGGATATCACAATCTGAAAGTCAGAGTTTGTGACAGCTTCTATAATTGTTCAGAAAAATCAATCGAATTCAATCTCTTATTAGAAAACAATTATCAGAATCCCCCATCCCTTAATCTCACATCCCCGGCCAGCGGACTATCAACTAAAAGCAGCGACTTCCCGGTCGGTATCAAGCTCAATTCCCCCAACCCTAACAAGATAGCCCGGATCGATATATTCTACCTCAACGACAATAATGAAAAACATCTCATTAAATCCCTAGACAGCATCACCTCTAAAGACATCTCAGCTAATTGGGACAGCGCTCCAAGCGCCGGAGACTACAAGGTCTATGCCGAATTCTATGATTGGAGCGGGAACATGAAAAAGACTAACAAGGCTACAGTGGTTATCAACTAAGAATAAGAAAAACAAAAAAGCTATCCGTCCCGGATAGCTTTTTTAATTCTCAAAATCTTATTGTCTAATCGGCATTACTATATATAAATAGTCATCAGACTTATCCGGACGCAAGACACAAGGGGTGCCAGAATTAACCAAGTCTAACTTAACCACATCTGAAGCGATATTATTCAAGCCATCCAAGAAATATCGATAATTAATGACTATATCATTATTATCCCCCTCAATTTCAGCTTTTAATTCTACTGAGCTTTCACCCACCTGGCTAGAAGCCGAAGAAATAGTGATTTGGCCGGTTTCAGCCTTAAAATCAAGAGCTACATCGTTTACCCCAGCCTTAGAAAAGATAGCTGAAGCTTTTATAGCTCTAACCAATTCATTCTTGTTGGCTAATATACTGGTCTTGTAATTAACAGGGATGATTTGTTGATAATCAGGATAACTGCCGTTAATTAAACGGGATACCAATTCGGTGGAGCCCAGAATAAACAGAATCTGATTATCTGATAAACAAATCTTGATTTCACCATCACCTTCTAACTGCTCATCCTCTTTGAAACTCGATAATACTCGGATTAATTCTTGCAAAGTTCTAGCAGGGACAATCACCTTATTATCCGAACTATCAAAATTACTCTTGATTTTCATTTTTTTCTCCGCTAAGCGATAACTATCAGTTCCAGCTAAAACCAAACTATCCTTAGTAAAAGAAAGCAGCACCCCAGATAACTCTAACCTAGTCTCATTGTTAGCCACAGCAAAGATCACCTCACTTAAAGCACTCTTGAATTCATCAACTGAAACAGAATAAAAATTCTCTTTATCAACTTTTGGTATCAAAGGGAAATCTGAAGCTTCTTGAACATGAATCTTGGTTTTATAGTTCTGACATTTGATCTTAATCTCAGAACCATCCTGTTCACATTCCACCCTATCACTAGGTAATAGGTTTATGTAGTCAGTAATAACCTTGGAATCGACCGTGAACTCTCCCTCAACATCAATCTTTCCTCTAACCCTGTGGGTAATGCCAATCTCCAGGTTAGTGGCTACTAACTCGATGTTACTCTTATTAACCTTAAACAAGACATTATTCAAGATAGGTAAGTTTATATTCTTACTAACTACTCGGCTAACGATCGCCAGTCCTTGTTTTAAGTTTTCTTGGAGGCTGATAAATGTCATACCTGTTAATTTATATATAATATATATTATAAGAAATAATAATAGTAATAAGGGGGTTGATAACTTGGCTAAAATTGATTTAACGCTGTTTTTATTGGTCCTTTATCTGATTTCCTTTGTTGATAATGATGGGTAAAAGTGTTGATGAAATTTAATAATTTGTTTATAACTCCGTTCAGATTTTCTTATCAACTTTTTATTAAATATTATCAACAAGCTAACTTTTATTTTTGGGCGGCTTATCAACAGATAATCAACAAAGAAATTAGCAAATCGAGCTGTAGAAAAGTTGTTTGATAGAATTTATTTCTTGGTTTAATCTTTCGTTGTTTTGTTTCTGTTCATTAATCTTGTTGTAAGCGTGCATAGCGGTGGTGTGATCTCTTCCTCCTAGTTCATTGCCGATAGTTGGATAAGAAGTATTTAATTCCTCACGGATTAAATAGACGGCTATCTGTCTAGGAACTACTAATTCTTGTCGGCGGCTATTACTTACGATTTCCTTGGCGCTGATATTATAAAACTTAGCGACGATTTCAATAATGTCTTTAGGTGAAATAGATTTAGAGCGGCTTTCTATGGTTAGGTCGCTTAGGATTTCTTTAACTGACTTGACTGACGGAGCGGCATTATTGAATTCATGATAGGCCACTATTTTATTTAAAGCCCCTTCTAATTCCCTGATATTATTTTGAATGTTGTTGGCAACATACAATAATATCTCTCGGTCTAATAGATAGCCTTTCTCAACGGCTTTCTTTTCCAAGATAGCCATCTTGGTTTCGATATCCGGTTTTCCTACATCAACAACCATGCCAGATTCAAAACGGGAAATGAGACGATTTTCAATAGCAGGAATGGATTTTGGCGGACGATCCGAAGTCATGACAATCTGCTTATTACCTTGGTGTAATTCGTTGAAGGTGTGGAAGAATTCTTCTTGGGTACCGTCTTTTCCACCCATGAATTGGACATCATCGACTAAAAGCAAGTCGACATTACGATAGATATTCTTGAAATCTTTACCATGTCCGGTTTTAACGGCCTGAACATAATTATTAGTAAAGTTTTCACTGGTGGTATAGAGGATCTTATTAGTGTGATTGGAGAGTTCGTTACCGATAGCTTGTAATAGGTGGGTTTTTCCCAGTCCGACTCCTCCATATATAAAGAGAGGATTATAAACTTTGCCTGGGTTGTTAATTACGGCTCGGCAAGCAGCATGAGCTAATTCATTCGCTTTGCCGACGATAAAGTTTTCGAATAGATATTTAGAGTTTAATCCAAAGCGATTAATGCTTGGGGCTTCAGAGATTTTAACTGGTTGTTCTGTCTCTTCTTTTTTTACTTCTTTTTTTTCATTGACAGCAGTTTTGATAGTTTCCGGTTTTCTGAATTCAACCTGATAATAAATCTCATTAATTTTTTGTCCGGTGATTTTTTCTAAAGAAGATTTAATTATTTTATAGAATTTATTCTCTAACCATTTTTTAACAAATTCGCTGGGAACGCCGATAACTATCTTGTCATTTTCAAACGAAGAGATAAAGGTGTCTTTGAACCAAGTAATAAAATTAACTCGAGACAGACCTATTTCAATTTCGCCTAGAACGGCTTGCCAAATTTGTTCTTTGTCCATAAAATAAGGTGGCCTGAAGTAATGGTTTTTTAAACCATTTGCTAGGGGCAAAATTTTTAAATCAATGACTCCATTATATTAGAAAAAAGATATTATAACAAGCCGATAAAAGGCTTCCGGCTTGTTTATAAATTGTGAATAAGATTGACTGTTTTTATTTATTGACCTTTGTCTTTAAACGTGATAACTTAATTAATACTACCAATTATTAATATAATAAGCATAGAAATATGGCAACCAAAAGAACTTACCAACCGAATGCCAAAAGAGCCAGTAAAAAACATGGTTTTTTAAAGCGCATGCGCACCAAAGACGGACGAGATGTCTTGAAACGTCGCCGCGATAAGGGTCGTAAAAAATTATCCAAATAATCTAAACCGATGCTTAATAGATTTAATCGTTTAAGCAAGAACAAAGATTTTGATAAAGTGTTTCAGAAAGGGCGTTCTAGTTATCAGGATATTTTAGGAGCCAAACTGATTCCGAATAATTTAGACTATAATCGTTTTGGTGTTTTAGTTGGATTAAAAGTAAATAAGAAAGCGGTCATTAGGAATAAGATCAAACGACAGATAAAAACCGCGATTCGCTTGGATGAGCCCTTCCTAAAGAAGGGCTATGATTGTGTTATAGTAGTTTTTCCTCTAATATTAGCTAAAAATTATAATGAGATCCAAGCTGCTTTAAAAGCTTCTTTCAAGCGGCTAAAATTCTATCAAGATTAATATGTGGAAACTCTTTAAGACTTTTAAATATTATCCGCGTTTGTTAGTTGTTAAGATGATTAAGATTTATCAGAAGACTTTATCTTTTGATCATGGTCCGATGAAACACATGTTCCCTTATGGCTTCTGTCGTTTTACTCCGACTTGTTCGGAATATGGCTTACAAGCGATCCAAAAGTATGGAGTTATTAAAGGGGGCTTTATGGCTATGAATAGAATCTTGCGTTGTAATCCCTGGAATAAGGGCGGTTATGATCCTTTAAAATAATTTATTAATTTAATTACTTATATGTCTCACATCTTTCAAACCTTATTTTACCAACCGATTTTAAACTTGCTTATCTTCCTTTATAATACCGTTTCCTTTCAAGACCTGGGAATAGCTATTATCTTATTGACGGTAGTGATTAAAGCTATCTTGTGGCCTTTGTCTCAAAAATCTATCAAGGCTCAGAAGTCTTTACAAGATTTGCAGCCCAAGATAAATGAGATTAAGGAAAAATACAAAAATGACAAGCAGCAGCAGGGTCAGGCTATGATCCAACTCTATAAAGATCATAAGATTAATCCTTTCTCTTCGTGTTTTCCTTTGTTGATCCAATTGCCATTCTTGTGGGCTGTCTTCCAGGTGTTTAGAGATGGTTTGAATAATAAACTAAGCTTAGTCTATCCTTTCATTAATAAACCAGAGGCGATTAATACCTTTGCCTTTGGCTTTCTGGATCTATCAAAACCTAATATTTATTTAGCTATCTTGGCTGGTTTAGCTCAATTCTGGCAGGCTAAGATGATGATGGCTAAGAAGGCAGCAATTAAGAGTGAGGGCTCAAAAGATGAGGAAATGGCCGCTATCATGAATAAACAGATGCTTTATTTTATGCCAGCCTTAACCGTATTCATTGGTTGGACTCTTCCTGGCGGATTAACTATGTATTGGTTTGTGGTTACTTTATTGACTGCCGTTCAGCAATTGATTGTTTTCAAAAAGCACAATAAGGAGCAGGAGCAATCTGGAGTTAAGAAGGTGGTTGATGGTGAGATTGTTAAATAGAAATCATTAGTCAATTTTGAATAAAAAATAAGAGCAGGGAAATTCCCTGCTCTTATTTTATTGTATTGATTGTCTGTTAGATCCTAACTTGGTAATAGGATTGAGGATGACTGCATGACGGGCATTCCTGTGGAGCTTCTGGACCGAAATGAATATAACCGCATTCTCGGCAGACCCACCAAATACTTTCATTCTTTTTGAATACCGTTCCTTCTTCTAGGGTCTTTAATAAGGCTTCAAATCTTTCCTTGTGGTTGTTCTCAGCTACGGCAATGGCAGCTAAGCGTTTTCCTAAAGCTTCATAGCCTTCTTCAATTGCCTTTTTAGAGAAGCTAGGGTACATTTCTTTAGTTTCGTAGGTTTCTCCGGCAATAGCGGCTTTTAAGTTTTCAATGGTTGTTTTATAAACAGTTGGAGCTGAAGCCTCAACTTTTATCTCTTCATCATTCTCTTTTAATTCCTGAATGTGTTCGAATAATCTTTTGGCGTGGACCTTTTCTTGCTCAGCGGTTAGGAGAAATATCTCTGCTATTTGTTCATAACCTTCTTTTTGAGCCACCTTAGCATAGAAGGTGTAACGATTTCTGGCCTGGCATTCGCCAATATAGGCCTTGGTAATGTTTGATAGGGTTTCTTTCATAGATTTTAAAAAATGTTCTGCGTAGAACATTTTATATTAATTTATATTAAATTCTCTATTTTTTCCTACAATTAAGTTGATTTTTTGATCGCTTAGGCCGATATTTACAGGAGTATCTAGTTCTACGGATTCGTCTATTATTAATTTTTCTTCTCGGTCATTCTCTAAAGCCATCTTCTGGATTGATAATAGGCTGTATTTTTTGCCACTGCTTATAAATAGATTCAATTTTCCGTCTTGAGGATCGATTAAAATGTTCTGCGAGGAACATTGTTTGGTTGGAAGGTTAATAATATTGATTTCGCCATTTTCTGATTGGTCAATTGAAAAGTCTTGGATCTTTATAGTGGTTCCTTTGGATTTAATTTTGGCGTTAGAAATAAAATGAAGAGTATTGGCTTGAGCAATATCTATTTTTTCAATTCGACGAGCTAAAATAATCTCACAGGCCTCCTTTTCATTTCTGATTCCGCAGGTTTGAGCAATAGAATTATTGTCTCCGATTGGTATAATACCAAAAGCCACGCGATTATTATCGCCACTCATTATGCCATTTAATACTTTATTAACTGTTCTATTGTTTCCAACTGCAATTATTGTCTTGGCGCCATTATTAATTTCATCTTTAATTAAGTCGTTTATATTCCTAATAGACTCTAAATAGACAATTTTGCCATTAAGATTAAGTTTGTGTAGTATTATTTCTATGTTGTTGACGGTTTTGGTATGTTTTTTTAAAAAATCGTCATAAATAAAAACATTCATAGGGAGGATGGTAAAAAAAGATATGATTTTTATTGTTCGTCTTTTTCTTCTACGGCTTTTTCAGCTGGAGAGTATTTTCCCATTTGACATTTTCCATTAATTATTGCGCCGGTGTCAATAGAAATTCGGCTACATTCAATATCACCATTGATTTTAGCGGTTTCTCCGATGGCTAAATAATCCTTAACCAATAAATTACCGGAAATTTCACCGTTAATAACGATTTCTTGGGCTTCAACGCTGCCATTAATCTTGGCCTTAGTTCCAATGAAGACATTTCCTTTGGTTTTAAGGGATCCTTCTAACATGCCATCGATAACGATGTTTCCGTTTCCATTAAAATTACCCTTTACTTTAATGGATTCTCCAATAATTGTTTCCACATCTTTGAAGCTTTCCGGCTTAAGGTCTTTTTTAAACATAGGTGTAGTGTTTGCCCCTCTTGGTAGTTTGGCAAAGCTTTAATTTTTTATTTAATACTTAATATAATTTTAGGTTAATTTAGCCGATTTGTCAAAAAAGAAAAAATGTATAATAATAAGAATACGTCTTTTTGGCCCCCGTAGTTTAATGGATAAAACAAGGATCTCCTAAGTCCTAGATCTACGTTCGATTCGTAGTGGGGGCACATCAATTTGTTTGTAAATTTTTTAAATTTACTCTATAATAAAGTTATATAATAAATTAAAAAATATGAAAGCAAACAAAAGTAAATTATTGATCGCAGTCGACAAAAATTTTATGACAATTTTTGCCAGTTTTATTTTCGGCTTTTTATTGTCGTTTTTTATTTGTTGGAACACTATCATTTATATCATCACCTTATTTGAAAGAGTTAATGGTTTGATGTAAAAAAATATTTTATTTTAATTTTTTTTGGTTAAGCAATTTTTTTTGCGTTATCTTGATTATTAATATAAAATAGTTTAGAATACTGGATTGAAGGTAGGGGCCATTAGCTCAGTTGGCTAGAGCGCTTCCATGGCATGGAAGAGGTCAAGGGTTCAAGTCCCTTATGGTCCACCAGATGATCATAGAGCCGGCCTTAGTCCGGCTTTAATATTTTAAAAGCGCTATTATTTTGAGTATTTTCCAAATCGTTTCGTGGTAGTGGATAAGTCTAGAAAATTGTGGACTATTATAAATATTTTGGCTAATATTAAATAATATTTTTTTGTGGATAAGGTGTTGATAAAAGCCTAAAAATCTCTACTTTTTATTGACTAATGTTTTAAAATCCCTTACTATTTTAATAAAATTAATTATCTATTATGAATATCACTGAATTAGCTCGCGTCCTTCGGATTAATCCGCAAGAATTAAAAGATCTGTTGCCACAGCTCGGTTTTAATATTGGTCAGAAAGCTATTAAGGTGGATAATCATACCGCTCGTAAAATTATTAAAGAGTGGCCATTATTAATGCGCCAGTTAGAGGCTAAGAGAGCGGCTGAAAATAAAGAAAAAGAGGCGGCAGCGATTAATGTAGAGATTGTTAAGAAAGAAATTAACATTCCTTCTTCAATCACTGTCCGTGATTTTGCTTCTCAGTCTGAATTACCAATCAGCAAGGTTCTGGGTGAGTTAATGAAAAATGGAATTTTTGTTTCCATGAACGAAAAGATCGATTTTGATACCGCCTCTATTATTGGGGCTGACTTGAACTTAGAAGTTAAGTTAATGGCTGAGAAAGATGAGGTTTCTGGCATTAAGGACGAAAAGCGCTTAGATCAGATATTAGAGAAAGAAAATAAGAAGGAAATGTTGGAACGCTCTCCGGTGATTGTTGTTATGGGTCATGTTGATCATGGCAAGACTAAATTATTGGATGCTATCCGGACAACTAATGTAGTAGCTGGTGAAGCTGGCGGCATAACCCAGCATATCGGTGCTTATCAGGTTAAGCGTAATAATCAACTAATTACTTTTATTGATACTCCGGGCCATGAAGCTTTTACTGCTATGCGTAGCCGTGGTGCCAAGGTGGCCGATATCGCTATTTTGGTGGTCGCTGCCGATGATGGCGTTAAACCTCAAACCGTGGAAGCTTTTCGTATTATTGAAGCGGCTAAAATCCCTTACATCGTAGCCATTAATAAGATTGATAAGCCGGAAGCGGATATTAACAGAACTAAACAAGAATTATCTAATCAATTGAATATTAATCCGGAAGATTGGGGTGGAAAAGCTATTTGCGTGCCTGTTTCTGCTAAGGAGGGTAAGGGTATTGAAGAGCTTTTGGATATGTTATTGTTAGTAGCTGAGACCGAGTCTGATAATTTGAAAGCTAATCCAGCTTCTAATGCAGCCGGAACAGTTATTGAGGCTAAAGTTGATAAGAGTGCCGGACCAGTAGCCACTATTTTGGTTCAGAATGGAACTTTGAAGATTGGAGACCAATTATGTTTCAATAATATCGTTTATGGCAAGGTTAAAGCCTTAAAGAATTATAAGGGAGAAACTATTGAATCTGGCGGACCTTCTACTCCAGTTAGGATTTTAGGTTTGAAGATTTTGCCGGAAGTAGGCGATATGTTGGAGGTCGGTGATGGCGAGAAGATGCGCATCAAGAAGATTGCTTCAGTCAACTTAGCTATTAACAAAGCGGTTACCGCCAAAGAAGATGCTGATGAACAGATAGCTAAGCTAAATCTGATTATTAAGAGTGATGTTTTAGGCTCAGCCGAAGCTATTGAAGAATCATTAATGAAACTGAATAATAATAAAGTCCGCGTTAAGATCTTACACAAGGGATTAGGCAATATCAGTGAAGGTGATATTAAACGAGCCGAGGATGGCAATGCTCAAGTGCTTGGATTCAATGTTAAGATTCAACCGCAAACCGAGGCTTTATTAAGAGAAAAAACAGTTAAAGTTAGCCTTTATTCTATTATTTATGACCTTATTAAAGATATTAAAGCCCAGATGCAAGAATTGGTTAAAGCTGATTTAATCAGAAAAGATTTAGGTCGTTTGAAAGTTCTGGCAATCTTTAGGACTGAAAATAATTTTCAGATTTTGGGTGGAAAAGTGCTTGATGGCCAAATTGAAAACGATACCTTGGTTGAAGTCTTGCGAGACAAGGCTGTTATTGATAATGGTAAGCTGGTCAGGCTGCAGTCCGGAAAACAGAATGTTAAAGTTGTTGAAAAGGATCAAGAATGCGGTTTGCAATATGAAGGCCACCCAGTTGTACAAGTCGGCGATGTCTTGAATGTTTATACTGAAGAAGAAGTTATAAATAAGATTTAAAATATGGCTTCTCGGATCGAACAAATCAATGAAGGTTTGAAGCAGGAATTAGCCAATGTCTTAAATAAAGAGTTGGAGTTAAGAAATGCTTTGGTCACCGTATCCTATGTTTATTGTTCTGATGATCTGAATTATGCTCGGGTTGGGGTTTCAGTTTTGCCGGATAGGTTAGCTGGAACAGCGCTTAGATTGTTAAGAGCAAAGAGCGGCCCGATCGCTAAGATGCTCCAGAAGAGAACTTCAATCAGGAAAATACCTAAAATAACCTGGGAATTAGACACAACGGAAAGAGAAGCTAGCGTTATTGAAAAAGCCATTGCTGCCGAACAAGAGGAAATTGAACATCTACGAGATGAAGAATAATAAAAATGCCCGTTATTCGGGCATTTTAAGTATATGAACGAAGAATATTCAAATTATTGCCAACAAGCCTATCGGAAGATATTGGCTGCTAAAAATATCTTGATAGTCTCTCATCTGCATCCAGATGTCGATGCTATGTCTTCGATTGGAATCATGGTTGAGCTAACGGAAAATTTAGGCAAGAATTATCTAGCTTATGCCCAAGATAAAGAGGATGGGATATTTGATTTTTTACCTCATTCTGAAAGAGTCCACTCTAAATTACCAATCGGTTTTTCCTTATCCGATTACGACCTGATATTGGTCTTGGATTGCGGTGAGGTTAATCGAACTGGAATAGCTGAAGCTTTGCGTTGCCGTAATAAGGAAAATAATTATGTAATTGAGTTCGATCATCATCCTCCGGTTAGCCATTTTGCTGACTTAGAAATTCGTTTACCTAAATTAGCCTCAGCTACTGAAGTGCTTTATCATTTTTTGCGGGTTAATGATGTTGATATTAATAAGAATATTTCCAATCTTTTGTTGTCCGGAATATTAACTGACACAGGAAATTTTTTATATCCATCAACCAGTGAAGATACTATCAATATTGCTTCTGAATTATTACAGCATGGTGCGCAGCTGCCAAAAATATACCAGCATACTTTGCAGAATAAGAATTTGGTTTCTATGAAGTTATTGGGGCTGGCTCTCAAGAACTTGAAAATAAATCCTAGGTATAATCTGGCTGTTTCCGTTTTGACCAAAGAAGAGATTGAGGAAGCGGTCCAAGCTTTTGATCCGGATGAAGTGATTAATGACATTTTTGGCGATATTATTGGCTTTTTGAGTAATTTAGGCGGAGTTAAAGGGGTTATTTTATTGAGAGAAGAATCAAATGGCAAGGTTAAAGCTAATCTACGTACGGCTGATCCGGATACTATTATTTCTCCTTTGGCTCATATTTTTGGCGGAGGCGGGCACCCTAAGGCTAGTGGTTTTTTAATTGATGGACGGATTATCAAAAAGGGTGATGATTGGGAATTTGGATATTTGAACTAATGTATTTTTGGATAAGAAAAAAAGCCATCTTTTTGAGATGGCTTTTATTTTTGTTTGTAGGTCTTATCTGAATGTGAATCCTCCGGCATTAGCATTGTAGGAGGGAGAGTTGACCATGTTGGAATTTGGGATGAATGTCCCGGCAGTAATTTCTTCGCCGAAGCGGATGAAGACATCACCGACACCAGAAACGGTAGCATATGGAATGGAAACTCCGAAGTATTCGGTGTTATTCCATTGAGCTGGCGGTGTGGCAAAGTTTGTCCATGTTCCGGTAGTGCCTATCTTGTACTGCGCTTTCTTATAAGAACTGCTGACGATGGCACTTGGATAGAGTGCCCAGAAATACATTGTCGAGCTAATCTTCTGTCCCCGGAAGATATTGTCCCCAACACTTCCGGGAAGATTAAAATTTACATTTCCGGGATTGCAGGTTTGGCCGCCAGGGGTAGTGATAACACCGGTAGAAAGGTTGATGTAGAATTCGAACATCTGGCCTGATCCGGTAGCGTTATTGGCATAGAAGCTGCCTGTCGGGGTAGCCCAGGTGCCATTATTACCGCTGGTTCCGTTGCCAGATTGGCTTTTCACCAGGTAGTTGAATTTGAATCTCGATCCGTAATTATTGGTATAATACAGATTGTTGTTCGTATTCATGATGTTGAAAACAACTTCTGTGCTGTCACCGGTAAAGGTAAGCGGCAGGTGATCGTAGAGCGTCGGTTGGCATTCATTAACCCAGGCATAGCCGTAAGGTGCAGGCATAGTTCCGAGACCGCCAGGGGTCAGATAGAATTTCATGGTTACCTGCCAGCCGCCAGTGATAGCAGTGGTCGATACCCATTTAACCGGCACATTGCTGGTTGGGATGACAATGCTGCTGATGTGGACATAGAAGGTGTGGGTAAATGATTGGCTGGTGGTCGGATTAACTCCTGATACCGAAACTGTATAATCACCTTCGTTGGGAAAATCATACATGATCTGGTCGGTGCCGGTTTTGTTGTAATAAGCGGTTCCGCCGACAGTCTGGGTAATAGTCCAGTTTCCGATTAAAGGATTCTGAGACTGGTCTTCCAGGTAGAAGAAGGTGTTGATTCCTTTGGTGGTGAAGTTAAGGGTCTGGCCGTCGACAATAGCGCCGGTCATCAGATCTTTAGCTCCATCGCTTCTTTCGTAGCGGATAGACTCGCTTCCGGTTGGGGGAATGGGGTTGTTGCCGTTGGATGAAACATCATCCAGTTCATATTTTCTGCAACCGCTCATGACAATCATCATGATTGCCAGAAACATAAAACTAATCTTCGTTTTCATAATATGTGATTTTTTTGTTAGACAAAAGGATTTACTTGATGATAAAGATCCTGTCGGCCTTTATCAAAGACCATCAAAATCTTTATCATCAAGCTATTATGAAAAACGTTTGTCAAAGGGCTAATTTAATCTTTTAATGATATCATATATTTGTTAATTTGTCAATAGTATACAAAAAACACCCTGATTATAGGGTGTTTTTCTTGTGTTTTTCTCTCCATTCTTTGATCTTTTGGTGGTTTCCCGAGAGTAGTATTTCCGGAACATCATAGTTTTTACCTTTGGCCTTGAACCTTTCCGGCTTGGTATATTGGGGATATTCTAGGATGCCTACTTGAGAATGGGACTCATCTTGAGAGCTGGTTTCATTGCCTAGGGCTCCTGGCAGGAGACGGGTAATGGAATCAACCATAACCATGGTCCCTAGTTCTCCTCCGGTCAATACATAGTCGCCGATAGATATTTCGTCGTCGATAAACTCTTTGATCCTTTCATCAACTCCTTCATAACGGCCGCAGATGAATACTACCTCGTTTAGCTTGGAATATTCTTGGGCTAATTGCTGGTTCCATTTTCGGCCTTGGGCTGAGAGCAGGACGATCTTTCTTTTTTTGTTGGCTCGGGGCGCCAGTTTTTTAACGGCCTGGTAAAGCGGTTCGATTTTCATCAGCATGCCGGCCCCGCCGCCATATGGGGTATCATCTACGGTCCGGTGGCGATCAGAGGTAAATTCTCTCAAATCTTGGCTAAAAATGTTGATAATCCCTTGTTTTTGGGCTCTTTTAATGATTCCTTCGGAAAAATAAGAGTCAAATATCTTGGGAAAGATGGTAATGATTTTGAAGTTCATAAGTTGGTTATTAAATAAAAAACCACAGTGAAATAAGCTGTGGTTTTTTATTTATATCTGATGATTTTGAATACTAGATTTTTAAGTCATCAACTGCGGAAGTATCGATATCTCTATCTTCTCTTCTTGGCATACCGCTTGGTTTAGCGCCACCATTTGGATCATAGATCTTCAAGTTAACGCGAGAATTGTTCTTAGCACCAACGATCTTTAATAAGGTCCGGATAGCTTGAGCAGTTTGACCACGGCGACCAATGACATAACCCATGTCAGCTGGATCGATTTTTAGAGTCAAAAGAACGCCCATTTCATCTACGGTTCTATCAACCACAACAGCGTCCGGGTTGGAAACGATGTTTTTTACAATCATCTCTAAGAATTCCTTGTCCTTCATACAATTCTTTCTCTAACAAATTGAGCGATTGAAAATCTCTCAACTTTGTCAAAAAATTTATTAATTACATTTGCCTGCTCTAACAGGCAATTTATAATACTAAGTATAGCAGAGAGCTGAAAATTGTCAATTTACGCAGCAGTTTCTTCGGTGGTTTCAGCTACGGCCTCTTCAGCTGGAGCATTAGCTTCGGCTTCAGCGGCTTCTTTAGCAGCAGCTTCCTTGGCGGCCTTATCAGCAGCAGCCTTCTTAACATCTTCCTGTTTCTTGGTGATTTTTTCGTTTCTCTTCTTGCTGATGCTGGAGCTGGTAACCTTTTTACCGGCGATGACCTTCTTTTCAACTAGTAAATTGTTAACGGTTGGGGATAATTCCGCGCCATTTTCAATCCAGTGTTTTACTCGGTCAGCTTTTACTTGCAAGTCCTTGGAATGGGGATTATATGAACCCAAGATTTCTAAAGAATCTCCAAATGGATCCTTAGTCTTCTCGGAAACAATCAACCGGAACATTTTTTTGTTCTTTTTTCCGACTTGAGATAGTCTGATAGTTAACATAATGGTTGTTTATTCGTTAATTTTATAGAAAAATATTAGCTTAATAGGGTCTAAAAGTCAATAGCTTTTAGAATCGAGGCCGGCGAGGACCGCCGAAACCTCCGCCGTTAGGACGATGGCCGCCTGGGCGGTTGAATCCTGCTCCAGCCGGACGACCGGCAGATTTGCCTTTTTCATCCTTCCAAAGAGGCATGTTCTCTTCCAAGCCCTTCATAGTCAGGTTGACTCGGCCTTGGTCATCGATTTCCTTGATTTTGGCGGTAACAACATCGCCGACGCTCAAGAAATCACTTGGAGAGGCGATGAAATATGGGGCCATTTCGCTGACGCGAATCAAGCCGTCATTGCCTCCGCCTAATTCCAAGAAAGCACCGAAGTCCATGATGCGGACGATCTTGCCGGTAAAGACTTCTCCGACTTCGAATTCGCGGATGATGTCTTTGACAGCCTTTTCAGCGCCTAGACATTTCTCAGCATCAACGCCGCAGATATTAACCTGGCCGTCATCTTCAATATCGATAGAAACTTCGAACTCATCGATGATCTTGTTGATAGTCTTTCCTCCGGTTCCGATAACTGCTCCGATCTTGCTTGGGTCAATCTTGAAGGAGATAATTCTTGGAGCATACTTAGACAGTTCAGTTCTTGGAGCTGAAATAGCTCCCTTTAATACTGATAGCACTTGGTTCAAGGCTTCACGGCCCTGGGTCAAGGTCTTTCTGATAATCTCTTCGGTCAATCCGGTAGTTTTGGTGTCTAATTGGATAGCAGTCAAACCTTCATCAGTTCCGGTAATCTTGAAATCCATACCGCCATTACCATCTTCTAAATCCTGGATATCGGTTAAGACTTCCCATTGGCTCATATCATGGTTGGAGGCGAGACCCATAGCGATACCGCCGACATGGCGTTTGATTGGGACACCAGCATCCATTAATGATAAGGTTGAACCGCAAGTTGAAGCCATTGATGATGAACCATTAGAACCTAAGGTTTCACTGACGACTCTGATGGTATAAGCGAATTCATCTTGTGGTGGCAGAACTGGCATCAAAGCTTTTTCAGCTAAAGCGCCATGGCCGACTTCACGGCGACCAGTGCCTCTCATCGGAGCAGCTTCTCCAACGCTATATGGTGGGAAATTATAATGATGCATGTAGCGTTTCTTGCTTTTGCCTTCGATTCCTTCCAAAGTTTGTTCTAATCCAGGAGCGCCTAGAGTAACGACTGACATGACCTGGGTTTCTCCACGAGAGAAAAGACCGGTGCCATGAGTGCGAGGTAAAATAGCAATTTCGCCTGATAATTCGCGGATTTCGTTCAAAGCACGACCATCAACTCGACGCTTTTCTTCCAAGATAGCGCGGGTTACTTCCGCTTCGATCATTTCTTCGGCTAATTCTTTAATGATGAATTCGCGAGTAGACTTGTCGATATTCTGTGAGAAAAGATATTCGTCTAAATTTTCTTTGATGGCTCGGACAGCTCCTTTGCGCTCACCTTTAGTGTAATAGACTTTATCGAATAAATATTTTTTGATGTTCTCATTCAACCATGATTCGCCAATCTCTAACATCTTTTTCTTTTCTTCTTTAGTCTTAGCTTCTTCCTCGCTGATTAATTTCTTGGTTTCTTCTTTAGCTGGAGTAGCTACTTCTTTGGCCAATTCTTTAATCAGGTTGATAGCTGGTTGCATTTCTTTCTGTCCGGCCATGATAGCATCAAAAACGATGTCCTCGTGGACTTCGTTAGCTCCAGCTTCTAACATGATAACTTTTTGTTCAGTACCGGCAACTATCAAATCTAATTTGCTTAGAGCTTGCTGTTCATAGGTTGGATTGAAGACAAAATCATTTTCGATCAAACCGACGCGAACGCCACCGATCGGTCCGTTCCATTTTATTCCAGCGATAGATAAAGCGGCGGAAGCAGCAATCAATCCTAAAACGTCATGGTCGTTCACTCCATCAACTGATAAGACGGTCAAGATTACCTGGACATCCTTTTTGGAATTTTCGTCGAATAAAGGTCGGATAGCTCGATCAACCATGCGGCCGGTCAAGATTGCTTGGTCGGTAGGACGGCCTTCGCGCTTGATCCACTGGGAACCCTTGATGATACCGGCAGCATAAAGCTTCTCATCGAATTCAACCATGAGCGGGAAAAAGTCAACGCCTTCCCGTTCCTTACGAGCTTCGACTACGGTAGCCATCAATACGGTTTCGCCATATTGGACTGTTACGCAGGCATCAGCCTGTTTGGCTAATTTGCCTGTTTTGATGGTGAGGTTGCGGCCTAACCAATCACAGGAGACAACAGTTTCTTTGTTGTTCATAATTTGTGTCGCTTGGCCGCCAGATTATAAGACTGTAGATTCGCTCTAACAGTGCTATGTATCTGCCGGTCAAGGCTTTATTAATTAAGTTGTTTTTGGGGTTAATATTACCTTTTAAAACATTCTAAGTTTATAATAAATTTTATGATTTGTAAATAGGGAAAAATTGACATAATTTATCCTTTGTATTGTTTTTGGGGATATAAATTGATATTTAATCCTTAGCTTGTTTCCAATCGGTTATTGTAACAAAAAAGACCCATAAATGGGTCCTTTTTGTTATATAGAATTGTGATTAGATCAAAAATTTCTTGCTAGCTCCTAGATCAATGAAGTCATCGGACTCTTCAACCAGGCGGGAGGAAGCGGTTTTGCGGAAGGCCATAATTTCAACTAGGCAGCCTTTGTTGTTCTGTAGGTAAGAAACAACCGGTAGGTAATCGCCATCGCCGGAAACTAGGATAATGACATCTAATTTGTCGCCTAGTTTGATGGCATCGATGGTAATACCGACATCCCAATCGCCTTTTTTGGCTCCTCCAGCAAAGATTTGGAGGTCTTTCATCTTAACCTCGAACCCTTGTTGGCTCAAGGCTTCAAAGAAAGCCATTTCATCCTTATTTTCAGTCTTAATGACGTAGGCTGTGGCTCGGATCAATTTCCGTCCCGCTACAGCTTTAGTCAAAATTTCGCGAAAATTAACCTTTTTTCCGTATAAATTCTTGGCGCTATGGTACATGTTGGAAACATCTACCAGGACGCCTACTCGTTGTTCGCGATGTTTTATCATAATTGATTATTTTTCTTCAATCTCGTCTTCTATGTCGTTTTCACCCAGAGCTTCATCAAATTTCTTTTCTTTCTTAGCCTTTTCTTCTTCCTCTTCTTGTAATTTGTTGGCAATCTTCAGTTTTAATTTGATAGCTAGGTCAGCAAATGCTTTAGAATCTTCTTTTTGTAAGTATTTCAGTAAGCGACGTCTTTCAGCTACTTTCTTTAGCAAACCGCGGCGAGAAGAGTAATCATGCTTGTGAGCCTTCAAATGCTCGGATAATTGCTCGATTTCAGCAGTTAAGATAGCTATCTGGACCTGTGGGGATCCGGTATCGCTATCGTGAGTGCGGAACTTTTTAATTAATTTTTCCTTGTTTTTCTTGTCTAACATAGACTTGTCATCCCCAGACCGAGGTATGGCTCAAACCATATCCAAGAATGGGCAATATTATTAATTATTTAACTTTATTAGCTTTTTTCTGTAATTTTGATTTCTGGCGGGAAGCGGTATTCTTCTTGATGATTCCTTTTTTAACCATCTTATCGATAGCCTGGATAGTGCTGCCGATAGTTTCTTTTACTTTAGAATCCTTAGCTTCGACTTTTTTGATGGTTTCTTTTACTAATTTTCTGGTTTTAGCTTTTACGCTATTATTGGCCTTATTTCTCTTTACGGTTTTGCGTAATTCTTTTTTGGCCGATTGTTTATTAGGCATAGTAGATATACGATTGATTAATTAAATTCAAAAAAATCATAACATAATAAAAAACAAAAATCAAGTTTTTGGTTCTTATTGCTATGATTCATTCTGTCGGGGTGGCGGGACTCGAACCCACGATCTTCTGGTCCCAAACCAGACGCCTTAGCCAACTGGGCCACACCCCGATTTAAAATTAAACCCAATAATCTGGGTTTAATTTGTGCCCCGGGTCAGAATTGAACTGACGACACAAGGATTTTCAATCCTTTGCTCTACCACTGAGCTACCGAGGCTTTAGATATGTTGCGGGGGTCGGATTCGAACCGACGACCTCCGGGTTATGGGCCCGGCGAGCTGCCAACTGCTCTACCCCGCGATAAAGTGGGCAATGGAGGATTCGAACCTCCGACCTCAACATTATCAGTGTTGCGCTCTAACCAACTGAGCTAATTGCCCTTTGTGATAAAAAAATAGGAGAGCTTAAGAGCTCTTAAATAATATATAATAATCAAAATAAAAAAGCAATAGTTTTTAGACCAGGTTCAGATCTTGGCAATCAGTAGATTCAGCCCGGTCTTGAAATCGGTCTGTCCAGTCTTATTCAGGTAATCCAAATGGGTCAGATTATTGATAATCATCTTTAATTGCTGGCTATCGAAACGTCTAGCTTGCTCGGCGCTTTTTTGGGCGACGTAAGGGTGTAGACCCAATGATGGTCCGACTTTGTTGGGGTTTTCTCCGTTATCTATAATAACTTTTAATTGCAGGATTAGCTTGAACTGCCTAAGTAACATCGCTAACAGATATTCATCGGTGGCATCCAGGCGATATTGGTCTTCCAAGATTTTTAAGGCTAAGGATTTATTTTTATTTCCTAGGGCGTCGGTTAGAGCAAAGATATTGTCGTCGGTGGCCGGGGTACAGATTTTTTCAACGTCGGAAACGGTAATTTCTCCGATCGTTTTGTAATTAGTCAGCTTCTCGATTTCATTATTAATCTGCCACAGATTATTATTGTTATTCTTAACTAATTCGGAAATGGCTTCCGGTTTGATGGTGGCACCTCTTTTAGCTACTTCTGTTTTTATCCAAGCGGTTAATTCTGAAGCATTGAAGGCTTTGAATTCTTGGACGAATTTTTGTTGGGTTAGAAATTCGAATAATTTTTTTTCTTTGGCATTCAATGGGCTATCTTTTTCTCCGTTAGGGCTAGCTTTGACAGCTTTGCTTTTCTGATTCTTGATGCGAGGTTCATAGATGATCAAGATGTCGTCGCCTTTGTCCAGATTATTATTTTGCAGGTAGCTTAAAAGCTCTTCCAAAAAAGCTGTCTTTTTGTTGGAGAAAATGTTTTCGATTAAGGTTAATCTTTTCTTGGTGAAGAGCGATCCGGTACTGACAGCTTCGCTGACCTTGTCTAAGTCAATTGAGGTGCCGTCGAGCACGTTGAAGCTATGCTCATTCGGGTCTACTTCCTGAAAGAATTTTTTCTTGATCTCATTTATTTTTTGTCTGGCTTTGAAGTCATTGTCGCCGTAGAGGAAAATGATCATATTATAGTTCAGCTTTTTCGATCTGTTTTATTTTTTGTCCGAGAAATTTTTCTCCTAGTTTTTTAAACTGTTCAATGTTGTCTGTAGTATAGAATCTGATGGTCGGTTTTTTCTCGGTCTTGATGTTTAGTTCAGGATGGCGTTTCAGATAATCTTCTAAGCTGCGGGCGATTATTTCTCCGGTGTTCGGGATGAAGCACTTCGGCCCCATGATTTTCTTAGCTTCTTTCAAAAGAAAAGGATAATGGGTGCAACCCAAGATCAAGGCGTCCAGATTCTTTTCTTTGAGCGGTTTTAGATAAGACTTCAGGATGTTCTTAGTTTCCGGTTTGTGGGCCCAACCCTCTTCTATCAAAGGAACTAAAAGAGGCGCGCTGATCTGATAGACTTTTATCTTCGGATTTAATTTTTTTATTTCAGTTTTGTAAACATTGGAATTGATGGTCGCTTTAGTTCCGATAATTCCAACTTTGTTTAATCTGCCCGTTTTGCTGGCAGCTTCGGCTAGCGGCCGGATAACTCCTAATACTTTCTTGCCGGGATATCTTTGGGGCAGATATTCTTGTTGGATTTTCCTTAGAGCTTCAGCGGAAGCGGTGTTGCAGGCGATGATAATCAGGTTAGCGCCTTTGTCAAAAAGGAAATCTATCGCTTCCTTGGTATATTCATAGATAACTTCCCGGGACTTGCCGCCATAGGGAACGCGAGCATTATCCCCTAGGTAGATGTAATTGAATCCCGGTAGTCTTTTTATGAAGTGCTTGAAAACGCTTAGTCCGCCTAAGCCGGAATCGAAGACTCCGATGATATTCTTATTTGTTGGCATAGTATTTAAATAGGTTTCCTCTTTCTTTATAATTTTTGAATAAGCCGAAGCTGGCGCAAGCTGTCGATAACAGGACGATGTCACCTTTTTGGGCGGCCTCTTTGGCTTTGTCGATGGCTTCTTCCATGCTGTGGACTACAACCATATTCTTAGTGCCGTATTTTATTTTAATCAGCTCATTTCGGATTCTCTTGGTTCCGGTGCCGTCAAGCAGGATGCTTAGTTTGACTTTCTTCTTTATCATAGCGGCCAAAGGTTTGAAGTTGGCGCCTTTATCAGCTCCGCCCACTAGTAATATAATCGGCTCTTTAAAAGATTGCAAATCCATCAGAGTGCTTTCAGGCGTGGTCGCAAAGCTGTTGTCATAATAGATGACGCCATTCTTATTGGTGACGAATTCTAGGCGATGTTCCAAGCCCTGGAAAGCAGCTACGGTTCTTTTAATGGTATCATTTCCGATCTTTAAAGTTTTGGCTAGGGTGATAGCAGCGGCAATATTTTCTTGGTTATAATTTCCCACTAAACGGCTTTTCATCTTAGAGCTAGTGAAATAGATCTTTTTTCCTTGGCCGGTATATTTCTTATAGGTAGTGAATAATTTTTGGAATTTCTTGTTGATAAAAAGATAACCGGAGCGATCCTGATGTTGAGCCAGGTTGAGCTTGGCTAAGATGTAGGATCGGAAGCTGCGATGGTAATTCGGATTCAGAGGATCGGCCGGAGCCAGGTGTTCTTTGTATATATTGGTGATGATGGAATATTTCGGGCTGGATTTTAAGTCTTCCAATTGGAAACTGGACAATTCCAAAACCACCCAATCGTTATTTTTTATCTTTGGCAAGAAATCAAACGGAGCGATGCCGATATTTCCTCCCAAGAAGACTTTTCGATTGTCGGCTTTGAGGATTCGGCAGACTAAGCTAGAAGTGGTTCCTTTGCCTTTGGTTCCGGAAACGCCGATGATATTCTTAGTCGGGCAAAGATCGAAGAATAGGTTCATGGCGCTGCTTAATTCGGTTTCGTGCTTTAAGGCTTCTTGGATGCCAGGACAAAGGATCGGCCAGCCGGGAGAACGGAACAAGATATCGAACTCATATAGTTTTTGGTTGAACTTTTCTCTCAAGCGCCATTTGATTTGCTTGTATTTTTTGAAATCATTATATCTGTCCCCTAATTCCTTGACGGAGCGGGAGTCGCAGATGGTGATAGGGTTGTTAATCTTCTGTTTGAGGAGATATTTTAATAAGGCTTGGTTTTCTATTCCGAGCCCCAAGATGGCAATTTTTTTACCAGTTAATTCTTTTTTAATATTCATTGACATATCCTATAGTTTGTGATTAAGTATGAGTAATAAATCAATTAATTGATCTTTTAAATTTATAGCCAGAAAGGAGGCCTAAATGCTGTTAATTTCCGTTTTCTTCGTCTTTTTGGTGATTCTATTCCTGCTGTCCCCGCTTTTAATAAAGTTAAGGTGGATGACGGGTTTTCAGAAGGATAGGCTCAAAATTATATTATTTTGCCAGTTTCCTTTAGAATTACTTATCTTCTTCTCTGTTCTAATTCCAATCGCTTTGGTCTATCTGACTGCTTATTTAATCCTCGGCGATTTGAAATCAATGACCGAAGCTGATTTACCGGCTTTGACTATTCATTTTCCTGAGGGTTGGATGGATTTAGGATTAGATAATCTGGGGCTGGAATATTCTTTGTCGGGTTGGTGGAATATCTTATTCTTAGCTGCCTGGCTGAATTTGATGCGGTATCTTTATAAGATGATTTATCGTTTTAAATTTCCTTATTCCGGTTTGGATTATTCCGCTTATTCTCTATTGCTGATGTTGTCGGCCGTCATGATCTATTTTTCTGTGGTTGGCGGAGCTCCCTTCTATGGTTTGGTGTATAGCATCATCTCTCTGGCTGCTTACACTTTGACTCATGGATTGGTCTGTTTGTTAATCTGGTTCTTAGGTGCTGAAAAAAAATCTTGAAAGATGGTTTGTTCAATTACGAACCATCTTTTTTTATTTCATCTCACCCCAATTATTTCCTATCTTAGCATCAGCGATTATCGGAACTTTCAATTTGATGATATTTTCCATGATGGATTTTATCCGGCCTAAATATTTATCAACGCTGTCTTCTTTCATTTCAAAAATCAATTCATCGTGGACTTGCAAAATCATCTTGATATCATCCTGGCCTTCGATTAATTTTTGGATGTCGATCATGGCCAGCTTGATCATGTCAGCGGCTGTTCCCTGGAAGGGCATATTGATTGCCATGCGTTCAGCGCTCTTCTGGATCATGACGATATTGGAATTTATTTCTGGCAAGTTGCGGCGGCGGCCCAAGAGAGTTTCGACGTATTCATGTTTTTTGGCGAACTCCAGATTGTGGGCGATATATTTTTTGATGCCGGAGTAGGTGGCAAAATATTTGGCGATGAATTCTTGCGCTTTCTGATATGAGATGCCAGCGCCTTGGCTCAGTCCATGCGGGCCTTGTCCGTATATGACGCCGAAGTTTACCGCTTTAGCTTCACTTCTCATCTTAGGAGTCACCTCTTCTAATTTCACTTCGTTGATAGCAGCGGCGGTAATGGTGTGGATATCTTCGCCATTAGCAAAAGCTTCCAACATCCGTTTGTCGGAGGACATGTGAGCTACCAAGCGCAGTTCTATCTGGGAGTAGTCTAAACTGGCTAAAACATAGCCTTTTTCAGCTACAAAAGCCTGGCGGATCTTTTTGCCTAGAGGGGTCTTGGTCGGGATATTCTGTAGGTTTGGATCGGTCGATGACAGGCGGCCGGTAACGGTGATTGTTTGGTTGAAGCTGGTATGGAGACGTTTGGTTTTTGGATTAACTAGCTCTGGCAGAGCTTCAATGTAGGTGCTGAGCAGCTTGGTCAACTCTCGGTAGTCTTGGATTAGCGGGATAATCGGGTGAGCGTCTTTCAGTTTTTCTAATTGGTCGGCAGCGGTCGATAGTCCGGTTTTAGTTTTCTTGATGCCCTTGGTATCGACGGCCAGTTTTTCAAAAATTATTTCTTTTAATTGCTTGGTGGATTTGATGTTGAATTTTTCTCCGGCCAGTTCATATATATTTTTTTCTATCTTGGCGGTTTCTGTCTTCAATTCTTTAGACATCCCGCTTAATATTTTTTTATCCAATAAGATACCGTTGTCTTCCATTTGGGCTAGGACCGGGATGAGAGGAACTTCGATATCTTGGAAAAGGTTCCAGAGCTTTTCGGATTTCAATCTTTTTTCGAAGATCGGAACCAGGCGGAAAGTGAAGTCAGCGTCTTCGCTGGAATAGACGGCCATCTTTTTTGTCGGGACATTGGCGAAGTCAGCGGCGGTGAATTTTTCTCCCAACAGATCTTTGTGGCTGATCTTTTCAAAGCTTAGCTCAGAAAAAGTTATGGCATCTAAATTGTGTTGGCGGTTTTCCGGATTCAATAAGTATGAAGCGATCATGGTATCAAAATATATTCCGGAAACTTTTACTCCCTGATTTTTCAGGATCCGTAAATCGAATTTTATATTATGGCCGCATTTTTTTATCTTTGGATCTTCTAATATCGGAGCCAGTTTTTCTAACCAAGATTTATCCTGTCGGTTAAGGTTTAGGTAATAGGCTTCGCCTTTCTTGAAGGCAAATGATATTCCAAGAAGGTTGGCGTTGAGCGGATCGAGCGAATCAGTTTCGGTATCTAGGGAAAATATTTTCTGGAAGCTTAATATCTTTAAGAAGGATTTGAAACTAGCCTCATCATCGATGAGTTGGTATTTGAATTCTCTTTCGTCTCGGGCGAATTTATCTGAGATGGTAAAAAGATTCAGGCTTTCTTGTTTCTGATCTTTGGCTGGAGAGAGATAGGCATCCAAGTTATTCAAGCGGGAAACTAGCGATTTAAATTCTAGCTCGCTAAAAAGGGAGATAATTTTCTCTTTGTCCAGTTTTTGGCAGCGAGATTTCTCTAAATCGAACTTAATCGGGGCATTTCGCTCGATTGTAGCTAGTTTTTGGCTAAGGTAAGCTTCTTTTTTGTGTTCTTTGAGCAGTTCTATAATCCGTGGTTTGATTTTTTTGTCACTTCTGTCCACTGCATCGTAGACTTTGTCCAGGGTCTTGAAGTTGTTAAGTAATTCTGAGGCGGTTTTTTCGCCGATTCCTTTAACTCCTGGAATATTATCGCTCGGATCTCCTCGCAGAGCCTTATAATCAATCATTTGTCCTGGTTGGAGGCCATAGCGCTCTTCCACTTCTTTGGCTCCATATAGGACACTATCGGTAATGCCGCGGCTCATGGTATAGACCTGGGTATAGTTATCGATTAGCTGGAGAGTATCCATATCGCCGGTCATGATGATTTTCTTGATGCCGGAATCGACTTGGCGGGAAATGGTTCCGATTAGGTCATCGGCCTCAAACCCGGATAGTTCATAAATCGGAATATCAAAGGATTCGGCCACTTTTTTCACTAAAGGAATCTGTTCATATAGTTCATCTGGAGCTTTGACTCGCTGGGCTTTGTATTCCTTATATTCTAAATGTCGAAAAGTCGCTTCTTTTTTATCTAACGTTAGCACAATATAATCCGGTTTGAGATCGGATATTGCTTTTATCAGGAAAGTACAGAAGCCATAGACAGCATTAACCACCTGGCCAGACTTGGTAGTCATGGTTGGTGGAAGGGCATGAAAACTGCGGTGGATGATAGCGTTTCCGTCGATAATGATTAGTTTTTGGTTTGTCTTTGCCATGGATATAGTTTATCATTTTTAGAGTAATAATCAAAATGGCATCAGTTGAGAAAAAATACCATAATGTGTTATACTGGGATAGAAATAATTAGTTTAATTAATGGAACAAGAATATGATTAAAAAATTTTTGTGGTTATTTTTATTATTGCCCCTGCTTTTAGCCGGTTGCTCCCAGGTTAATAATAAGGAGTCTCAGGTTAGTCCGTTGGAAAACAAGACTATCCTTTTCTATGGCGATACCTGTCCTCATTGCAAGGTGTTGGAACAGTTCTTGGTTGATAATAAGATCAATGAACGGATGACTATTGAAAAGAGAGAGGTCTATAATGATGCTGACAATGCTAAGCTGATGATGGATGCAGTTAATCGTTGCGCCTTATCGGAAGATAATGTCGGCGTTCCTTTCTTGTGGACTGAGGGCAAATGTTATATGGGTGGTGACGCTACTAGCTTTTTGAAAGTGAAATTTAATATCGATTAAATTATGAATAAGATAAAAATATTTTCCGGATTGTTGTTATTGAATTTTTTGTTGATGTCTTCGGCCTCGGCTTTCTGTCCAGTCTGCGTCGTAGCGGCCGGTGCTGGTTTAGGTTTTTCTCGCTGGTTAGGAATCGATGATACTATCACCAGCTTATGGATCGGCGGACTATTAGTGGCCGTTTCAGCCTGGACTATCGATTGGTTGAAACGGAAGAAGATTAATTTTAAAGGCTTGAACTTTATTACCTATTTAGCTTATTATTCTATGGTTTTAATCCCTTTCTATACTACCGGATTCATCGGTCATCCTTTTAACCGGTTATGGAATATTGATAAGATCTTTTTGGGTATTATGGTTGGCAGTATCGTTTTTTATTTCGTTGGCGACTGGTATCAATATCTAAAAAAGAAGAATAATGGACACGCTTATTTTCCTTTCCAAAAAGTCGTTATGCCGCTCGGGTCTTTATTGATCTTGAGTTTCGCCTTTTATTTTATCACCAAATAATAAATCAAACATATGGATATCAATCAAAAAGAATTGCAGAGCTTCATTGATAAGATGGACAACCTGAAGAAGGATAATAAGCTGGACTTGTCTTCTGACCAGGATTTGAGCATTGCGGTCATGAACCTGATCAGCATCGAAGAACATTTTTTCTTTTCCGGAGCTAAGACCGGCAACACGGATTACTATGACATGATTAAGGATATCAGGGAGATGAGAAAAGAGCTGATGCAGAAATTGATCAAGGAGTATGAGGGTGAGGTCTGGTGTATCTCTAAGCATCTTTTAGCCGCTTCCATGAGATTGATGGAGGTTGGGACCAAGGAGATGGGACGGGGTCGCAAGGAAGATGCTTATGAATTATTTAACAAGGCTTATAACCTCTATTCTTTATTCTGGGGCTTAAACATGAAATTGATCAATACCGGTGATATCAAGAAGATTGATGATGAAGCGCTGGACAAGCACGATCACGAGAAGAAAGGCTTTATGGGAAAGCTGGGTGATTTAATCAAAAAAGCTATCAACTGTTGCCTAGAATAATATCATTTTAAACAGATAAGAAGCCGCTATATAAGGCGGCTTTTTTGTTGACAAAAAGTTATTTTCAGTTTATTATTACCAGTTAATTAACTGTTATTTGAAAACTACAAAAAAAGCATAAACAATGGAGAAAATTACTGAATTTCAGAATGCCTTGGCGTCTAAAGCCTTCGAGTCTGAAAAGACTTTGGGGCGCAAGAACCAGGATGATCCGGAGCAGTTTCTTTTTGGGATTTTAGATCCCTTCGAAATTGACATTTGGAAAATCAAACAATCAAAAAGCCTTCGGGCTTTGAATGGCAAGACTCAAGTCTGGCCGGTAGCCGACAATCCTTTGGTCAGGAATCGATTGACGCACACCCTGGAAGTGGAATCTCTGGCCAGTTTGATAGCTCGCGTTTTGGGACTTAATGACAAGCTGACAAGCGCTATCGCCTTGGCTCATGATTTGGGTCATGCTCCTTTCGGACACATGTTTGAGAGGGTGATCAGTCGGATTGTTGGAGATGAATTCCGACACGAAATATTCGGACCGATTTTAATTCAGGAAATTGAACGGCAGGGGCGAGGACTGAATCTGTCTTTCGAAGTTTTGGAAGGAGTCACTAGGCATTCCCGGGGTGGTGGCAGTTTGATAGTCGAAGAAGGCTTTCCGTTGGAGTACGACGTTGTCATGTACGCTGATAAGCTGGCCTATCTGTTTTCTGATATTAATGATGCCGTTCGGCAGAATTATATTCAGATTAAAGATATGCCGGAATCTTTGAAATTCTTAGGCGACAATCAGAGGGCTCAGATCAACTCTTGCCTGGCAGCCCTTTTTAAAGAAAGCGCTGAGCGCGGTTATGTTTCTTTTGCTAACTCGCCTGAAGCGGCAGCTTTTGAGACTTGTCGGAAATGGATGTATCGGAATGTTTATGAAAAATTGGACCTTGATAAGGGTCGCATTGATCATGAACAAGACATTGAGAATGCTTTTTCCTTCGTCCATAATTATTTTTGTCTGGAGATGGCTGACGCAGCCGTTGTTTTGGCCACCATGACTGACAGGGAAGTGTTATTGCTTTCTAAACTGAAGAATGATGCCAGGATAATCGATGTTCAGAATCTTAATCAGATGGGATTTGTGGAACGTTTGGAATATTGCAAGGGCGTCGGTTTCAGCAAGGAGGATATTGATTTTTCCTGGGCTGGGAAGTGATTCTAAGGAGAAAAAACAAAACAAAAACGGGTTAACCAATAACCCGTTTTTTATTTTATCAATTAAAGAGTATGTTCCAAAAATATTTTTAACCCTATCAGGATCAATATTATGCCGCCGGCTATTTCAGCTTTGCGGCCTAGGATGTTCTGAGCTTTCTTGCCGATCCTGGTTCCTATGATAGTCATGAAAAAAGAAGCTAAGCCGATGGTTGTTGTCGGCCAGAATAAAGGTTCTTTCAAGAAAGCGAAGCTGATACCCACCGCCAAGGCATCGATACTGGTAGCGATAGATAGGAGCAATATCATCCGGTTGCTCGAGAAATTTATTTTCTTTTCTTCCTTGTCCTCGATAGCTTCATAGAGCATTTTGCCGCCGATGATGATCAATAATGACAAGGCTATCCAATGATCAGCGCCTTCGATCAGGCTTCTGAAGCTGAAGGCTCCCAGCCATCCGAGCAAGAACATGCCGGCTTGGAATAATCCAAAAAAGACCGACAGCTTCAGGGCTATGTTTTTCTTTTCATTGGCTGCTCCGGCTGACAAAGAGATGGCAAAACAATCCATGGCCAGGCTGAGAGCGATAAAGATGATAGTTAATGATTCTATTTGTTTTTATTTAATGTGGATTATAGTGGACTCGAACCACTGACCTTTCCGATGTGAACGGAACGCTCTAACCAACTGAGCTAATAATCCTCCCGGATTCCATTGTACTAGAATTTAAAATAAAATAAAGAGCTGGTCGCTCTTTATTTTTTTATCTTTAATTATAAGATTTTATTATTATTCTAACTCCCCGATAATTACAGTATAATTGTGTCCATATTTCTTGGCACACTTCGGACAGGTAGTATACCACATATACCATTTCTTTATCTTCTTGCCTTTCTTCTCAACAAGCGCCTTGAAGTCTTGGCACCATTTGTCGGTATCCTTGAAATTGCCTTCATAGACTTGGCTATAGAAATTGCCGCTGAGGCTTACATTATCAGCTCCGGCAATATCTTGGTCAACAGCTAGATAGATGTCCATCTTCCATCTGGAGCGATGATCGGAAAGGCATAAGTTGTCCGGTATCTTGGCCCCGGATTTTTCGATAAAGGACATGGCTCGGGTTATGATTTTCCCGAAGTTGAGCGGCATGTAGAAAAAAGTACAGACTTTTTCTTTTATAAATTTCTTATTGTCCCATGTGAACTCTTTATCGGTCCAAGGGGCAGGATCGAATTTGGGACAGCATTCTTTTTCGGTTTTGGGCATAGTTTTGAAGTTAGTTTATATATCTTTATTATACAACAAGTAAGAAAAATAAATAACCATTAAAACAAAAAACAGCCTCAGAGTTGAGACTGTTTTTTTGTGGACCCTATCGGATTCGAACCGATGACCCTCTGCTTGCAAAGCAGATGCTCTAGCCAGCTGAGCTAAGGGCCCAATAGCGTTGGTAATATAATAACCAACGTTTATCAGAAAGTCAATAACTGTCTATTGGCGGACGCGGATCAATGGGGACAAGGCCCAGTTCATGAAGTTTCCCATGAGTCCGGTCATGAATAATAGTCCGGCAAAGATAGCCAGGAGCCCCATCAATTTATAGCCTAAGCGGCTGCCGCCTTCAGCTCCTAAGTTTTTTTCGAACCAGGCGACTCGGCCGAAGTTCTGCATCAGCCACTCGGTCTTCATGACGATCAAGGTGCCGACGACTACTAATACTAATCCAAAAAGAATTCCTCCCATATTTTTTTATTTAATTATTTTATATAGTTAAGCGGATTTAATAATCTGCCATTGATGATGACCTCGAAGTGGATGTGTGGTCCGGTAGAGCGTCCGGTTGATCCCATAGCCGCTACAGCCTCGCCTCGGCTGACCCGGTCTCCGACTTTGACATAAAGCTTGGAAGCATGAGCATATCGGGTTTTGATTCCGCCGCCATGGTTGATCAAGACCATGTATCCATAACCACCGCTATTCCAACCGGCTTTTTCAACGACACCGGCATCGGCGGCATATAACGGAGTGCCGACTTTGTTGGCGATATCCAAACCGGTATGGCGCCAAGAATAATACTGGGTGATGCGGTAGCCGACTGTCGGCCATTGCATCTTGTTGGCGCTTGGCTTGGCAGCGCTTGGCTTGACCAGGTCTTTGACGATCGATGGCAAGCGATAGTTGGAAGTGGTTTTAGGTTTAGTGGTTACGGCGCTGGCTATCTTTTTGCCGTCAGGGATAATAATCATCTGGCCGATAGTTAACCGGCTATCGCTTGCTAATCCGTTAGCCAGGACGATCTTGTCTTTAGAAACATCGTATTTGTCGGCTATCTTCTGGAGATTCTCGCCGGAAACCACCTTATGGATAATACCGGAAATCGGCAATATCTTCAGCTTGTCGCCTTGGCGGATGAAGCTATAGGCGGTCAGGTCGTTGGCCCACAATATAGTGTTGACGCTGATGCCGAATTCGCGCGCGATGGAGCTGACGGTATCACCGGCTTTGACAGTATATTCGATGGTGGTATTTCTTTCGACCTGGCTGGCAGTCGATCCGGTTCCGACAGTGATGGCGCTTGGTTTGATGATAGCTTCTCCGCTCTGAGTTAAGCAGCTAGCAGCATGGTCGCCGTCTACCGGAACGGTGTTGGTGGTTATCTTTCTTTCTGGCTGGACCGCATCATTGGCAACATACAAGGTTAGGGTGGTAGTGCAGGCGGCGGTCGGGCTGAGGCCTTCGACTATCAATTCTTCCGGAGCGGCAGTTTCGAATTCGTTCTGGGCTAGGTTAGCGGCTGTCGCTTTATACATTTTGTCGGTCTTGTCGCCGAAATTTTGTTTGTTAACCAAATTAAACCCGATGATTATCAAAGCGATGACAGCGATGATGATCGGGGTTGAGACTTTCTTGATCAAGAAGAATTTAGAATGGTTCTTAAGATTGATTTCCCGGACTTTTTTCAGCAGCAAGATGTAATAGCCGTAGAGTCTGAGGAAGGGTTTGTAGAGGAAGGAGCGGAATAAGAAAGCTATTGGCTTGAAGATGATAAAAATAAAAAAACCACTAACTACTTTTTTGATGAAGATCAAGGATTTTAGTAGTGGTATTAGGATTTCAATCAATATGTTTTTAGCTCTTTGTTTTTGGCTCATGAGCAGTATTTATGATTACTATGGTATCATTTTTGTTGGTTATTAGTCAATTTGAGATAGAAATGTTATATTTATATCAATAAAAGATAATTAAATAAAAAATTATGTACAAGATAGTCTTAGTGCGCCATGGTCAGAGCACCTGGAATAAATCAAATCAATTCACCGGCTGGACCGATGTCGATTTGAGCCCTCAGGGAAAGAAAGAAGCAGCCATCGCCGCCCTTACCCTTCGGAAATATAGATATTCTTTTGATGAAGCTTTCCAGTCTGAGCTTAAGCGAGCCCAGAATACTTTGAAGATAATCTTGTTGGGTATGAAGCACAAGAAGATCCCGGTTGTAAATGATTGGAGATTGAATGAACGTCATTATGGCAATTTGCAGGGGTTAAATAAAGCCGAAACTAGGGAGAAATATGGGGACAAGCAGTTTATGCTCTGGCGCCGAGGTTATAGCGTCAGGCCGCCGGAGATCGAAAAGAAGAATCCGACCTATCAGGCTATCGCTGCCAATCCAGCCTATAAGAATATCAAAGTTCCTAAGACTGAAAGTTTGGCGGACGTCGTTAAGCGCGTAGTACCTTTCTGGAAAAAGGAGATTATTCCCGAGCTTAAATCTGGAAAGAAGATTTTAATAGCTGCTTCCGGTAATAGCTTGAGAGCTTTAGTTAAATACCTGGATAAGGTTTCTGTTAAAGATATTATGGAATTAAACATCCCGACCGCCATTCCTTTGGTCTATGAATTGGATGACAAATTCCAGCCAATCAAGCATTATTATCTGGGAGATCAGAAGAAGATCAAGGAGGCGATTGAAGGAGTTAAAAACCAAGGAAAAAAGTAGTATTTTGTCTGGAATAATTGTTAAACTAATTTTTTACCTCGGATTGTTTATGCAGTCCGAGGTTTTTATTTATAAAAAAAATGATCTTCAGGAATCTGAAAATCATTTTTCTCTTTATATATATTTTTTTCTTTGGATTAATTCCCTGGCACTATTACCTCGAACGGTTTCTGGCTGCCATAGGCTTTAGGTCCGTAATCCTCACAGAATTTCTTGATGTTTCTCTTGAAGTAAGGCGGTTTGGATTCTTGGATATGGCCGATAATGGAATAGCCGAGACAGAGTATCAAGCCGAAATCAGCTGTCTTGGTAAGCTTGATGTCGAGACGATTTTTGGGATCACCAAAATATTTGTTGTTGATTCCTAGTCCGATAACTAACTCATTTTTGTCCTGGTGGACGAATTTAGCATGGCGGGAATGGCCTTCAGAATAGGCTCTGACTTGGAAATATGGTCCGAATAACTCGCGGCCCTTGATGTTCAGCATATCGCAGATCTCGATGAAACGGTCGGGCAGGACAAAGGAGTAATTGGAATAATTCTTGAAATTACGGGGCAATTTGACGGTTTTCAGGAAGCTTAGGATCTTTTTTGGATCTTCTTTGGTTAATGACAGGATCATGCCGAGATAGGTGGAAGTGTTGTAGGTATATGGTTCGCTCAGTTTTCTGAAAGAATAGACCTGGTCGGCAATCTTGGCTGCAGAAGAATCAGGCGAGCAGGTTAATAGGATGGTCTTTAACTTGTTCTTCTTGGCTAATTCTAGTTCCCAGACTGAATCTTTCTCGCCGGAAGCCGAAATGACTACCGCTTCCTTGATTTCTTTCTTCTTCAGGAGGGTTTGGTATTTTTTTATGGTAGCTTGAAAATTGCTTTCATCAGCAAAGATGGCCGGTTGGGAGGCAAACAGGATGGTGCCGGTGTTATAGGCATTGCCGCTGCCGATGACCAGGGGAAATTTTATCTTTTCGAACGGAACTCGGGGAGGCTTATTTTTTCCGAAGAATTCTAGCGCATTGTAGACAGCTTGGTTGAGGTTGATTAATTTCATATGAATTGTTAAATTAATATCCACCTTCTAATTATAATTTAGATTGATTTTTTTAGCAATTTATTATAATATTGAAGTACTTTATATTCATTAATTTATAAGAGATAATATGTCAGGACACTCAAAATGGGCGACGACTCATCGCCAGAAAGAAATAGTTGATGCCAAGCGCGGAGCTATCTTTACCAAATTAGCCAATATCATCACTATCGCTGCCAAGCAAGGCGGGGATGTTAACGCCAACCCGTCTTTGCGGAGCGCCGTTGAAAAGGCTCGGGCCGCTTCAATGCCGAAAGATAATATCGAAAGGGCTATCAAAAAAGGTACTGGAGAATTAGCTGGAGAGCAGATCGAAGAATTATACTATGAAGCTATCGGTCCCGGTAACTCCCAATTCGTCATCAAGTGCGTAACCGACAACAAGAATCGGAGCGCCGGTAATGTCCGCCATATATTCAGCAAGAATGGCGGAGCTTTTGGCAACGTCATTTGGAATTTTGAGAAGAAAGGCGTGATTATGGTAGAAAACAGCGAATTATCCGCCAAAAATATCAGTTTTGATGACTTGGAATTAGAATTGATCGATGCCGGAATCGATGACCTATTAAAAGAGGAAGAAGGCCTAACCATTTATACCAAGATTGATAAATTACAAAGTGTCGTTTCCTTTTTAGAATCTAAAGGATTGAAAGTCGAGTCTTCTGATATAGAGTATGTGGCCAAGGAAAAGCAGGAATTGAAAGATAATGAAAAGAACGCCATTGATAAGATTATGGAAGCGCTCGAAGATGATGAAGACGTCAGTGATTATTATACCAACATCATATGATAATTTTGGGGATTGACCCGGGAATTGCCGATACTGGCTGGGGGTTGATTGAAAAGGATGCTCGAGGCCGCGTTTCTCATATCGCTCATGGCTCGATCAAGACTCCTAAGACCAGCAGTCTGCCCGAAAGGTTAGTTTCTCTCTATACTCAACTCAATGGAATAATAGAAAAATATCAGCCTCAAGCGGCCGCGATTGAAGAGCTTTTTTTTAGTAAAAACGTTAAGACGGCTTTGACTGTCGGCCAAGCTCGCGGCGTGATTCTGTTAGCATTAAAGAAACATAAAATCTCGATTAACGAATTCAAGCCGAATCAAGTCAAGCAGGCTGTGACCGCTTATGGCCAGGCCGGAAAATTACAAGTACAGAAGATGGTAAAATTGATTTTAAGCTTAAAAGAAATACCAAAGCCTGACGATGCGGCCGATGCGTTGGCCTTAGCTATTTGTCTGAGCGCTATCAAAAATTATGGCTAAAATAAAGATTGTCCATATCGCCTCCGAAGTGGCGCCTTTCTCCAAGACTGGCGGTTTAGGAGACGTCAGCCGCAGCTTGCCTAAGGCCCAGAGCCGTTTGGGGCATGACGTGATGATCATCACGCCTTTTTATGAAAAGGCGATTGACATGGAAAAATATGACTTGAAACCGGTATTCAAGAATGTGAAGATCTATCTGAATTCTGTCGATCAGGTCGAAGTAACTTATTGGAAAGGCTATCTAATGGAAGATCTGCCGGTCTATTTTATCGAGAATAAAAAATATTTTTCCAAGAAGAAAAAGCTCTATGGCTCTTCTCATGAGAATGCCCGCTTTTTAGTTTTCGACGTAGCAGCCTTGAAGTTATTGTCTTTGCTCAAGTTCAAGGCGGATATTGTCCATTGCCATGACTGGCAGACCGGCCTGATTCCTTTCTTTTTGAATAATGATTTCCGCTATTCCAAAACCTTGAAAAAAGCGCGGACCATCTTTACTATCCATAACCTGGTTTTCCAGTTAGGCCATAATTGGTGGGAAGTGCCATTAGCTGACCGTGACTATGGCCGGAAGAGGATTCCTCATTTGGATAATCCGTCTATTGAAAACATCAATTTTGCTAAGCGCGCTATCTTATCATCGGATATTATCAATACCGTGAGCGAACAGTATCGGGACGAGATCATGACTAAGCGTTTCGGCCAAGACTTGCAGCGTATCTTGAAGAATCGGTCTGACCGCCTTTTCGGAATCATCAATGGTATCGATTACAATGCTTATAATCCGGAGAATGATACTTCCTTGTTCCGTAATTATAATTATGAGAAAGTGGGAGGAAAGACTGACAACAAGAAAGCTTTGCAGAAAAAATTTGGTTTGCCGGTCGATCCCAAGATCCCATTATTATGCGCGACTTCCCGGGTTACTTTCCAAAAAGGCTTTGAGCAGATTATCCGTCTCTTGCCGCAATTCTTGCGGCTTGATGCCCAGTTTGTGTTTATCGGCTCCGGTGACAAGAGATATATCAAGGAGCTATTAAAGATCGCTCGCAAGCATCCGAAGAAGATCGTGGTGATTCCATCCCATGAAGAGAATCAGAAATATGAAACCCTGGTTTATGCCGGTTCTGATTTTTTCTTGTTGCCTTCTGTCCACGAACCCTGCGGTATCAATCAGTTGATAGCCATGCGTTATGGCTGCATTCCGATAGTGCGCGAAGTTGGAGGATTATATGATACGGTCAGCAACTACAACCCCAGTACCGGTTCCGGTAGTGGTTTTACTTTCAAGGGTGAAGACGACTTCTCTTTTTATTCAGCTATCATCCGCGGTCTAGAAAATTATCGCCATTTGGATTCTTGGAAAGAGTTGGTCGAGAAAGCGATGCAAGAATCTAATAGTTGGGAAATTCCGGCCAAGAAATATATCAAGCTATATCGTAAAGCGATGAAGCTTAAGAAAAATAATCATGGAAAATAAAAATAGCCATAACAATCTTTGGATCAATTTCCTTCATCTATATCAGCCGGCCAATGCTGACGCCTATCACATCCAAGAGGCGGCTGAGAAGAGCTATATCCGTTTGGTGCGAACTTTGGAAGAACATCCGGATCTGAAATTCACTTTCAATATCAGTGGTTGTCTTTTGTTGCGCTTGGAAGAGTTGGGATATATTGATTTGATTTTTCGGATCAAGAAATTGATTGTTCGAAAGCAATTAGAGCTTGTCGGCACTGCCGCTTATCACGCCCTTCTTCCTCTGGTTGGTGAGGACGAGGTTATCTGGCAGATCAAAGAGAATGAGACTATCTTGAAGAAGTATTTTGGTGCCGATTTCAAGCCCAAAGGCTTCTTTTTTCCGGAAATGGCTTATAGCCCGAAGGTGGCTAAGATTGTCAAAAAATTGGGTTACAAGTGGATCATTGTCGATGAAATCTTGTTTAATGGAAAATTGAATCAGATTGATTTTAATAATATTTATCAAGATGAGAATAGCGTCTTGAAGGTCGTTTTCCGCAACCGCCGCTTTAGCAATTCTTATGTACCGGATAATCTGGATGAATTCTTTTCTAAAGAAAGAATAGTCATTACCGCTACTGATGGCGAGCTGTATGGTTTGCGCCATGAGGATCCGACTGGCGAGTTGGAGAAGATTCTGAAGACTGATTTATTCAAGACTCAGCTTATCAGTGACTTTATAAGTGATAGGAAGAGGGCCGTTAAGGTTAAATTATTGAGTGGTAACTGGGAGTCCACTCCGTTAGAGTTGAAGAATAATGAGTCATATTCTTTGTGGCAGAAGAAAGGCCACGAGATCCAGTCTGCTATCTGGGTCTTGGCTGACTTTGCCCAAAGCGTCGGACAGAAACACCGGAAGGATCCGAACTATCGCTGGTTCCATTGGCATTTGGTCAGAGGCTTGGCCAGCTGTACTTTCTGGTGGGCTAGCGGCCGTGATTTTTCTAAGAATTTCGGTCCGCGAGCTTGGAGTCCGGATGAGATTGAAAGAGGTATTAATGAATTGATCAGGGCTATCCGGTCCTTGCATGACCATACTACCAAGTCGACCAAGATCAAGGCTGAAAAAATGTATATCCATATACAGCGTTTAATCTGGGAAAAGCATTGGCGCTATTATTGGCAAAAATAATATGAAAAAAATCGATGAATTGTTTGACGCGGAATATGTCCGCAAATTACTTTCACGCAAGATATTATCATCTTATCCGTCTTTTAAGAGGATTGAGAAAGTAAAAGTCATACCGCACAAGAAGCATGTCTGGGATAATACTTATCATATCGTGGTGGAGTTTTTGGTTTATTTCGAATCAGCTGATAAGCGGCTTCACAAGCTATCTATTTTTTGTTCGGCTCATAGCAACGAGAACCGGAAGAATGTTTATGATTCTCTGAAATTCTTATGGGATAGCGGGTTCGGTGATGAGCATTTTTCTATCCCTCGCCCTTTATTCTATTCCGCTTATTTCAATGGCACTTTTTATCGTGGTGTCGACGGCCACAATTTGCATTATTATATTAGCAGCCAGAATTATGAAGAGATTGAGAAGATCGTGCCCCAGGCCGCTAAATGGTTTGCCAAGCTGCATAATCTGAATAATGTTTCCGGGTTCAATTATAATTCTGAGAATGGCCGGATTAGGACTGTGATTCCGGGTATTGATGCTATCCTGCAAGAGATCAAGAAAAAATATCCGCACTATCTGAATTTTTATGAGCGAGCCTATGACATTTTTATTACTAATGAAGAAAAATTTTTAAATAGCGCTGATAGATTGTGGCTGATCCATGGCGATGCCCACCCGGAAAATATCATCAAGATGAATGATATCAAGACGGCCATCATCGATTTTACCGATATGTCGCTGGCGGACTATACGCGCGACCTTGGCTGCTTCTTGCAGCAATTCGAATACATGGGAGTCCAGAAGAAAAAATTGGATCCGGAATATGTCGCAAAGATCAGACAATTATTCTTAGACACTTATTTTGCTAATTCTTTAGAGAAGCTGGACAATGAAGTCAAGGAACGGATCAATAATTATTATAATTGGACTATGATGCGGACGATCACTTATCTATTGACTGCCGGAGTGATCAATCGCGATGAAGCCAAATTGGAAAAGATCAATAATCTGGTCAACCAATTAAAAGATAATTTAGGCATCTAACATGAATAAGGATAAAAAAATAATCGCCCATATTCATGTCTGGGATAAGACTAATAAGGGGGACTTAGCTATAGTTCTGGCCGTTCAGCAATTATTAAAGAAGGAGCTCCCTGACTGCCGTATTATTGATTTTCCGATAGAATCTTTAAAAGAATATAATCAGAAAAGGATCGATTTGATCAATTCAGCTGACTTCGTAGTTATTGGTGGTGGCGGAATCTTATATCGCTATTTTATGCCTTTCAGCCGAAAGGTCATTGCTGCTATCAAGAAACCGATAGTAATTTTTGGTGTCGGATATATCCGGGAGGTTGGCGGACAAGCTCTGAAAAAGAATGAAGTTGATAGTATTATCGCTTTAGTTAAAAAGGCTAAGGCTGTCGGAATCCGGGATTATTATACTAAACAATTTTTGATAAAGAATGGGATTGATTCAAAAAAAGTCGAATTAGTTGGCGATCCGGCTGTCTTATTGGAAGAAGTCAAACCTCAGAATCTGAAACTGAAGGCGGGGATGAAAATCGGTCTCAATTTGAATTATTCTGGCTGGTTAGGTTTCGGCTTGTGGCGGGATGATATTCTGAGCGCTTATCGGCAAGTTGCCGAATATTTTATCAAGAATCATGGAGCCCAGATTTATTATCTGAAACATCATCCCGGAGAAGATGCTATCTGGCCGGAGTTAGGTGTTCCTGGAATGAAAATAGTTGATCATTGCCCTTCTGAACAGAAGTATTTTTATGGCCAGTTGGATCTGGTAATCGGAATGATGCTCCACTCTTGCGTGATGGCCTTCGGTGCTGGCACTCCTGAAATAAACGTAGCTTATGATTTGCGTAACAAGAATTTTGCCAAGTTCATCGGCTGTCCGGAATTAGTGATCGATTTGAAAAGATTGAAGGACGGCCTCTTGCTCCAGAGAGCAAAAGAAGTCTTGTCTAAAGAATCCGATTATCGAAAAAAATTCGAAAACAGGATTGAAGATATCAAAAAGAAACAAGCGTCTTTTTTAAATTCAATAAAAAATAAGTAATAGGGCTATGGTTTTCTCTATTGGAAAATTTTTAGAACCGTTTAGGAACCAAATTTATGAAAAAAAATTCTTTGCCTAAAAGCCAAAAGGCCTTTACCCTAATAGAATTATTGGTCGTTATTGCTATTATCGGTCTTTTGGCGACTATTTCCATTTTAGCTTTGCAAAATGCTCGGGCTAAGTCCCGCGATGCCAAACGGGTCGGGGATGCCAAGCAGATCCAGACCGCTTTGGAATTATTCTTCAGTGATAACAATAGATATCCGACAGTTGAAGAATGGAACACCGGAAAAATCTTTTCTACTACGACCGGTGTCACTTCTACTTATATGCAGATTATTCCGAATGCTCCGACTCCGGCTGACGGCAATTGTTCTAACGATGAAAATGTTATTTACTACACTCCATTGTCTGACGGTTCTTCCTATACCCTATCTTTCTGTCTGGGCGGTAATACTGGCACTCTTGATGCCGGGCCTAAGTGCCTGACTTCTGGCGGTATCCTGGATGAATATTGCGGCCGGATAGGTGATGATCTTTCTTGCCCCGGAAATCCGGTCGTCCAGTATGCCGGCGGCCCTTATGACGCTTTCGGATTAGTCCGCAATCAAGGCGGATATTATCGGACCGTATTAATCAATGGCCAATGTTGGCTGAGAGATAATTTGAATTTAGGCAGCCAGCTTTGTAACACCGGAAATACTTGTACGATCGAACCTGATGATAGTTTTTCAATGAATGATATCCAGAAATATTGTTTCGCTAATGACTTAAACAATTGTGCGGTTTATGGAGGCCTATACCCTTGGCCGGAAGCTATCGGATTGCCGAATAAATGTAAGGCTGGAAATTATACTTGCAGCGGCGGTACCTGCACCCATGCCTCTTATGCGGAATGTAATTATCCTGATCCGACCGTTACGCCGCGGCGCGGTATCTGTCCATCTGGCTGGCATATTCCTTCGGATGTCGAGCAGGATGTATTAGACCAATATGCCAAAGATTCCGGTTCAAGCTGTAATGCGAGCCGTTACGGCGATGATTGCGCCAATGCTGGTTCAAGGTTAAAGTCTAGCACTTGGAATGGAACCGATGAATTCGGTTTTGGAGTTCTTCCGGCTGGAGGTTGGAGCGGCTGGTATCGGGCTTATGCCGATTTGGGTACGCAAGGGGTTATCTGGTCATCTTCTCCTTCGCTTGCTCCTTATGCTCAGTATTCTTTGGGCCGGTATTTTGATGATGATAAGTCTACTGTTTATCGTGATTGGAACGGCCGGAATTATGCTTATTCCATCCGCTGCTTGAAAGATTAGCTTTTTGACATCACATTATTTAAATGCTATCATTTAATCAAGACTAATTGTTTATATAACGATTAGTCTTTTTTAAAAATAATTTTAATTCTATGTCAGAAATAACGAATGCTATCAAGCAGATCTGCGAAGAAAAGAAACTAGACTTCGACTCTGTTGTTAGCACTATCGAGTTGGCTTTGGCAGCTGCTTATCGGAAAGATTTTGGCCAGAAGAACCAGAATATCAAGGTCAAATTCAATCCGGAAACAGCTCATTCCAAAATCTTCGATATTAAGACCGTAGTGGAAGACTTGCCGGAGGAAGAGCTGGCTGCCTTGGAAGCTGAAATGGAAAATCGAGCTTTGCCAAAAGGAGCCGAATCAGAAGGCCGATGGGAACATGTCGAAGGCGAAGAGGAGAAGAAACGTTTTAATCCTAAGACTGAGATCCAATTGAAGGATGCCGTCCTGATTAAGGCTGATGCTAAGATCGGCGATGAGATTGTGATGGAATTGCCGGAGCCGGAAGATTACGGCCGAATGGCTGCTCAGACTGCTAAGCAGGTTATTATCCAGAAGCTGCGTGAAGTAGAGCGCGATATGGTCTTTAATGAATTTAAGGATAAGGAGCACGAAGTGGTTACCGGTATCGTCCAGAGACAGGAAGGCCGCTTGGTCTTTGTCGATTTGGGTAAGGCTATCGGCATCTTGCCGATGGAAGAACAAATTCCAGGTGAATCATATCCGATTAATGGCCGGGTCAAGGTCTATGTCAAAGAGGTTAGAGCTGGACAGAAAGGCGCTGAAGTGGTTTTGTCCCGCCGTTCCGAAGAAATCTTGAAGAAAGTTTTCTATCTGGAAATTCCGGAAATTTCTAATGGCTTGATCAAGATCGAGAGCGTCGCTCGCGAAGCCGGTTCTCGTTCTAAGGTGGCTATTTCGACTGACTCTGACAATATCGACCCGGTCGGTTCTTGCGTCGGACAACGCGGCAGCCGTATCCAGACTATCATCAGCGAGTTAGGTGGAGAAAAGGTAGATATCATCGAATATGATGAAGATCCGGTCAAGTATATCAGCAATGCTTTGTCTCCAGCCAAGATCATGGGTATCACTTTGAATCCTGGTGATCGTCGGGCTGTAGTTAAGGTTAGTCCTGATAAGTTATCCTTGGCTATCGGAAAGAGCGGTCAGAATGTTCGTTTGGCAGCTAAGCTAACCAATTGGAAGATTGATATCATTCCTTACAACGAAGCTGAAGAGGCTAAGGCGGCTGAAGAAGCTGCTGCTAAGGAAGCGGCTGAAGCGGAAAAGAAGAAGGTCGTGAAAAAAGAAAAGGTGGAAAAGGAAGTTAAAGAGAAAAAAGAAAAAGTAGAAAAGAAAGAAACTAAAAAAGCGGTTAAGAAAGAAGACAAGCCGAAGAAAGAAAAGGCCGTGAAGAAAGAGGTCAAGGAAAAGAAGGCTGTCAGCAAGACTGCTAAGACAAAAAAAGAGAAAAAATAATTTAACTTGTTAGAGCTTCAACTATCAATCATTGGTGGTTTTCGTTCTGACAAATAATTGCTTTATGGCAACAACCTTAATCATCATCGGTGGCGCATTGGCAGCCATCATCTATGGATTAATATCCATCCGTGTCATCTTGAAATTACCTTCCGGTAATGAAAGAATGCAAGAAATCGCTTCAGCTATCCAAGCCGGAGCTAAAGCTTTCTTGAATCGCCAGTATAAGACCGTAGCGGCCGTAGCTGCTGTCTTGTTTGTTATCGTCGGTTTCGTATTGGGCTGGATGACAGCCTTAGCTTTCTTGGTCGGTGCTGCTTTGTCAGCTTTGACCGGTTATATCGGAATGTTTATTTCCGTTCGGGCTAATGTTAAAACTACTGAAGCAGCTCGCAATGGCATGAAGAAGGCTCTGGGCGTCGCTGTTAAGGGCGGTAGTATTACCGGTATGTTAGTGGTCGGTTTAGCTTTGTTAGGAACCGCCGCTTTCTATTTCTTAACTAAAGATTTGCATGCCTTGATCGGTTTTGCTTTCGGCGGTTCTTTGATTTCTATCTTCGCTCGTTTGGGCGGCGGTATCTATACCAAAGCAGCTGACGTTGGAGCTGATTTGATCGGAAAGGTAGAAGCTGGTATCCCGGAAGATGATCCTCGTAACCCGGCTGTGATTGCTGATAACGTCGGTGACAATGTTGGTGATTGCGCTGGTATGGCCGCTGACTTATTTGAAACCTATGCTGTGACTTCTATCGCTGCTATGGTTTTAGGTTCTCTTTTCTTCCCAAACTCTGAAACCGCTGTAGTTTTTCCATTAGTATTGGGAGCTGTTTCCATCATCGCTTCTATCGCTGGCATCTTCTTCATCAGATTGGGTAAGAGCCAGAACATCATGAATGCTTTGTACAAAGGTTTGATCGCTGCCGGAGTCTTGAGTGCTATCGCTTTCTGGCCGGTTATCAATTGGTTGATGAAAGACAATGGCCAATACGGTACTTTGAATATCTATTTTGCCGCTTTAGTCGGTTTAGCCGTTACCGGATTATTGGTATTCATCACTGAATATTACACTTCAACTAAATACAATCCAGTTAAATCTATCGCTGAAGCTTCTACTACCGGACATGGCACTAACATCATTGCTGGTCTGGCTGTCTCTATGAAGTCTACCGCTTTACCAATCTTGGTAATCGCTGCTTCAATGTTAATGGCTTTTGAATTAGCTGGAATCTATGGTATCGCTATCGCTGCTGTCGCTATGTTATCTATGGCTGGTATTATCGTTACTATCGATGCTTATGGTCCGATCACTGACAATGCTGGAGGTATCGCTGAAATGGCTGAATTAGGCGATGATGTCCGTGATATCACTGATCCATTGGACGCTGTCGGTAATACTACTAAGGCTGTTACCAAGGGTTATGCTATCGGTTCAGCTGCTTTGGCTGCCTTAGTTTTGTTCGCTGATTTCACTTACAAGATTAGAGATAATGGCGGATTAGTCCAATTCTTGATTGATAATCCTTACGTTTTAGTCGGCTTATTCATCGGTGGATTATTACCATACCTTTTCGGAGCTCTGTCTATGCAGGCTGTCGGTAAGGCTGCTGGTTCAGTCGTTGAGGATGTCCGGGCTCAATTCAAAGAAAAGCCAGGAATCATGGACAAGACTGAAAAACCAGATTATGGACGGACCGTTGATATCGTTACCAAGGCGGCTATCAAGCAGATGATTTTGCCGGCTTTGATCCCGGTTGTCGCTCCAATCTTAGTCGGATTCTTGTTGGGCATCCAGGCTTTGGGAGGCTTGCTGGTCGGTTCAATCATTACCGGTATCTTTGTGGCTATCTCTATGACTTCCGGTGGAGGCGCTTGGGATAATGCCAAGAAATATATCGAGTTGGGAAATTTCGGCGGCAAGGGTTCTGATGCTCATAAGGCTGCTGTTACCGGCGATACTGTCGGTGATCCTTACAAGGATACTGCCGGACCAGCTATCAATCCGATGATCAAGATCTTGAACATCGTCGCTTTGTTGATTGTCGGTTTATTGCTCTAATATAGTTAGTTAGAAGATAAGAAAAAAGACGCTCCATCAGGGGCGTCTTTTGTTTTTTGTCAGTTTCGTTTTTTAGTTTTTGTTGGTTTGCGACGGACATTTAACGCAGGTGCTGGCTGTCGGCATGGCCTTTAATCTTCCAATCGGTATTTGGCCATGACATCTTGTGCAGATTCCGTAACCGCCATCATCGATTTTTTTTAAGGTTTTTTCCAGCCCTCTAATGTCGCCTTCTAATTTTCCAATCGTATTAAAGCTATCAACTTTGGTTTTGTCTACGACTTCTTCGGACTTGGTGTTGTCCTCCAACCGGGTTATTTCAGCTTTTTTTTGGTTGATGATTTTTTCAATTTTTTTTCTTTGTTCGTCAAGGAACTGATCGCGTTCCACCATTGTTTCGATTTTTTCCATCAGCATTGATTTTTGATTTTTTCTATTATGCATTTTTTTGTTTGTTTTGTCAAGGATATTTTTTTCTTTTGTTTCTGGCGGTTAGGCAAAAATTGCAAAATAAGTTATAATCTAAGGGTAAGAAATGGTTTTCTTGCTTTTTAGCGTTAAGATGCTAGAATTAGGTTCTAATAATAATTAAGCAAATACTATGAAAGTAACAAGAAAAGATTTAGAAAAATCCCAAGTGGAATTGAATGTCGAATTATCGGCAGCTGAGTTCGCTCCCTATATTGAAAAAGGAGCTCAGAAGATATCTGAGGATGTAAAGATCGAGGGCTTCCGTCCGGGCAAGGTACCATATGATATCTTGAAACAGAAGGTGGGCGAAATGACTATCTTGGAAGAAGCGGCTCACTTAGCTATCCACAAAACTATTGATGCGGCTATTGATGAAAATATCAAAGACAAGGAAGCAATCGGCCAGCCTCGAGTGGAGGTCAGCAAATTAGCTCCAGAAAATCCTTTGGAATATAAGGTTATCGTTCCAGTCTTGCCAGAAATCAAGATCGGCGAATACAAGAATCTGGATATCAAACAGGAAGAAGTTAAGGTAGATGAGAAGGACATTGAGAGAGCTTTGAATGAGGTGGCTGAATCCCGGGCTAAGGAAAGCATTAGCGAAGAGCCGATTAAGGATGGCGACAAGGCTATCATCGATATCGAATTATTTTTAGACAAGGTTCCGGCTGAAGATGGACAAGCTAAGGATCTGACTATCATGGTGGGTAAGGATTATTTTGTGCCTGGCTTCGACAAGGCTTTGATCGGCGCCAAGAAAGGTGAAGAGAAAAATTTCAGCTTGCCTTTTCCGGAAGACTATCACCAGAAGAATTTTGCCGGCAAGATGGTTGATTTCAAGGTCAAGGTAAAAGAGGTTTATAATCGTGAAATTCCTGCATTATCCGATGATTTGGCTCGCGGCTTCGGCTTGAAGAAACTGGAAGATTTGAGAAAGTTTTTCTCAGATAATATGGCTCACAGATTGAAGCATCAGAATGAACAGAAGAGCGAAATCGCTATGTTAGATAAGATTTTGGAAAAATCTAACTTCGGCGATTTGCCAGAGAGCTTGATCCAGAATGAAGCGGAATTGATGATGTCCGAATTAGAACAAGATATTGCTAAACAGGGTGGTCGCTTCGAAGACTATCTGAAGAGTATCGGCAAGGAACGCCAGCAATTGATGGCTGAGCTTTTGCCTAATGCCGTCAAGAGAGTGAAGAGCGCTTTGATGCTTAGAGAAGTGGCTAAGGCTGAAGATCTGAAGATCACTCCGGAAGAAATCGATCAGAAGATTGAAGAATTGAAATTACAGTATAAGGGAGATGCTAATGTCGAAAAGATGGTCAAGGATGCGGGATATCGCGGATACGTAGGCAATATCTTGGCTAACCAGAAGGTTATCAAGAAGTTGAGAGAATGGAATATTAAATAATTATTAATATCTCATATTTAATATGGCTGAAATCGGAGGAATGCCAATCGGCATCGCCATCTTCGTCCTGATAGGGACGGCGGTTTATTTTTTTATAAATTGGAGCGAACGGAGCGAGCAAAAAGCTCTTTCTATGAGCCAGAGAGAATTGGATGAGTCGGGTTTGAACAAGGAAGGTTATGACCGTTATGGCTTTAATGCTAATGGATTTAGCAAGCGCGGTTTCCGACGTGAAGATTATGATGACCGCGGCTTTGATCCCGATGGTTATGATGTTGATGGCTATAATCGTTTGGGCTATGACCAGAATGGCTATGACCGCAAAGGTTTCAACCGCCAAGGTTTGGATAAGGATGGTTTTAATCGAGAAGGTTTTAATGCTGCCGGATATGACCGAGCCGGATTTGATAAGGATGGTTTCAATAATTCCGGTTTGAATCGGGAGGGTTATGACAAGGATGGAGTTCAAGGTGATGAATATTAATAGTTATATATCTTATGTCCGTTTTAGGAGTCAATAAAAAAGCTGGTTTTGATTACAAGATCCTGGAAACTTATGAGGCCGGGCTGGTTTTGTCTGGACCGGAAGTAAAATCGGTTAAGGGTGGCCATATCAGCCTTAAAGAGAGCTATATAGACGTTTTAACCAATAAACCGAGCCAACCGGAGCTTTATTTGCTCAAGGCTCACATCCCGCTTTATAGGCCGGCTGGTAAGATGGATGACTATAATCCTGTCCGGCCGCGTAAATTGCTGTTGCATCAGAATGAAATTGTCCATTTAATGACTAAAAAACAGCAGGTGGGCTTGACATTAATACCCCTCAAAATATATACTAAGAACAGTTTTGTTAAGCTAGAGTTCGGTCTGGCCCAGGGTCGGAAGAAGTATGACAAGCGCGAGGTGATTAAGAAGCGCGAAGTCGAACGAGGCTTAAGGATTTTAACAAAAAAGAGGTAGTTTAGGGGATGCTAGGCATCGATAGTAAGATCATTTTTTGCAACACTCAAAACATGGTGGGTCTACCCATGTAAAACCGGCCTAAAACATAAGTGTAAAAAACACTTTAAGCAAAGCTGCTTTCTCATGGAAAGTTCCAGCTTTCGCTCCTGTTGCCGCTTAATAATAACCGGCAGCCATCGGACCAGTGAGGCTTCATAGCTGTCATCCGGTGTCATTAATGAAGTTAGGCCCGGGGGTCGCCTTAGTTCCCGGACCGAACCATTTTAGGGCTAGTCAGGGCTGGTTTTGTTTGGTTTCTACAGTTCCTGGCGAAATTACAAATCAGACTAATTTTGTACATGTTTTGCAAAAAACTTATTAGACATGGGTTCAACTCCCATCATCTCCACTAAGCTTTGTGTTTGCCGCGATGGCGGAATTGGTAGACGCGCTGGACTTAAAATCCAGTTCTAGCGATAGAGTGAGGGTTCGATTCCCTCTCGCGGCACAGTCTACATTGTTTAAGGTTTAAGCGGGTATCGTATAATGGTTCTTTATGTCAGCCTTCCAAGCTGAAGATGGGGGTTCGATTCCCCCTACCCGCTCATCTTTTAGATTATTCATTAATTACTCAAAAATGCGCCGTAATTATCAAAAAGCTAAGCCAAAAGTAGAAGAAAAGCCTTTTAAATCTAATGAGCATATTACTGCTTCTGAGGTTTTTTTGATTGATGAAAGCGGTGAGAATATCGGCGTGGTTTCCTTGCAGGACGCTCTTGATCGAGCTCGTGAAGCCGATTTGGACTTGGTTGAGGTCAACCCTAAGGCCAATCCGCCGGTAGCTAAATTGGTTAATCTGGGACAGTTTAAATATGAACGTGAGAAAAAGCTCCATAAACAGAAGGTTTTACAGAAAAAAGTAGAAACCAAGGTCGTTAAGTTGACTTTTAGGATCAGCGCTCATGATCGTGATGTCCGATTGGGTTTGGCTGAAAAATTTTTGTCTAAGAATAATGATAAGGTTAAAGTGGAAATCTTTTTACGTGGCCGAGAACGCCAACATTTTGACAGAGCTCGTGAATTAATGCTGGAATTTGTTAATGCTTTGAAAAGCCGCCCAGGTTTGGTAATTGAAGAAGATCAGCCCTTGACAAAAGCCCCTTCAGGGTTTAGTATAATACTAGCCAATAAAAAGTAATTAAAGTCAAAATCAGGTTTTAACCTGTTTTTTATTATCACTAAGAAATATATTAAAGATATGCCGAAAATCAAAACTCACAAAGCAACTAGCAAGCGCTTCTGTCTAACCGGAAAAAGCAAGGTTAAACAACGTAAAACCGGCCAGGATCATTTCAATTCCCGTGATACCGGTAATGAAACCAGGGCTAAACGTCGTGATTCATTGACTACTGAGACCTTGAGCAAGACCATCAAAAAATTAATTCCTTATAAATAGTTCAAAGTTCTGAGCCTTTTTTATCTCGATTGATAGAATTTGGCTTATAACTGCTGAATATACTTTTATGCCTAGAGTAAAACGCGGTACTTCCCATGTTAAAAAAAGAAGAAAATTACATAAAGCGACCAAGGGATATAAATGGGGTCGCAAGAATCTAATCAAGGTTGCTAAGACTGCCCGGACTAAGGCTGGAGCTCATGCTTATGCTGATCGTCAGAGAAAGAAACGCACCATGCGCGCTTTGTGGTTGATCAAGATCAATGCTTTTGTACGTGAACATGAATTATCATATTCTAAGTTTATCGCTGGCTTGAAGGCTAACAACATTGATATCGATCGAAAGGTTTTAGCTGAATTGGCTGTTTCTAATCCAGAAGTATTAGCTAAAATCATTGAAAAGATTAAAAAATAATCGATATGATCCATTGGTTTAAAATCGCACAATTTATTTTCGGCATCTTGTTGGTTTTGGCGATTCTACTTCAGAACCGCGGAGCTGGCTTGGGCGGAGTTTTCGGAGGATCCGGCGGAGTTTATTTGGCCAAGCGCGGTTTAGAGAAAAAATTATTTACAGCAACCATCGTCGTTGCCGCTCTCTTTTTTGCAACTTCTTTAGCGATTATCATCTTTTAAGTTTTTATACTCCTTGTGGCTTCTCACAATAAGAAAATTTTAGGACTTTTCAAGGCGGCCAAACAGCAGTTTGCTGGTATTTTTGCTCGCCTTGTTAAAGTAAAAAAGAATGGTCATGACCAACAAAGACGATCCGAGCAGATGGATCGCCAGCTGGTCTATTCTTTGTCTCCTAAAAAGATCCCAAGCTCTAATCAGTTAAAGCATTTGAAAAAGATTCTGGGACCGAAAGAAAGATTGTGGTTGAGAATCTCAGCCTTAGTTTTAGTTGCCAGTTTGGTATTTTTAGGAGTTAAGTTTTTCCGAGAACACTTGGAATTATCTCCGATTGAAGGCGGCACCTATAGCGAAGGATTGGTGGGGGCTCCTAAATATATCAACCCGCTTTATAATTTTAATCGGGACGTCGATAGCGATTTGAGTGCCTTGGTTTTTTCTAGCTTGTTCAAGCATGACAATAACGGTAGCTTGGCTCCCGATTTGGTAGAGAAATGGGAGATGGGAGAAGATGCTAAGTCTTACACCATTATTTTGAAGGACAACGTCCGTTTCCACAATGGAGACAAATTGACAGCCGATGATGTCGTCTTTACTTTTGAAGCTATCAAGAATCCTGATTATAATTCTCCGTGGCGCCAGACCTTTTTGGGGGCAGAAATTGAAAAGATCGATGATCGGACAATCAAGTTTTCTTTAGGTGAATCTTATGCTCCCTTCTTAGAACTTTTGACTTTTGGTATTTTGCCTCAGAACTTATGGACTCCGATTGATCCGGCAACAGCCAATCTGGCGGACCCTAATTTGAAACCGATCGGCTCCGGCCCTTACAAATTCAAGACCCTGACTAAGAATAAGTCCGGAGAGATTAAGGAATATGAACTGGAAGCCAATGATGATTATTTCCAGAAAGAACCATATATCGAAAAGATAATCTTGAAATTCTATCCTAACATCCAGGAGGCGGTTAGCGCTTTGAATAATAATTCTGTCGACGCTTTGAGTTATCTGCCTCATGAAAATCAGTCAGATGTCTTAGCTAAGAACTCGATGAATTTTTATAAGCTGAAGATGCCTCGCTTGACTGCTTTATTTTTTAATAAGAAAGCCAATGCTTATCTTAGTGACAAAGGCATCAGGAGCGCTTTGGCTTTAGCCTTGGATAAAACTAAGATTGTTAATGAAGCTTTGAGCGGTGATGCTCAAGTGGTTGACGGCCCGATTCTGCCTGATAGTTTTGCTTATAACCAGAATTTGAAAAAGTATGATTTCAATCTGGGCGAAGCAGAAAAATTATTAGATGAATCCGGCTGGCAAAAAGTGACTATCAGTTCTGATGAAGCAAACCAAGCGGTTAATATCAGCGAGGATGAAGCTGATAAAGATACTAATCTGGCTTTACGTCGTGATATTGCAGCTTATGCCAGTTCGAGTGGCTTAGAAGTCGCCGGCAATTGGAGGGTTAAGACTCCCAAGGCTAAAGGTGCAGCCAGACAGTATCTGACGATGTCCCTGACTATCGTTGATTCAGCTGATAATCTGAAGGTGGCCGAAGAGATTAAGAAGCTGTGGGAAGATTTAGGAATCAAGACCGATATTAAATCAATCACGGCCAGTCGAGCTGAAAGCGATGTCGTCATGCCGCGTAATTTTGAAATTCTGCTTTTCAGTCAGGTATTAAGTCCCGATCCTGATGTTTATCCTTTCTGGCATTCATCCCAAGCCGGAGAAGGTGGTCCTAATCTAGCTGACTATCGCAACAAGGATGTCGATGCTCTTTTAGAGAGCGCTCGTATCACTCCTAACGAAGGACAAAGAGCAGAAAAATATAAAAAGTTCCAAGAGATAATTACCGATGAATTACCAGCCATCTTCCTGTATTCATCCTATTACAATTATCCTCAAAATAAACAGATCAAAGGCTTTAACAAGCAAGTAATTACCGATCCAGCCGACCGTTTTTCGGGCGTTGCTTATTGGTATGAGAAGACGAAGAAAAAGCTGAAATGGTAGCTTCTAATTTAACCATTATTTCTCTTTAATTATATAAATTGTTCTATCGTGTTATAAAATAAAATGTTTTATTTTATTTTTCTTTGAACAATTTCTCTCAATTTCATGATTAGTAAGTACAAATCATCGGCCGCTTCAAATAGCCGGCCGTCTTTAAACAAGGATAGCCGTCCTTCTAGCCGGCCGTCTTTTCGTTCGACTAATGCTGGCAACCGTTCCGGTTCTAGGGGTCCAGTACGTTCAGTTTCTGATAAGAGCAGTCGGTCCCAATTTTCTAATGCCCCTCGGGCAACCTTGAAAGGTCCAAAAACTCCTTTCCGCCAGGTTTTTAGCGCTCAGGGCGCTCAAGGCTCTTTGCGTATCATGGCTCTCGGCGGCTTGGAAGAAGTCGGGCGCAATATGATGTTGATCGAATACAACAAAGAAATCGTTATTGTCGACATGGGCCTTCAGTTTCCGGAAGAAGATATGTTAGGTATCGATTATATCATTCCTAATGTTTCTTATCTGGAAAACAAGAAGGATTGGATCAAGGGCGTGGTCATTACCCATGGTCATTATGATCATATTGGCGGCATCCCTCACATTATGGGCCGGATTGGAAATCCTCCGATGTTCATGGGCAAGATGACTGCCGGCTTGGTGCGTAAGCGGAATGTTGAATTCCATAGCGCTCCTAATTTGAATATCAAAGAAATCGATGAAAACAGCAAGATCAAGCTGGGCCAGAATTTCAATTTGGAATTCTTACGGGTCAATCACTCTATCCCGGATTGTTTCGCAATCATTATCGATACTCCTCTGGGCCGCGTAGTCCATACGGGCGATTTCAAGATCGATTTCACTCCGGTTAATGATAAGCCGGCCGATTTGAACCGTATCGCCCAGATCGGTGCCGCCGGCGTCCTGTTCTTGATGGCTGATTCGACTGATGCTACTCATGCCGGTTATCAGATTTCCGAATCGACTATCGGTGATGAGATGGGAAAATTATTTGAGAAGATACATGGACGGATTATTATCGGCACCTTCGCTTCGCAGTTATCCCGTGTCCAGAAGATTTTTGATAATGCCGCTAAATATGGCCGTCGAGTCTTGCTCCAGGGCCGCAGTATGAATGATAATGTGGAAGTGGCTCATCAGATCGGTTATTTGAAATTTAATCCTCGTCTCTTGATAGACGAAAGGGATGTTAACAAGATCCCCGATAGCCAATTGATAATCATCGGTACCGGAGCCCAAGGCGAGGTTAACGGTGCCTTCTTGAACCGGGTGGTTAATGGTGAGCATCGCTCTATCCATTTCAAACCGGGTGATACTGTCATCTTCTCTTCTTCGGTCGTTCCGGGTAATGAAAGATCGATCCAGACTTTGATGGATAAGATTGTCCGTCAGGGCGCTAAGGTTATCAACTATCGGATGATGGATGTCCATGCTGGCGGTCATGCTAAGCAGGAAGATTTAAAGCTGATGATGCGTTTGCTTAAGCCGGAATTTTTCATGCCGATCGAGGCTAATCATTACATGCTTCAGGCTCATGCTGAGTTAGCTGAGCAGGTTGGGATTGATCGGAACAAGATCTTCGTGGCTGACAATGGACAGGTAGTAGAATTCAAGAAAGTCGGCTCTCAAGTTGTCGGTGCTCTGACTAAGGAAAAAGTAAATACTGATTATGTGATGGTTGATGGCTTAGGAGTCGGCGATGTTTCTGATGTTGTTTTGAAAGACAGACAGATGATGGCCGAAGATGGAATGATTGTCGTTATTGCTACCATTGATACCAAGACCAATGACATTATCGGTAATCCGGATCTGATTTCTCGCGGCTTTGTCTATATGAAAGAGAATAAGGACTTGATTGAGAAGACTCGGATGATTGCCAAGAAGATTGTTAAAGACCAAGCCGGCAGCTTGCCGATAGATGAAGATTTTATCAAAAACAAGATACGAATCGATGTCGGCCAATTCTTGTTCTCTCAGACCAAGAGACGCCCGATGGTCCTTCCGGTAGTGATTAAGGTTTAAATTATTGGATAAAATATTATTAAATAAAGGCGCTATTATCGGCGCTTTTATTTTATTTGTGGAAAACATGTATTGACAAGTTGCAGTTATTATGATAAGACTTAATTAACTTATTTTACTAAGTTATTCTATATACAAACTATACGAAAAGGAGGCGTGTCATGTTTAGTTTCAAGTTCTTTAAAGACCTCAAAGACATTTTTTCTTCCCCCGAAAGATCAGTTATCAAACAGGCAAAAGAAATTATCGCCAGTAATGAAGTTCCCGATGGATGTTTGTCTGATAAATCCAGAAATGCCAAGATCAGGGAAATCGCCAAGATGGATATTACTCTCAGTGAGAAGAGGGCCCTCTTGCCGACATATGTAATACCGCGGCGAGAAATAGTTCTGCCCGATGGTACTACTACCAAATCCCTATTCATGGATTATGTGCCTGATCCGAATTATATTCTGGCAAAGATATTTAAGAATATTGATGAAGAGTATCAGGAAGAAATCAAAGCCGGAGGAGGAAAAACAAGGAGATTGCTGCCAACCCCGCAGTTTAGCAGCTACAACTAACCAAAGCCCGTCACTAAGATGGGCTTTTGCTTTATTATTAAAAATGCTATTATTTAAATAGATATAATTTCGTCAAAAATAATCCCTTGACTATTTTTGATTTATGTGTTATAATTAATTTGTTAGTAATTAACAAAGGTATTAATAAAAGTGAGTTAATTTAACCTTTATTAATATTTAAACTTAATAATATGAAAGAACAATTTGATAACAAGAGTGAAGTATTGGAAAACCCTGCAGAGCAATTGAAAGAAACTCCAGAGTTCAAACAGGAGCCAGTTTCTAACGAAGTTGCTAAGAAGATCGTGGCTGACTTAGAGGAAGCTGGAAAGATTGTTAGCAAGACTTCTGAAGAGATTAAGAGAATGAGCGAGGGTGAAATGATGAAGGGTAAGATCGAATCTATGCCTCAGAATCCAGCTCAGGAGCGCTTGTTTAAAAATGTCGGTTTTGATGCTGAATCTTTAGCAGCTACCAAAGCTGAGTTCTCTAAATTGTCTAGCGCTGAAGCTTATAATAAGTTCCAGACTTTGACATTAGAAAAGACTGGTGATTTCTTGATGAATGCCGGTAAGGATTTGAAGCCAGCTGATAAAGGCGCTATTAATTTGTTATTGAGAGTCATTAATTCCAACTTGGAAGCTGCTAGCATGAACAAGAAAGGAAATGCTTTGAGACCTTATTCTTTCATAATTGACAGAGCTAACCATAAACCGGATGGTTATATGGTTCTTGACGGCTTATCAAAACTTTATGCTAAGAACGGTTATGATGACCGAGGTTTCTTAGCTCGTAACTTTGGCAGCGCTGATGTCCCATTTGAAAACTTCCAGAAGGATTTGGCTGAAGTCTTAACCGATCAGCAGAAAGAAGATATCTTCAAGATGGCTAAGGTAGCTGAGAAGAATGCTAAGAATTATGGCGGTGCTAGAGCTGGTATCACTCAGACCACTATGGCTTCTCCGATTTTCTCCAGCAAGACAGTTGACGAATTGCTATAAGGATAAATTGTTTAATTTTAGATATAAATTCAAAAAATACCCCAATTTGGGGTATTTTTTGTTAGCCTTGATTTTTTATTACGGATGTTATAATATAAGAGCAATTGAATAGACACCTATAAGAAAGCTTTTGGTTTCAAGGTGGCCAAAAGGCTTCCCCTCGGGGAGGTTAAAAGCGCTTTTTTTATTATCCGGATTTGTCCGATAGTAAAGATAGATAGCTTTTATATATGAATAAAGATACTGCCAAGAGCGATGTTTTTAGCGCCCTCTTGGAAAAAGAAGAATTAAAGATCCCACAGGTCGGTGACATCGTCAAAGGCGTAGTCATCGCTGCTTCTAAGGCCGAAGTCCGTTTGGATATCGATGGCGTTATGACCGGCATCGTTCGCGGTCCAGAGTTGTATTTGGAAGCGGAAGAATATACCGATTTAGAACCGGGTCGCGAAGTTGAAGCCATGGTTGTCGATCCTGAAAACGAGAATGGTGAATTAGAATTATCATTCCGTCAGGTTGGCCAGGGTAAAGCTTGGGATAATTTACATGAAGCTTTCAAGAACAAGACTACTGTCTTCGTTAAGGTAGCTGATGCTAATAAGGGCGGTTTGCTTTGTAACTATCGCCAGATTAGCGGTTTTTTGCCGGTTTCTCAGTTAGCTCCGGAAAACTACCCACGTATCAGCGGTGGCGATAAGAGCAAGATCTTAGAGAAATTGAAATCTTTTGTCGGCCAAGAATTTGAAGTTAATGTTATTACCTTGAATGAAGATGAAGGTAAGATCATCTTCAGTGAAAAGGATGTTTGGAATAAAAAACAAAAACCGATTTTAGAGAAATACAAAGTCAATATGGTGGTTGAAGGCAAGATTACTGCTGTTACCAATTTCGGTGTTTTTGTCAGCTTTGATGATAACATCGAAGGCTTGATCCATATTTCTGAATTGGCTTGGCAGAGAATCGATTCTCCTAGCACTTTGTACAAGGTTGGAGACAAGATCAAGGCTGAAATCGTGAATATCGATGGCAACAAGATTTTCTTGAGTGCTAAGAAGATTATGAAAGATCCATGGTTGGAAGCGGTTAATAAATACGCTGTCGGCCAGATCGTCAAAGGCAGCATCTTGAAGGTTAATCCTTTTGGTTTGTTCGTCAAATTAGATGATGATATTCATGGTTTGGCTCATATCACTCAGTTAGGCTTGAGCAAGACTGAAAAGATCAATGAATTATTCAAGGTTAATGATGAGTCTAGCTTTGAGATCCTTTCAATCTCTCCTTCTGACCATCGTTTAGCTTTAAAGCTGGTTAAGGAAGGCAAGAAAGAGAAGGCTGCTAAGAAAGAAGAAGCTGGAGAAGAAAAGCCAGCTAAGAAAGCCAAGAAAGAAGAAGCTGCAGCTAAGGAAGACAAAGAATAATCAGGCTTTAGAAAACTCAAATAGATAATAAAAGGGGCAATTTTGCCCCTTTTATTTGCTAAAATAGCCTGGCTGTTATATACTGAGTCTATATTAGATCGCTTTAATTACTTTATCTATGAAAAATTTATTTAAGAATTTTTTTATTTATTTCCTGGCTTTTTTGATAATTGCTGCTTTGTTCAGTTCTTTTAGCTCCAAAACTGCTAAAAGCGACAAGGTTGGTCTGGAATTTTTAGTTAATGGAATAAATAATAGCCAGGTGTCATCGGTTTTGGTTAATGGCGATGAAGTCCAGATTACCATGAAAGATGGTGCCAAGAAAGTGGCCCAGAAAGAGACCGGAGAGTCTCTGTCAACTTTGTTGAAGAATTTCAATGTTGATAGCCAAAAATTGTCCGAGGTAGACATTAAGATTAAAGAGGCTGATAGCGCCGATTTCTGGCTAATGACTGTCTTGCCGATTGTCCTTCCGATCTTGTTGATAGGTGCCTTCCTTTATTTTACTATGCGTGGCGTAGCTAGTGCTAATTCTCGAGCTATGACTTTCGGCCAGAGCGGAGCCAAGGAATTCCAATTGGATCAGAAGACTAAGGTGACTTTCAATGATATTGCCGGTGCCAAGGAAGCCAAGGAAGAATTGAAGGAGGTCGTTGAATTCTTGCGTTTCCCTAAGAAATTCCATGAATTAGGCGCTCGTATTCCTAAGGGCGTCTTATTGCTGGGTAGTCCTGGAACTGGAAAGACTTTGATGGCTCGCGGTGTAGCCGGTGAAGCTAATGTTCCATTCTTCCACATCTCCGGTTCGGAATTCGTGGAAATGTTTGTCGGTGTCGGCGCTTCAAGGGTTCGGTCTTTATTCCAGAAGGCTAAAAAAGCCTCGCCTTGCATTGTCTTTATCGATGAAATTGACGCCGTCGGCCGTAAGCGAGGTTCTGGCATGGGCGGATCCCATGATGAACGGGAGCAGACCTTGAATCAGATCTTGGTTGAGATGGATGGCTTTGAACCGAATGACAATATTATCGTTATCGCTGCCACTAACCGTCCTGATGTATTGGATGCCGCTTTATTGCGTCCGGGACGTTTTGACAGGCAAGTGGTGATTGATATTCCAGACATCAAAGATCGTGATGAGATATTGCAGGTCCATGCCCGCAAGAAACCTTTAGCCGAAGGAGCCGACTTGCATAAGATTGCTGAAAGGACTCCAGGATTCTCTGGTGCCGATTTAGAAAATGTTTTGAATGAAGCGGCTATTCTGACAGCTCGGAAGAACAAGAAAGTTATCGGGATGGAAGAAATGTATGAATCGATTGAAAAAGTGATGATGGGTCCGGAAAGGAAAAGCCGGGTAATTACTGAAAAAGAAAAGAAGATTACTGCTTATCACGAAGCTGGTCATGCTATCGTAGCCCATTTCTTGCCTAATACTGATCCGGTCCACAAGGTTTCGATTATCGCTCGCGGATCGGCTGGAGGCTATACCCTGAAACTTCCTAGCACTGACCGCCATATGCATTCCAAAACCGAATACATCGAGGAATTAGCGGTATTATTGGCTGGACATTTTGCCGAGAAGGAAGTTTTTGGCGAAGTGACTACCGGAGCTACTTCTGATTTGCGCCGGGCTACTTCATTGGCTCGAAGCTTGATTACTGATTTCGGCATGAGCGATATTCTGGGTCCGAGGACTTTTGGCGAGAAAGAAGAGATGATTTTCTTGGGGCGTGAGATCCACGAACAACGGGACTACAGTGAGAAGGTGGCCGAAAAGATCGATGAAGAAATCGCCTCTTTCATTACTGAGGCCGGCAAGGTGGCGGTGAAGATCATTAATAGCAAGAAAGAATACCTGGAAAAGGTCGTGGCTGAATTATTGGAGAAAGAAACGATCGAGAAAGAGGCTTTCGAAGCTATCGTTGGTCCAAAAGTAGCCTAAAATAGCCAATTTTCTTGACTATTTCGGGCAATATGTTATGCTTAAGATGAAAAAATAAAAAATAAAATTTAATTCTAATTTTATGGCTAATCCAAAAAAAAGAAAAACCAAGAGTGCTGTCGGTAAAAATAGAGCTCATTTAGCTTTAACTAAAAAGACTTTAAACAAGTGCCCAAAATGCGGTATGACTGTTAAGCCTCATGCAGCTTGCCAGTTCTGTGGCAGCTACAAGGGTAAAGCTGTCTTGAAGGTAGCTACTAGCAAGGCAACTACTAAGACTGCTACCGCTAAAACTACCAAGACCGTTAAGGCTAAGAAAAAATAATATGTCCAATCGCCATTTAGCTCGGACAATAGCCATGCAAACTTTGTTTGCTTGGGATTTTAATGGCAAGAAGAACGAAACTATCGAAGCTTTGATTGATGAAAATTTTGAGAATTTTGCACCTCAATTCGATGATGGCGGCTTTGTGCGCGAGACTGTCAAAAGCATTATAGACCATAGCGAAGAGATTGATAATTATATCCGTCGCTATGCCACTGAATGGCCTTTAGAACAGATTACTATCGTCGATCGTAATGTCCTGCGGATCGGTATCTATGAATTATTATATTCAGAAAATATTCCTCCTCGGGTAGCTATCAATGAAGCGATTGAAATCGCTAAGGCTTTCGGCGGTGAGTCGTCTGGAAAATTCATCAATGGCGTTTTGGGCGCTATCTACAAGGATATGCCGGAAGCAGAACGCGTTCGTCGTGAAGCTATTACTCAGAAATTGCAAGAAGCCAAAGAATCCCGGACTAAATCCGAGACCGAAGAATCATCCGAAGAAAAAGAATAAATATAGCAGCAGATTTAATAATTAAACTATTAAACTGCTAAATTGCTAAATTGTTTTTACACAGTTTAACAATTTAACACTTTAATAACCCTTTCTATGTCCAATTTTTCTAAGTTGGAAGAAACGATCGGAGTTAGTTTTCAGAATAAGGCTCTTTTCCAGCAAGCCTTGACCCATCGTTCTTATCTTAACGAACATCCAGAATCCAAATTAGGCCACAATGAACGTTTGGAATTTTTAGGTGACGCCGTGTTAGAGATTATCGTTACCGAACATCTGTTCGTTAATTTTCCTGATACCCCCGAAGGTGATTTAACCAACTGGCGCGCCAGCTTGGTTAACGCCAAAATGCTCTATGCCGTAGCTGACAAGCTGGGAGTAGAAGATTTTTTGTTGTTGTCTAAAGGAGAAGCTAAGGATAAGAATACTAAGGCTCGGCAATATATCCTGGCCAATTCGATCGAAGCAATCATCGGAGCTATCTATCTGGATCAAGGTTTGGAAGCAGCCAAGAATTTTATTATTAATAATATAGTTTCCCAATTAAGCGATATCTTAAAAAACCAAACCTACTTGGATCCTAAATCTAAATTCCAAGAAATGTCTCAGGAAAAGGAAGGTATTACCCCGGTTTACAAGACGATTAAAGAAGAAGGACCGGATCATGAAAAATCATTTACTGTCGGTTTATATTTAGGCGAAGAATTAGTGTCTGATGGCGTGGGTTTATCTAAACAAGAGGCTCAAGTCAAGGCCGCTGAAACGGGCTTGAAGAAAAAGGGCTGGTAAAAAAATATGGACATCAAAAAACTTTTAACGATCGCAGCCGAACAGAAAGCTTCCGACCTTCACCTGGTTAAGGATTTGAAGCCGATTTTACGCATCGATGGCCAATTGGTCCCAATCGATGAAGCTTTGAAAAAGAGCCAATTATCAAACGATAATGGCCAGGCTCCAGAGTATAATAATGATGTCTATATCTTATCAGAAGAAGGCGAAATCCTGACCGGCAATCGCCGTAAGAGTGTTGATGGGGCTTTTTCTCCTTTGACTACGGCTGACATGGAAGCATTCGTTAACGATATGCTCCGCCCCGAACAGAAGGCTCGCTTGATAAATGATAAGGATTTAGATTTCGGTTATTCAGTCGGAGATTACCGTTTCCGTGTTAACTTGTCATATGAGCGCGATAACCTGAAGATGGTGGCTCGTGTTATCAATAATCAGACTCCGACCCTGGATGACGTTAACATGCCGCCAATCATCTATAATTTGTTGGACATGAAACAAGGTTTGATCCTTTTGACTGGTCCGACCGGTTGCGGTAAGTCGACTTCTCTGGCTGCCATGATCAATTACCTGAACCAGAAATACAATTATAATATAGTTACCTTTGAAGATCCGATTGAATTCGTCTTCAAGTCAAATAAGAGCATTATCACTCAAAGACAATTAGACTTTGATTTTCCTTCTTTCTCTAGCGGTTTAAGACATGTCGTCCGACAAGATCCGAATGTCATTATGGTCGGAGAAATGCGCGACTTAGAAACTATTTCTTCCGCCATCACTTTAGCTGAAACCGGTCACTTAGTTCTGGCTACTTTGCATACTTTTAATGCTTCCCAGACAGTCGATAGAATTATCGATATCTTCCCGCCTTATCAGCAGAACCAGGTCCGTTCCCAGCTGTCTATGATCTTGGCAGCAGTTATTTCTCAGCGTTTATTGCCAAAGGTTGGCGGCGGTCGAGTGGTGGCTCGAGAAATTATGATCAGGAATTCAGCTATCGCTAACTTGATCCGAGAGCAGAAGATCATCCAGATTAAGAATGTCATTGAGACTAGTTATAATGAGGGTATGGTCACTTTGAGCCGTAACATTAAGGATTTATATGATCAAGGATTGGTCAGTAAAGAGATTGCTGAAAGCCAATTGAATGAATTGTCTCTCTTAATCTAAATTATGCGTCAAATATTAGATGCTCACATCCATTCCAGATATTCTAGGGCTTGTTCCCAGAACCTGACCTTGCCTAATATTGGAGCTGCGGGAATCATAAAAGGCGTCGACATCATAGCCACTGGCGATTTTACCCATCCCCAGTGGTTTTTGCATATCAAGAAAGAATTAGCGGAAACGGCTTCCGGCTCCGGTTTATATCATCTGAAATCAGATCCGGAGAAAAGGATAAAATTTATCTTATCATCTGAGGTCGCCCTTATCTACAAAGACGGAGATAAGGTTAGGAAGATTCATCTAGTGGTCCATGCTCCTAATTTGGAAGCAGCCGAGAGATTGAATGATCGCTTATCCCGAAGATTTAATCTTCGGTCAGATGGCCGACCGATACTGGGGATCAGCGCGCCTGATTTTGTGCGTGAATGTTTGGCTGTCGATGATCGTTTCTTGGTCTACCCGGCCCATATCTGGACTCCTTGGTTTGCTGTCTTCGGTTCTAAGTCCGGTTTTGATTCTATGGAAGAATGTTTCAAAGAGGAGACGAAAAACATCTACGCTTATGAAACCGGCTTATCGAGTGATCCGGCGATGAATTGGCGTTTGTCAGGTCTTGATAAGCTGACGGTTTTGTCCAGCTCTGATGCCCATAGCTTGGCTAATATTGGCCGAGAAGCTACGGTGTTGGAATTATCAGAACTGACCTATGAAGAAATTTATCAAGCCATCAAGATTAGGGATTTGAAGAAGATAAAATATACCATTGAGTTCTATCCGGAAGAGGGGATGTATCATTTTGACGGGCATCGCGATTGTCATTTCAGTTGTTCGCCACAAGAGAGCCGGAAGAATTTAGGAATCTGTCCGGTGTGCCACAAACCGCTGACTCTGGGAGTGGCTTATCGGGTGGATGAGCTGGCTGATCGGAAACCTGGATTTATTCCTGAAGCAGTTACCGGATATCGGAAATTGGTCGGTCTGGATAAGATCATTGCAGAGGCTTTTGGTGTCAAGAGCCGGCAGTCTAAAAAGGTACAAAATGAATACCGACGTTTGGTGCGAGAATTCAAGAATGAGTTCCATATTCTCTTGGAGAGCGATCTGAAAGAGCTTCTGAAATCGACAGACCCTTTGATCGTTGAAGGTATCAAGAGGGTTCGGGAGGGGCAATTGTCGGTCAGTCCGGGTTTTGATGGAGAGTATGGAGTTGTCAGTATTTTTAAACCTTTGGATATTAAGAAATAATTTTAATCATATGCGTTTTATCATTAACACTCTTATCTTTTTAGCTTTGATCGGTTTCTGTTTCTATTGGTTTAATGACGGCAATCCAGATCGAAACGATCCTAGCAAGATTCCTTATGTCGGTAGTTTCTTTGGGACTATTTCCGACAAATATGCCGAGGTCCGTTTTTATTTAGATAGCGGTCAAGGAAACATTTGGGATTATTTGGAAAATTCGGCTGAAGTTAGGCAAATTACAGATAAATTCAAAGAGATCTATGAGTCCGGCCAGAGTCCTTATCAACCCCAATCTTAATCGCTTAGCGCCCTTTCTGGGCGCTTTTTTATTTTCTGGCTTTATGGTATAATTTGAGTGTTATCTCAATAAATTAAGAGAAAAATAAATGACTAGAAAAAATAAATATATTTTGGCATTTTTTTCCTGTTTAGTTTTATCTTTAGTCTTTGTCCAAACGGCTTCCGCTTTGGATGTCGGTACTAATGAAATAACTAATACTGTCCAATTGTCGGCTGATAGTCCGATTAAGATCGCAGCTCGGATTATCAATGTCGCCATGATGTTTTTGGGAATTATTGCTGTCAGTTTGATCATCTTTGCCGGTTTCAAGTGGATGACTTCTCAGGGTAATGAAGAAAATATCGCTGCCGCTAAGAAAATTTTGAAGAATGCTATTATTGGCTTATTGATTATCTTGTCTTCTTGGGGAATAGTGTCTTTTATTTTGGGAAGATTGATCGGTGATACTGGTAATCAGGGAGCAGATGGCGGTGCAGGCGGCCGAACTGGTTTAGGCCTGGGATCCGGAGCTATGGGTTCTTGCACGGTCCAGAGCGTTTATCCTGAGCCGGAACAAAGAGAAGTTCCAAGAAATACAGCTATTATCGTTACTTTCAAGGAGGACGTAAAATTGGATACGGTTTGCGTTGATACTTCTGGCGGAGCTTGCGCTTGTGATAATACCAGCGCTTGTAATCGCCTTAACAAGGAACACTTCAAGCTTTATGAAGGCTCGGATGCTCCAGCTGATGCTAGTTCAACTGATGCTATCGTTACTCATCCAGCCGGGGACAATAAGACTTTGGTGGTCACTCCGGTTACGCCGATCGGATCACCTTCGGGCAATCTGTGGTATACCGCCTATCTATCTAATGATATCGAAGCTACTTCTGGCTGTGCTAATGGAACGGCGACTTGCGGCATGTTCAGTACTTGCGCTACTGATTATTATCGCTGGCAATTTGAAGTCAGTAACAAGTTGGATTTAACTCCTCCTCAGGTTGTCGTCAACGGCATTTTCCCGGAACCTGATAAATTGCGCGATACTGTTTCAATCAGTTCTTCTTTAGTGGCGGCTACTGGAAAATTTAGAGTCAATGGTACTCCCAAGGCTCACATTGCCGCTCAACCGGGAACGGTTGCTGGTAATCCTGGTCAACAGCCAGCCACTGTCAGCTTAGAGCCTAATTACAATGAGTCTGGCATAACTAGTTTTTCCATTACTTCTATTTTAGGCAATAAAGCCCAGCTTTATAAGGGCTCAACTTCTTTAGGAGTGGCTGATTTTAATAATAATAATGTTACCTTCCCGGGTTATCTTACTTTAACTGTCGGTGGTGACGGTTCTCATTCAGTTGGCAGTATGTGGACAGTTACCGTGTCTGCAGCTCAGACGGCTGATACGATTACAGTCGGCAATGATGCTTATACTTTCGTTAGCGGTACGGCCAGCGGATATAATATTGAGATAAGCAGCAACCCGACGCAGCAAGCTATGAGGATTGCGGCTGCTTTGAGTTCTCGAGAAGATGTCTCGGCTAGCGTTAATAGCGTTGATAATACCGTAGTTGATATTGAAGCTCGAGTCGGTGGCATTAGCGGCAACACTATTAATCTAGCAACTAATAATCAGGCCACTATTTCTGTTAATCAGATGCAGGGTGGAGCTGATAATAGCGAGACAGTGGTGGTCAAGGATCAAAAGGACAAAGCGATGAATTCGACTATCCAGATTAATTTTAATGAAGCGGTTAATCCGGTAACTGTTTCTGGTAATGCCGGCGATGTTTTTCAAACTATTCAGGTCGTGAATGATGATACTGCCGCAGCTTCGAATGGGTCGGTTTGTACGACTAATAATCAATGTGCATCATATAATTGTACTGGCGGCTATTGCGTGGGTGATTATGTTGATGGCAAATTCGAGATTTCCAATGGTTATAAGACTTTAGAGTTCAGGACTAACAATGAGTGCGGCATGAATGGTTGCGGTGAAAAGATCTATTGTTTACCGGCTGACAGCAATCTACAGGTCAAGATCAAGACCGCTAGTTTGGTTGACTGTGCCAGCAATGATGATTGCGCGGCTAAAGCTCCATATAATACTTGTGTGGATAGTGCCGGCTTGTTTAAATCTTGCCGAGATGATAATGGTAAGAATCATCCGGCTGCCAAGATTATTCCGATGGTTGGCGTAATGGATGCCGCCTTTAATTCTTTAGACGGTAATCGGGATGATAATGCGGACGGTCCGATTTCTTTCTATGATGAAAATGAGAAGTTGGCGGCTTATAAGGATAATTATCGCTGGTCATTCTTTGTTAATAGCCAAATCGATGCCACTCCGCCCAAAATCCGCACTATTACCCCGGATTCATCCGGATCTAGTGGCGGTTTATCCGATCCGATAGTCATCGAATTTGATAAGCTGATTATGAGTAGTTCACTAAAGAGCGGTTCAGTCAAGCTGTCGATGGGGACTACCACCGTCGAACACAAGCTGTTAAATTTGAGAAGCACTACCAATGTCCCGACTGGCTATTGGACGACCAGCGAGAATCTGGATTATTCACCTTTGGATGGTCAACCGGATATTACTCGCGCCCAGATCAATCATTCCATGTTCGGAGAAAATATTAATTATATTTCCCAAGTCGGTTCCGGCGTCAAGGATATCTATCAGAATTGTTTCAAGCCATCTAGCGGCCCGGATTGTATAGCAGATCAGAATAATCCTTCGTGTTGTAACGGTCACGCTAGCAGCATTTTAGATAGTAACGGAAATTGCGCAGTTAATTAGAATATTATTTTCTCCAGTGTTATTTTACTTCTGTTTTAGGCCTGTTGGATTGGAGAAGTGGTATATTAAATTTATTGATTATTTAATTCAAGCGACGGTGACCTGCCTGTTTCGGTCAAGTTGCTAATAGACAAGTATGAGTAAAGAAAAAAAAGCCAAGGCTATTGCAGAAGATAGCAAGGAGGCCGGCAAGAAGATGGATGCCGCAGTTTCGGCTATGAGCCAGATCAAGGAAAAATTTGGCGAAGGTTCCATCATGAAGTTCGGCGATGTCAGGAAAACTAACATCGATGCCGTTTCCACCGGTTGTCTTTCATTGGATTTGGCTTTTGGTATCGGGGGTGTGCCTCGTGGAAGAATCATAGAGGTTTTCGGTCCGGAATCATCCGGCAAGACTACTCTGGCTCAGCATATCGTGGCTGAGGTGCAGAAATTAGGCGGTATTGCCGCTTTTGTCGACGCTGAGCACGCTCTGGATCCTGATTATGCCCAGAAGATCGGAGTTAATATCAAAGAGATGCTTATCTCTCAGCCAGACACCGGAGAACAGGCTTTAGAGATCGTCGAAACCTTGGTTAGGTCTAATGCAGTCGATGTGATCGTTGTCGACAGTGTGGCTGCCTTGGTGCCTCAGAAAGAAATCGAAGGTGATATGGGTGATCAGCATATGGGTCTTCAGGCTCGTTTGATGAGCCAGGCTTTGAGAAAACTAACTGGAATAGTAGCCAAGACCAAGACTATCGTTATCTTTATCAATCAGATCAGAAATAAGATTGGAGTCTTTTTTGGCAATCCGGAAACTACTACCGGTGGCAACGCTTTGAAGTTCTATTCTTCTGTCAGGGTTGAGGTTAGGCGCACTGCCCAGATCAAGCAAGGTGAAAAGATTCTAGGTAATAGGGTCAAGGCTAAGATTGTTAAGAATAAGGTGGCCGCTCCATTCAAGACTTGCGAGTTCGATATCATGTATAACGAAGGTATCTCTATTGCCGGTGATGTATTGGATTTAGCTTCAGAGCGCGGTATCATCAAGAAGTCCGGAGCTACTTATACCTATGGTGAAGTCAAGTTAGGTACTGGCCGGGAAAATGCCAAACAGTTTTTGAAGGATAATCCGAAGATGATTACTGACATCCGCAAGAAAGTTTTGGACCAGGAAAAAGCCCAGGATGCCGGTGATTCTAAAGAAAAAGTAGAAACCCAAGAAGAATAAAAATATGAAGGAGAGGATGGAAAAAATTAAGGATAAGAGGATCAAACAGCTTAAGAAGATCAAGGAGATCAAGATTGAAGACTTGGAGCCTTTGCACCATGTCGGTGGGTTCTTTAATCGTTTATTCGCCTTCCTGAAGGAGTATTCGGTTATCGGTATTGCTATCGGCGTCATCGTCGCTCAGGCGGCCAAGGATTTTGTAGAATCTATGGTTTCCGGTGTCTTTATCCCATTGCTAAATCTGCTTATCCCAAATAATGAACTAACCAGTTTAGTGATAAATATTGGCAGTGTTCGATTCAATATCGGGAAACCTTTATCATCCTTCATCACTCTCTTGATCATCATCACCTTTCTCTATGTGATTGTAAATAAAATGATTAAGCGGGAAAACCTAGAATTACCAGAGAAGAAAGAAGATGAAACATCAGAAAAATAATTGCTGATATAAATAAAAAACAGACTATTTCTAGTCTGTTTTTTATTTGTGCGCCGTGAAGGATTCGAACCTTCGACCTTATCCTTAAGAGGGATCTGCTCTACCAGCTGAGCTAACAGCGCAATATTTGTTATAGGGTGGCTGTGGCTGGGGAGAGGCTTGAACTCTCGACCTTAGCGTTATGAGTGCTACGCTCTAACCAACTGAGCTACCCAGCCATTATTTTATATATAATAATAAAAAAAATCAAGTCTGTAAACCCCCCTATTTTGTGCACCCGGCAGGATTCGAACCCGCAACCTTCTGGTCCGAAGCCAGACGCTCTATCCAGTTGCGCTACGGATGCTTATAGGCCTATTTATGGCTAAATAGGCCTGATTTCATATTTAATTCTTTAAGGCTTCTTTCAGGTTCTTACCGGTACGGAATTTAGCCACTTTTACAGCTGGGATAATAATCCTTTCATTAGGTTTTCTAGGATTAACTCCGCCTCTGGCATATCTGGTCATAGAAGAGAAAGTGCCGAAGCCGGTGATAGTCACTTCTCGGTCGTTCTTGAGTTCATCGATGATGATTTCAGCCAAGGCTTCGATCATAGCTTCTGATTGCTTCTTGCCGATCTTATCGGTTTCCTTACTTAATTTTTGGTTAGTCTTTTCGGCTAAGGTTTCGATTAGTTTTGCTTTATTCATATGGTTAATAATTATCTAGCGAACTCAATGACGCGAGTTTCTCTAATAACATTCACTTTGATTTCTCCAGGGTATTTTAATTCCTGTTCAATCTTGTTGGCGATTTCTCGGGCTAATCCGTGGGAACCCAGATCATCGATAGTATCGGACTGGACGAAGACGCGGATTTCACGACCGGCTTGGATGGCATAGGTCTTGTCGACGCCTTCGAATGACAGAGCGATCTTTTCTAATTCTTCCAAACGTTGCAGGTAGTTTTCTCTAGTATCGCTTCTAGCTCCAGGGCGAGCAGATGAGATAGCATCGGCCACTTTGACGATAACGGCAATCAGGGTAGAAGGATGGTCGTCATGATGGGTTTCAATCGGAGCAATGATTTCGGCTGGCAGGTTGAATTTTTTGGCGATGTCTCGGCCGATTTCATTGTGGTTACCTTGGATTTCATGATCGACAGCTTTTCCAATATCATGCAGCAAACCGCCTTTCTTGGCGATGGTGACATCAGCACCCAATTCTTCGGCCAACATAGCTGACAAATGAGCGACTTCAATGGAGTGTCTCAGGGCGTTCTGGCCATAGCTGGTGCGGTATTTCAAACGGCCTAGAATCTGGACCAGTTTAGGGTCAAAACCGGCGACACCAACATCATACATGGCTTCTTCTCCGGCCTTCTTGATATCGATGGCGATATCTTTCTTGGCGTTTTCTACGGCATCTTCAATCTTAGTTGGATGAATACGTCCGTCTTTTATCAAATAATCTAAAGCTTTTTTAGCGATATGGCGACGGATTAGGGAGAAGCCGGAAATGGTGATGGCATTCGGGGTGTCGTCGACGATGATTTCTACTCCAGTCATCTGTTCGATCGATTTGATGTTACGGCCTTCGCGACCGATAATGCGTCCCTTCATTTCATCGCTTGGAAGGTCAACGGTGGTAGTGGAAAGTTCCGGAGTGTAGGTGGACACCAAGCGTTGCATAGCATTGGCAATCAGGTTCTTAGCTTTCTCATCGAAAGAATCGTCATTTTCAGCTTGAAGTTTGTTGATGCGGGCAATGATATCATCCTTATATTGAGTTTCGACATTCTTTAACAAGACATCCTTGGCTTCTTCTTTGTTTAATTGAGCGATCTTCTCTAATTTGGTCAATTGTTCTTCTTTAATCTCTTTGATCTTTTCTTTGATTTCTTGGACCTCGTTTACCTTGTCATATAATTTCTGTTGTTTTTCTTGCAAATCGAGCAATTTCTGGGAGAAAGCGGTTTCGCGTTGTTCCAAACGTTGTTGCAAGGAATTGCTTTCTTTGCGTCGTTCGCTTTCTTCCTTTTTAGCTTCTTCAATGATTTTCAGAGCTTTTTCTTGAGCGTCCAGTTCAATTTTTTTGTATTTAGCTTTGGCGTCGTTTAATATCTTCTCGGCCTTGCTTTCGGCGGTTCCGACTTTTAGAGCGGAACGTTTGCGGTACACGAAATAACCAGCAGTGAAACCAGCGGCCAAAATGATAATATACAGGACATACTGCATATTTTTTATGATTGGATTTTAGGAAGTGAGGCAATCTCTAATCCTGAGCTTTTTATTTTAAAAAGATTCCAGCCCTAAGCCAGACCAGGGTTATTTTATGAGATTTTATTATTTAACGAGTTAAAATTTGAAATTTATAACATCCGAATCGACCGCAACTTTCCTAAAAACTTTAATTAATTATTAAGGGATTGTGAGATAACTTTAGCATAGTTTTTTGCCTTTGTAAAGTTGGCTAATATTGGTAATTTTTTCAATTTTTGTGCTATTGTTTACTTTTTTTCATAATATTGCTAAATTGTTATTAGCAATTTTTAAATAAGCGGGCTCGTAGCTCAGTTGGTTAGAGCGCTACATTGACATTGTAGAGGTCACTGGTTCGAATCCAGTCGGGCCCACATCTTTTATTCTTTTTACATCTATGTTTAATATTTTTTCTAAGCGTGACACGCATAAATACCAGATTGCTCCTGGTAGTCCTTCTGATTTGACCGATCGTTGGTTAGACGATTCGGCGATTGAAGGCCAGCTTCTAGTGGACGTTTATTCTACGGAAAAACAGATTATCGTTAAAGCGGCGATGGCCGGGGTAAAGCCGGAAGATTTAAGTATTTCTCTGCACAATGATCTCTTGACCATTAAAGGCAAGAGAGAAGAAGAAAAAGACTCTCAAGATTCCGATTATGTCTATCGGGAGTGTTATTGGGGGTCATTTTCTCGTTCCCTGGTGTTGCCGGCGGAAGTCGATCCTAAGAAGATTCAGGCTTTTTTAGAGAACGGAGTATTAACGGTTGTCTTGGATAAGGTGGGAGCGGCTAAAAGTATTAAGGTTACCGTTAAAGAATAATATGCTCTACAACTTTATCGTTTCCGGCTTTGAAGCGGACCAGGTTATATTGAAAGATGAATCTGATGAAATAGTGGTTTGGCCCAAGGATAAATTGCCTCAGGATATCATCTTGGGGTCTAAATTATATTTTTCTGTCCATCCTCAGAAAGACCTGGTGGCTGATGATCCGCAATTAGCTAAAAATATCTTGAATGAAATATTAAAAATTTCTTAAATTTCATGTTATCCCTTCGCGCTAAACGTACTTGGTTTTTATCTCTGGCTATCACTTCAGCTCTCTTAACTCTTGTTTTGGGGGCTTATTTAGTATACGTCAAGGTTTATGACAACAGGATTTTTCCGGGCGTCGTAGTTGACGACCTTGATCTGGGAGGCCGGTCTTTTTCTGAGGCGGAGAAAATGATTAAGGATAAGAGTGACTCTTTAGCTAACCAAGAATTGAAGTTTTCTTATAAGGATAGGACTGTGAATGTCGCTTCCACTAAATCATCTTTTGATATCGACCTGTCTTCTTTCATTTGGGATTTTGATCCGAACGAGACAGCCAAGAAAGCATATAATATCGGTCGGGAAGAAAATTTTTTGGTTAATCTCTGGAGCCAGATCAAGTTGCGATTCAATTCTCGCCAAGTCGATTTTGTCTATCGCTTGAATGAAGATGGGATTCGGCAAGAGTTAAAAAACAAGTTCGGTGATTTGGAAGTTCCGGTGAGGAACGCTGAATTAGAATTGGTTCCGGGATCGTTTTCTTTCAATGTCAAAGAGGCAGTATCTGGCGAGGTTATTGAGTATGACAGAGCTATTAATGATCTGAAAGTCAATTTAGCTGCTGGTGATATCAAGCCGATAAAGTTGGCCTCGAGAATTGAAGAGGCGACCATCTTGTCGAGTGATGCCGGTGATTTCCAAGCTCAGGCTGATAGTATTTTGGCGCTAGCTCCGGTTAAATTGGAATACAAGGCTAGTTCTTCCAGCCAAACTTTTAAGACGGAAATTGATAAGGCGAAGTTAGCTTCTGTCTTGGGATTGGAAAGAAACGGCCATGTCCGGGTTAGCATTTCCAGTGAATTAGGAGGAAAATATTTAGAGACAGCCATTGCTCCGAAGATAGATAAGGAACCCACCAAGGCTCGTTTTGAAATTCAGGGCGGTAAGGTGGGCAGTTTCCAGGTCAGTTCTGATGGAGTTAAGCTGAACGTGCCAGAATCAATTAAGCGGATTAAAGATAATTTAGATAATCGATCGACTAGCACTATCGCTTTGGCGGTTGACACTATTATTGAAGATAAGATTTTGGTGGCCGATATTAATAATTTGGGAATCAAGGAAATTATCGGCACCGGTCATTCTAATTTTGCCGGTTCAACCAGAAATCGACGGCACAATATCGCTACCGGAGCGGCAGCTGTTAATGGCTTGTTAATCAAGCCGGGAGAGGAGTTTTCTTTAGTCAAGACTCTGGGTAATATAGATGCTAGCACAGGGTATTTGCCGGAGTTAGTGATTAAGGAAAATAAAACCTTGCCGGAATATGGCGGTGGTTTGTGCCAGGTTGGAACCACTATATTCAGAGCGGCCCTAGGATCAGGCTTGCCGATTACAGCCAGAAGAAATCACTCATATCGCGTCTCTTACTATGAGCCAGCCGGAATGGATGCCGCTATTTATGTCCCTAATCCTGATGTCCGTTTTATTAATGACACCGGCAATTATATCCTGATTCAATCTAGGATCGAAGGAAATGATTTCTATTTTGATTTTTGGGGAGTTAAAGATGGCCGAGAAGTAACTATTACTAAGCCGGTCATTTATAATATAGTTAAGCCAGCTCCTAAGAAGATTATCGAGACTACTGACTTAGCTCCGGGTAAGAAGAAGTGTACTGAGAGCGCTCATAATGGAGCTGATGCTTATTTCGATTACAAGGTGGTTTATAATCCTGGCTCTTCAGATGAAAAGAAAGAGGAAAGGAGATTCAGTTCTCATTATGTCCCCTGGCAAGAAGTTTGTCTGGTCGGAGTGGCTAAGACAACAACAGCTACTAGCACTAATCCGGTTTCAACTTCTACCGCTGCCACCTCCACAATTATTCAATAATCAAGAATCATAATAAAAAAGAACCTCTAAGCAGGGGTTCTTTTTTAGTACAAAAAAAGATCAGTTAAAACGGGATAGGCAAGAAAGTTTTTTTCTACGAATTCGTGAGCGTGAGCCCTAAAACCGTGGAAAAAAATCCCATGCTTGTCGTGCCTGACCCGTTCCAAATGACCTTTGGTTCCGGCGTAATAATATTCTGTTGTGAAGCGTTAAAAAAAGATCAGCTAAAACGGGATAGGCAAGAAAGTTTTTTTCTACGAATTCGTGAGCGTGAGCCCTAAAACCGTGGAAAAAAATCCCATGCTTGTCGTGCCTGACCCGTTCCAAATGACCTTTTTCTTTTGTCTCATTGTTAACGACTTATAACTATATCATAGAAAAAAATATTTGTCAATACACAGCTTATCCACAGATTTTTGAATATAATGAAAATAGCTAAAAAGCCCTTAAATTCAGAGTTTTTGGTATTTTAGGCTAGTTTTTTGCAGGTTGACCTTGAGGTCTCCATCATTGTCGGTGCGGATAACTTTCAGTCTTAATTTTTCCAACTCTTCTATCGTTTCGGGGGATGGCAAACCGTATTTATTTTCTTTCCCGACCTGGATAATAGCCATTTGCGGGCTTACTAACTCCAGGAATTCTTGGCTGCTGGCTGTCTTAGATCCATGATGTCCCAGTTTGAGGATGTCTGATTGGAGTTGCGGGTAATTTTCAATCAATTCTTTTTCGACTTCTTTTTCAGCGTCGCCCATTAGCAATATATCATTATCGCCGCAGCCCAATTCAGAGACGATCGAGCTGTTGTTGATATTATTGAAATCTTCCCCCGAAACGTTGGTTAACGGATAGAGGATATCAAGACGGCAATTGTCGCTTAAATCCATGGATACGGTAGCGTCAGCGATGATGACTTTCTGGGCTTTTTGCTTGATTATTTCTTGAAAATGGCGATAATCAGAGTTGGAGTAATCGACTCCAGTGTAGATGACGGTGTCAACCGGGTAGCGTTCCAGGATAGCCATTAGTCCGACGAGATGGTCGGCATGGGGATGGGTCAAGATCATAGTATCAATCTTTTGGTTGTCATAGGGGAGTATCCGGCCGACCTTTTCCAGAATAGATTTATTCGGTCCGCCATCAATCAAGATATTTTGGCCCTGGCTATTTCTAATCAGAACAGAATCGCCTTGTCCGACATCTATCACGACACCATTCTTAATACAACAAACTTTTTAGAGTGAATACGATTTAACATATATAATAAGAAAAGTTTTGTAAGTGAATAGGATTTAAAGGCACAAAAATAAGAGCCTTTCGGCTCCTATTATCTTTACCCTATAAATTGTAATTTAGCGAATAGTAACTTAATTTTCTTTTTTATTAAACAT
>CAZXEE010000004.1:0-56879 GCA_964639785.1 uncultured Gammaproteobacteria bacterium
ATGACGTCAAATCAGCATGGTTCTTACGCCTTGGGCAACACACGTGCTACAATGGAAGGTACAGAGGGACGCCAAACCGCGAGGTGGAGCAAATCCCAAAAAACCTTTCTCAGTTCGGATCGAAGTCTGCAACTCGACTTCGTGAAGCTGGAATCGCTAGTAATCGTAGGTCAGCTATACTACGGTGAATACGTTCTCGGGTCTTGTACTCACCGCCCGTCAAGTCAAGGGAGTCGGCAATACCCGAAGTCCCCATTAGGGGCCGAAGGTAGGGTCGGCGACAAGGACTAAGTCGTAACAAGGCATCCGTAGCGGAAGCTGTGGATGGATCACCTCCTTTCTAGGGAGATAATTATGTTAAGTCATAGACTCCAACATAAAGTCGGTTCGATGGAAATTTTTCTCACAAGAGAAAACTTTTCGCAAGAGAATTACATCGGACTCGAATTGATGCCTGTTAGCCTCATAAATACCAAATTTCAATTTATATAACAAAAAGCCGCTGTAAAAGCGGTTTTTTGTTTGACTAATAAATTCTTTCTGTTAAACTGGAAGGATAAAACTCGGGCTGTGGTATAGTGGTATTACGCACGATTCGGGTTCGTGTAATCCCGGTTCGATTCCGGGCAGCCCGACATAGCAAAGATACTCTGATTGATCAGGGTATTTTTTGTTTTTATCGGTTATTGACAAAAAATTATTATTATTTTAAGATACTCTGTCATCGTTCTTTAATTAACCTAATATTCACCAAACTTTCTGATAAATGAAAAATCTCGAAAAAAATCCCGAAAAAAGGAAAAAATGGAACCGGATTAGCATCCTGTTCTTAACTGCTATTTTTATCGTTTCTCTGATACTCTTGGGCTCCAGGGTTATCAAAGTCCAAAAGAAATGTGATAACTTATCTGACTCTTTGAAAGAGGTTACAACTTTGGTTAAAGACACGATTTTCCCTGTGCTGGCATCGCAGCAGAGCTACGTTCAGCAGTTTAAAGACAGCTTTGTCTCTAACACCTATCTGGATGAAAGATTGTCTGGCCAGAAAGTCGAATTAACCTCCTATGTCAATTCGCGCTGCAAGAAGGTTGATAAGCGGATAGAAACCTTCCAAAGCAGCCAATCGAACTATGTCAGTTCCTTTACTGACATGTTCAATCTTGAATTGAAGAATGTCAAAAGCAAGCAGGATAGTTTCGCTAAAGTGACGGCTAAGAATGATCCGCTTTTGATTACGACCAAGGAAAATCCGGTTAACAATACCATTTCTTTGCCGGTTGATACCAATAAGGTTGTTCCGGTTATCACCAATGACAAGCCGAACCCGCAGAATAATGGAGGAAAGGGAGGACAGAAGAAGTTCCGTTTCGAACGGATCTTTAAGTCCAGCGGTTCCGTTTCAAAGCCCGGTTGGTGATATTATGAATCTGAGATTGCAAAAGGGCTGTTAAAAACAGCTCTTTTTTATTGGATTTTTGAGGAGAATCAGTCGACCATTGACAAATTTTTTATACTATGCTATATTGTTAAGTCAATTTAGGTCGTTGAAAAATAATTGTTTTGTTTTATTGGTCCAAGATTCTGTCTGTCATTAGTTTGGATTGGCGGAGCCTTGGACCAATAAACAGAGTAAAAACAATTAAAAATTCAGATAACATGGAAACTCCTGAAAAAAACAAAGAAAACGTTGAAACCGTTGAAAACATTGAAACGGTAGATACTGCTAAAAACCAGAAGAAAGAAAAGAAGTTTGACAAGCCGGCAACCAGCCGCACTTTCTTAAAATTTATGATCTTCTTTTCCTTCATTATGGTTGTGTTCGTTATCTTCTTTGTAAGAAGCAACAACTCAAGCTTTGCAAAGAAAGATGCGGACTTACAGAAAGGAATTACGCGCGATTCTGCCCTGATTATCTCCCAGGGTAATGACCTGATTCGTCACGACAGTTTGATTAATGTCCACGGTGATTCGATTGAGGCATTCAGTTTGCTGCTTTCAGATTTTGATAGCCGCTTAAAAAAATTGGAAAACAGAAGATCGGGATCCGGCAATTATGTTTCCAAGACTGACCTTAACAAGTCGAATTCCCGTATTTCTCAGTTGGAAAGCGATGTCAGCGTGCTGTTAGTCAACAACAACTCCACTACAGTAGTTGATAATACTACTACCACCGTGGTTAAGAAGACTGGCAAAAAGAAAAATCCTTGCGCTGGCTTATCAGAAGAAGAATGCGAAGAATTAATGGCGCAGATTGAAGCCGACGCTGAAGACGCTGCCGCCCAGAAAGAAGCCGATGCTGAATCCAAAGGAGAGGAATAATCGAAACTCTCAAAAAAACTAAAAGGCATGTAAAAAACATGCCTTTTTTATTACTCTTGACAAAATATTCTTATTATGATATAATTAAACCATTGAAAATGCTAATATCAGGATTAATCTAAACAATATTAAACTTAGGTATTGACATTTTTGAAACAGTATGCTAAATTAGGAAGTCAATTGTCAGAACTTTGAAAATCAAATATCCGTTTCATGGTTTGTATGTTTTCGGTTTTCGGAGCAATGTTCTTCATTATCTTTCTAGAAGATGATGAGAAATGTTGCTCTGAAAATTAACGGAATTAATAATAACGAAAAAACATAACGACATGAAAACGAGAAATCTTGTAATATTCATGATGGTGCTGCTTTGCAGTGTCATGGGCGCGAATGCCCAAACCAAATCCCACACTCCGAAGACGACCAAGTTCGTTTTTGTAAACCACAAAAACGTGTCGATCTTTATCGGAGCCCATTCGGATTCGAAAGAAAAATCCGGGTTAACTACCTGGACTGAAATCAAGCCCAACGGGCAGGTCTCCCTGGAAATGTTCGCCGACTCGGTGTATTCACCGGTAGTCGACATGACATTCAGCAAGTTGGCCTTCCGGCTGACTCTTGATCCTACGAACCCGGCATTGGGTGAAAACTACCTGGAATCTTTCAGCAAGCTGAAATACATCATCCATATAGCTGATACGAAAGAAGCAGCTGAAGGATTCATTATTTCAGGAAACAAAGAAAGAGGTATCGGATTCAAAACCAACGAACTGCTCGATAACACAACTACTTGTGTTATTAAGAACAATTCCAGTGTGGCGATTACCTTTACTGAACCCGGACACCCATTCTACGGAAAAACACTGGCTTCTAAAGACAGTATGAACATTTCTGCCAGCACCAAAAAACAGTTGACATCTACCGGATTCAAAGACAGCAAGATTTCCATCATCATGGCTGAAGGAGACAATGCTATCCCGACTGCCAAAACGCTGCCGATCTTCGAAAACTCTTCAGTCGTTATTCTGACTGATGAATTCTTCGATCTCAGTATCCGCGATGCCGGTATGAAGGTTTATCCTTTGAAACTGCGTTCAAACTCCCCTATCGATGTCACCATCGAAGGAGCTTATGACGCCAAAGGCAATCCTACCGTTTATGTCCTTCCTGGTGGAAGTACTGGTGAAAAAGGAAAGATCGTTTATGTGAAGTATGGAGAGAATTACTTGAATTTGAAGTATTTCTTCAAAGCTGAAGTTTCCCAGCCGATGCTTGTCAGAGCAACCGAGCGTGGCACCAAATGGTTGAAATTTTTAGCTTCCGGTCCCAAAAAGGGCACCTTCATTCTCGATGTAGCAAATTAAACTGTAGAAAAAAGCTTATCAAAAGCGCTGGTCTAAACCGGCGCTTTTTTATTTGTCTTTAAATTGACCTGGCCCAATATTCTTGCTATAATCTAGGTAGGTTTCTAGACCTTCATTTTTGTTTATGGACTAATATAAATACTATGATTATTACTTGGCAAGGGCATTCCTGCTTTAAAATTCAAGATAAATTAGGTACTGAAGGCTTAACTTTAGTGACTGATCCGTTTGATAAATCCCTGGGGTTGAAACTCCCTAATTTTGAAGCTGACATCATAACTGTCAGCCATGATCACAGCGATCATAATAATGTCGGAGCTTTGAGAGGCAATCCTCATGTAGTTAAAAGCGCCGGCGAATATGATATCAAAGGAGTGATGGTTGAGGGAATCATTTCCTATCATGATGAAGCTAAAGGAGCAGAAAGAGGTTCCAATATTATCTATCGGATTGAAATGGACGATATCACTATCTGCCATTTGGGCGATCTGGGTCATGTTTTGGATAACAAGCAATTAGAACGTTTGGAGGGAATCGATATCTTGCTGGTTCCGGTAGGGGGTAAATATACCCTTGATGCTAAGAAGGCGGTTGAAGTCATTTCCCAGATAGAACCTCGGATCGTCATCCCGATGCATTATAAGACTAAGGATGTTAAGGCGGATATCGATGGCGTTGATAAGTTTATCAAGGAGTTGGGTATTGAGGCTAGTTATGAAGAAAAATTAAAAATAAATAAAAAAGATTTGCCGGCTGAAGATATGGAGCTGGTGATATTAAGCTTATAATTATATGTTAGAACATCCAAAGAAAGAAAGGACTTTTGTCATTTTGAAACCGGACGCTATCCAGCGCTCATTGATTGGAGATATTATTTCTCGGATTGAAAAGACTGGCTTAAAATTAGTTGCCGGCAAGTTTATCATGGCTACCGAAGAACAATGCTGGACTCATTATAATAAGGATGAAGAATGGTTCTTGAAAAAAGGTACTAAGATTGTAGAAAACCGCCAAGCCATGGGTTTGCCGGTTGAGAAGGAAGCTATTGAATACGGCCGCGATATCATTGGCGCTTTGGTCAAATTCATGACTTCCGGCCCTATTATGCCAATGATTTGGGAGGGCAATCAGGCCGTCGGTATCGTTAAAAAATTAGTCGGCGGCACTGAACCGTTGACTTCTGATGTTGGTACTTTGAGAGGTGATTATACTATCGATTCTTATGAATTGGCCGGTTTTGATGATCGGGCTGTCCGGAACTTGATCCATTGTTCTGATATACCAGAGGAAGCTCAACGTGAAATCAAGATTTGGTTCAATGAAAATGAAGCTATTAATTATCGCCTAGTTGCCGAACAGATATTATATGATATCAATCTAGACGGCATCATGGAATAATATAAAATATATGGAGCTCAAAGAAAAAGATAAGTCCCAGACCGGGACCAGTGAAGATCATAAGAAAATCATGATCATCGGCATCACTGTCATTATGATAGCGATTGCTTGTCTTTGGGCTTTTAATGTTAAGAGCTTCATTAGTCCTTATTCCGAAAAATTGATCAGTTCTGAACAAGAAAAGCTTGATTGGAAAGATGTTAAAGGACGTTTTGATAAGACGATGGCATCTGTAGTCGATAAGATGGATGAGTTTGACTCTAAGAAGGAAGCGGCAGCTAAAGCGGCTAATGCTTCCAGTAGCTTAAATAACTTAGAGGATAGTCTGAAGGCTAAGATTGGACAATCTGACTCAACTTCTACTTCTTCCACTTCGAGCTTGATGAGCACTGGCTCCACCACTCGATCGGTAGAATTAAAAGATAGGTTAGAGGATATCGAGAAAAATTTGCAAAACAATTAATTTTATATGGATAAGAAGAAAAAACCAGCTATTTCTAATAACGAAGAGATTAAGAATAATCCTGAAACTCCAGAGGAGGTATCTTTGGAGTCTGCTCCAAGTGGAAATACTCGCCGGCAGACTGCTTATGGTGTAGTCGAGACCCAGCCGATTTCTGAGGAAATGAAGCGGGCTTATTTGGATTATGCCATGAGTGTTATCGTTTCTCGAGCCTTGCCTGATGTTCGTGATGGCTTGAAACCGGTCCATCGCCGTATCTTGTATGCGATGTGGGATATCGGCTTGAAAGCTAATTCTAAGTTCCGTAAATCAGCGACTGTCGTCGGTGAAGTTCTAGGTAAATATCATCCGCATGGCGATTCAGCCGTTTATGATTCGATGGTCCGCCTAGCTCAGGATTTTGCTATGCGTTATCCGTTAGTCCGTGGCCAAGGTAACTTCGGTTCAATCGATGGTGACAGCGCTGCCGCTATGCGTTATACCGAAGCTAAATTATCTTCCATTTCTGAGGAGATGCTTTTTGATATTGAAAAGGATACGGTTGATTTCGTTCCTAACTATGATGGTTCCCATCAGGAACCTCGGGTCTTGCCGGCTAAACTGCCAAACTTGCTTTTAAACGGCACTATGGGTATTGCTGTCGGTATGGCCACTTCAATCCCGCCTCATAACCTGGGAGAATTGATTGATGCTATCAATCATTTGATTGAAAATCCGGAAGCGACCATTGAAGATCTGACTAAGTTTGTTAAAGGTCCAGATTTCCCGACTGGAGGCATTATTTATGACCACAAGGATATTTTGACCGCTTATGCCACCGGCAAGGGCGGCATCGTGATGCGTGGTCGGGCCGATATCAAAGAGAACAAGCATAATGATTTCCAGATTATCATTTCCGAATTGCCATACCAGGTTAACAAAGCTTCGTTGGTAGAAAAAATCGCTGAGTTGGTAAAGGATAAGAAGATTGATGGTATCAAGAATCTACGTGACGAATCAGACCGCGATGGCATTCGGATCGTATTAGATTTGAAGAAAGATTCATACCCAAAGAAGATTTTAAATAGTTTGTATAAGAATACAGCTTTGCAATCCACTTTCCATGTTAATATGTTAGCCTTAGTGGATGCTATCCAGCCTAAGATATTAACTTTGAAGATGATCCTGGAAGAATATATTAAGCACCGGGAAGTGGTTATCAAGAATCGGACTCAGTTCGAGTTGAACAAGGCCTTGGATCGGGCCCACATCTTAGAAGGCTTGATGATCGCTCTCAAGAATATTGATGAGGTCATCAAGACTATCAAGGCTTCCAAGGATAAGGAGATTGCCAAGGCTAATTTGATAAAGAAGTTTAAGCTGTCTGAACGCCAGGCAGTTGCTATCTTGGAGATGAGACTGCAGAATCTGGCTAACTTAGAGCGCTTGAAGATTGAACAGGAATTAGAAGAAAAATTGAAATTAATCAAAGAATTACAATCCATCTTGAAATCAGTTTCCAAGATCCGGTCCATTATTCAGAAAGAATTGAATGAAGTAAGAGAAAAGTTTGCTGATGAACGCCGAACCCAGGTTATCGCTCATGGCGTTAAAGATTTTAATATTGAAGACTTGGTGCCTAATGAAGAAACCATGATCATGATGACTCGTGATGGCTATATAAAGCGGATTGATCCTGGCACCTTCAAGGTCCAGGCCAGAGGCGGCAAAGGCGTTATCGGTCTGACTACCAAGGAGGAAGATTCAGTCGAATTCATGTTTACTACTTTTACTCATAGCGACTTGTTGTTCTTTACTACTCGCGGCCGGGTTTTCCAATTGAAGGCTCATGAGGTTCCTCAAGCTTCTCGGACTGCCAAGGGTACTCCGATTGTTAACTTCTTACAACTTTTAGGCGGAGAAAAAGTTACTTCCACTTTACCTTTGGATAAATTGACCAATAGCAAATATCTATTCTTCGTTACCGAAAAAGGCTTAGTCAAGAAAGTGGAACTGAAGGCCTTTGCTAATGTCCGCCGTAGCGGTTTAATTGCCATGAAGGTTAAGGATGATGACCGGCTGATTTGGGCTAAGCCGACTAGCGGTTCCGATGATATCGCCTTGATTACAGCCAAAGGTCAAGCTATCCGTTTCAAGGAGAAAGATGTTCGGGATATGGGCCGTGGCGCTTCTGGCGTCAAAGGCATGCGTTTAAAAGGCAAGGACATAGTTGTCGGCATGGGGGTCATCAAGACCGACAAAGAGAAAAAAAGAAGCTATCAGATCATGACCATCATGGCTAATGGTTTTGGCAAGAGAACTCCTTTGTCTCTTTATAAGGTCCAAGGCCGAGGCGGTAGCGGTATCCGGACAGCCAAAGTGACTGATAAGACCGGTGATATTACTAATGCTTTCGTGGTTAATTATGACAATATGGAAGCTAAAGATCTAATCGTTATTTCAGAAAAAGGCCAGGTTATCAGATTGCCTTTCAAGTCTATCAGCGAATTAGGCCGTGATACTCAGGGGGTCAGAATCATGAGATTCAAGGAAGATAAGGACCAAGTTGCGGGCGTTACCTGGTCATAAGAAAATACTTGATTTTTGAAATAGAAAAACTCAGTCAGACGGCTGGGTTTTTTGTTTCCGGGCCGATTTGTTTTTATTCGTAAAATATGGTAAAAATAGATTAATACATCATAATAATAACATATGAATACTACTTTTTTAGTGATATTTTTTATCTTAGTTTTAGGCGGTTTGATAGCAGTCATTTCTTTGCTTTTGAAGAATGGCGGCGGCGATGTCAAATCAGTTGCCCTGATGGAAAGATTGGCTCAGCAATCTGAGAAGCTGGCTCAGCTTTCAGACCAGAATCGGGAAATCCGTTATGAGTTAGACAAGAAACTGTCTGAAACTCATCAAGCCAACAAGGAGAATTTTGGCCAGACTGCCAAGATCATGCAGAATATTTCCGGACAGTCTACCAAGATAATCACTGATTTGACTGATCGTTTAGCTAAGTTAGAGGAGACTAACCGCCAGGTGTTGGATTTTTCCACCCAATTGCAAAGCTTACAAGATATCTTGAAGAATCCGAAACAGCGTGGTGTTTTGGGTGAATATTTCTTGGAGGAAACTCTGAAGAATGTCTTGCCGCCTAATTCTTATCAAATGCAATATCCTTTCAAGGATGGCTCGATAGTCGATGCTGTAGTCTTTGTGAAGGACAAGGTTATTCCGGTAGACTCTAAATTTTCTTTAGAAAACTATGAAAGAGTCCTGAATGCCAAGGATGCCGAGACTAAGGAAAAGTTTGAAAAGCAATTCAAGCAGGATCTGAAGACCAGGATCGATGAGACTTCCAAGTATGTAAAGCCAGCGGAGAAGACTATGGATTTTGCTTTCATGTTTATTCCTTCGGAGGCGATTTATTACGACCTATTGATTAACAAGGTTGGAGCGGTGCAGGTTAATACGCGTGATCTGGTTGAATATGCTTTCCGAGATAAAAAGGTTATCATCGTCTCCCCGACTTCGTTCTTGGCTTATCTCCAGACTGTCTTACAGGGTTTGAGGGCGATGCAGATCGAAGAGAGCGCCAAAGAGATCAAGAACAATGTGGAAAAATTAGGCAAACATATTTTGAGCTATGACGAATTGCTTAAAAAATTAGGCAAGAATATCAGCACCTCGGTCAATTGTTACAATGATGCCTATAAGGAATTTGAGAAGATCGATAAGGACGTTGTTAAGATTTCAGGCGGAGAACGCCAAGTGGAAGCCCTCTTGATCGATCGGCCTAAGCTAGATTAATTTCATTATGGAAAATAATGATCGAATCCGGATCTTGTCAGAGTCGATTGCTAAAGTCATCGTCTTTTTCGACTTGTTTGATTACCCCCTGTCTTCCTATGAGATTTGGCAATATTTGGATATTTCAGCTGACTTATCGGAAATCAAGGATATCTTGGATGCTGGAATTTCGGGAATAGAGAGTGAAAACGGCTTTTATTTCTTGGTTTCTCGCCGAGAGATTATTCTGGAAAGACAAAGGCGGTATCATTTTAGTGCGAACAAGTTCAGATTGGCTAATCGAGCCGTCAAGCTATTCCGTTTGATCCCTTATGTTGAAATGGTGGCCGTTTCCAATATTATCGGTTCTCATAATTTACGGGACGGTAGCGATATCGACTTATTTATTGTTACCAGTCCCCGCAGATTATGGCTGACCAGATTGTTCTGCGCCGGAGTGGCAAAGATTCTGGGTTGGCGTCCAACGAGAGAAACTAAAAGGAATCGGATTTGTCTCAGCTTTTACGCCAGTTCTAATGCTTTGGATCTGAGTGCTTTGAGGCTCGGAGAGGAAGATATCTATTTTAATTATTGGCTGGCTGGATTAGTTCCTATTTATGATCAGAATCAGATCTATCATCATCTGATCGAGGAGAACGGATGGTTGCAGAGATCTTTACCTAATTGGCAGGAGAATAAGGTCTTGCTGGGAGTTAGTAATCATTGGCATCTTAGCCATTTCAGGTTATTTTCTGGATTATTTGACCGGTTAGAGAAGAAAACTATGGCTTGGCAGCTGAAAATAATGCCACCAGCGCTTAAGTCTCTGGTTAATGTCGATACTCGCGTCAGGGCGGATGAAAGAATAATTAAATTATATTTAGTCGACAGGCGGCGGGAATTTTTGGATAAATTTTCTCTGCGCTTGGATCAGACTTTAAATAAATAATATGAATTATTTTAAAAAAGCGGGAGAGTTCTTGCTTTATCTCTTGGCTTTCCTCTTGCCGATCCAGACCCGATTGATTATCCGTCCGGGAATAATCAATTTCGGTTATTTGGAGTATGGGACTATCAGCTTGTATCTGACTGATATTGTCCTGGTTGTCCTGTTGTCGTTTTTGGCCATAAACTTATTACGGCCTAAGAAGAAAAAATTATTCAGTCTTAATCTGTTTCAAGATAAGATCAAGAATGACTATGCCTTAATAGTCTTGATATTTTTTGAATTGGTTGTTTTTGTTTCGATCTTTTTTGCTCCCTACGTCCTTTTAGCGGTTTATAAATATCTCTTGTTCCTGTTGGGTATAATAGTTTTCTTGATAGTCCGACAAGGCCAATTTTTCAATCGCTTGAAATTGATCTATAGCTTTTTGACTGGCATATTCTTGCAATCCATTTTAGCCTTATATCAATTTTTGACTCAATCGACTTTTGCTAGCAAGATATTGGGTTTGTCTTTGCATAATCCGGAAGTTCCGGGAGTTTCGGTGGTTGAAGTTTACAATCGCCAGGGCTTATTGGTCCGTTGGCTGAGGTCTTATGGCGGTTTGGATCATCCTAATATACTGGGTGGAGTTTTAGCGATTGGTATAATAATCTTGGTTGGCTTGTTGGTAGAGAGAAGAAAATGGCAGATAGCGGCTAAACATTTGAAAGCATTTGTTATTACTAATTATGTCTTGCTTTTCTTTTTTGGCCTGGCCCTGATTTTTACCTTTTCCCATGCTGCTTACCTGGCTGCTTTTATTGGTGTCGCTACCGTTTTGATATTGTCTGATTCTTGCCACTTGAAGAACAAAGTTGATCCGAAATCTTTGGACTGCGGTTTTATCTTAGGTTTTGGCGTTTTATTCATCGTTATCTGGTCAATGTTATTTAGTGTTATCGATGTCCGTTTGTTTGGCAACTCTCGTTTGGAACAGATTTCTAACCAAGAGAGAATTAGCGGTTATGTCGACTCTTTGCAAAGCATTGCGGCTCGCCCGGTTACCGGTTGGGGTGTTGGTAATTATTATCTTAGTTTGTATATCAGGCAACCTTTTTTCCAGAGTTATTTCTACCAGCCGGTCCATAACGTTTTCTTATTAGTGGCGGCGGAAACTGGAATCTTGGGAGCTTTGCTGTTCGTTTTTTTCTTGGTTATTTTGCTTTGGACAAAGCTATCGGATTTCAAGAATAATGGACTTTCAATAGCTTTGCTCTTCGCCTTTTTGGTAATTATGCTAGTTGATCATTGGCTATGGAGCTTGCATTTCGGTATATTGTTCTTCTGGTTGGTATTGGGGTTGTCGACGTGGGAGTTTAATGATAAGAAATTCGGTTTAAATAAATAGAATAGTTAAAAAGCGCGGTTATATCCGCGCTTTTTGCTTATTATCAGCTTAATTGACAATTCTATTAAATAACCTTAATGTTAGATAAATAGTTGTTTCACAAAAATCATCAATCATGGCAGAAAAAATACGTTTAGACGTCGGGGATATAATCAAGCCCCTTAATCCTTCTGGCGTTGTCGCTTCTTGGCGATCACGACGCAATACTTTCATGACCTACCTGGTGTTTTCTATCGATGGTTGGCGGGCGGTTACCGATCAGAAATTTGATCCAGATAAATCTGATATGAGGTATGTGATTTGCTTCATCATGCCTAAGTCTGGCATTGATTCTGTTTTTCCCGATGATGTTAATTGTCGGATAGAAATTAGATCAGTCGGCCCCGCTTATGTCAATGGTTTATTTTTCTATGATAATGAGGATGACGATGATGAAAAAGAATATATTATCCGAACCTGGATAATGAGATAAAAAAAGGCGCTTTAAATAAGCGCCTTTTATTTTTTTTCTATCTTGTAATTTTCTTGCAGGAACATCAGGTCTGATTTCAGATTCTGGAAGGCTTGTTCAGTGGCTGCGTCATTTTTCATTCTCTGCCTTATTAAATCCAGGAGGGTGGCTATTGTTCCGAAGTAATCATCATTCTCAACATGAAATTTAACGCTTTCCCGGTCTCTGACTAGCCAGACTACCGGCTTGATATCATATCTTGCCATACTATAAGATGCTGACAAATCTGTTTCCGGCAATGATGATGTGGTCTAAGACATTGATTCCTAATATCTTTCCGGCTTCGGTTAATTTTTCAGTTACTTCTCGATCTTCAGCACTAGCTTTTAATTCCCCGGAAGGATGATTGTGGGCGATAATAACAGCGGTGGCGCCATATTGGATGGCTGGTTTGAAAACTTCTCGCGGGTGGACGATGCTGGCATTGATGCTGCCGACTGAAATAGTTTCGTCATGGATCAGTTGATAGCGGCTGTTTAGGTATAGTCCTCGGAATTGTTCTTTGTTCAAATTTCTCATGTCAGTCAGATAGTCGAAGGCTTGGCGGGCGGAGCGGATATTATTCAGTCCTTCGCTTTTCTTTTGGAAGAAGCGGCGTCCTAACTCGAAACAAGCTACTATTTGGCAAGATTTGACCAGTGGTACGTTCAATTCACAACTGATAACGGCTGGGCTGAGTTGGTTGATGATATTCTTTTCCCCATATTCTCTTAGTAATCGGGAGGACATCGTCATCACCTCTTCTTTTTTAGTGCCATTTCCCAGAACTACCGCTAACAATTCGGTAGTTGACAAATTGCGTGGGCCATTGGCAATCAGTTTTTCTCGGGGTTTTTCTTCCTCCGGCAAATCGGCTATTTTCATGATGTATTGTCGGTCGGCAATGCTCATGGTCATTATTTCATTGGTTTTAATTTGATATTTGGGCATAAGTTTATATTAATATTTTTCGCTTTTAATTATAGCAGATTTGTGCTAAATTTAAAATGAAATGAAAAATAATCCGATAAAATATGAATAAAATCAAGGTATCTAAGCTTAAAAATAGGTTGCCATTATTGTTTATTCCGATGCAAGGCACCAAAACCGTGACAGTTTTAGCGGTTGTCAAGACCGGTTCTAAGAATGAGACTAAGGCGGAAAGCGGTTTGTCCCATTTTATTGAGCATATGTTTTTTAAGGGTACGTCTCGGCGCCCCAATACTTTGGCTCTAGCTTCAGAATTAGATGCTTTGGGAGGGGAATACAATGCTTTTACTTCTAAGGAATACACAGGATATTATGTAAAAGCTGAGGCCCATAAATTACCCCAGGCCTTGGATATTATCAGCGATATGCTGCTTAATTCCACTTTTTCGGCTGAAGAGATTGAACGGGAAAGAGGTGTGATCATTGAGGAGGTCAATATGTATGAAGATAATCCGATGGCTCAAATCGAAGATATCTTTGAAGAGTTGCTTTATGGCGATACTCCGGCCGGCCGGTTCACTATCGGTACCAAGAAAAATATAAAATCATTCCAGAGAGAAGATTTTATGAGCTATCTGAAGACCCAATATGGAGTTAATAGCACTTTTGTGGTTATAGCTGGAAACACTTCTTTGAAAGAAGCCAGCCAAGAAGCTAACAAGGCTTTTGCCAAGTATCCGGTTAACAAGTTCCGACGCAAGGAAAAATTGGTTGAAAAGCAAAAAGCTCCAGCTCTGAAAATCAAGATCAAGCCGACTGACCAGTCTCATCTTTGTCTGGGTGTCAGAACTTTCCCGGTGGGCCATAAGGATGAATTTGCAGCTAAACTTTTAGCCGTTATCTTAGGAGGATCGATGAGCTCCCGGCTCTTTATTGAATTGCGGGAACGTCGCGGCTTGGCTTATTACGTTAAGACTCACAATGAATATTATACTGATTCCGGCTATTTAGTGACTCAAGCCGGCGTGCCCAAGGATAAGCTGGAGGAGTCGGTTCAGTTGATAATCGAGGCTTATCGAGAAATAGCTAGTAAAGAAGTCAGTCGAGCTGAATTGAAAAGAGCTAAGGACCTGTATTCCGGCCGTTTGGCTATCCAATTAGAAGCTTCTGATGATGTGGCTAATTGGTATGCCAGCCAAGCAGTCATGGAACGGGATCTTATCAATTCTGACCAATTCTTGAAAAAGATCAAAGCCGTTACGGTTCAAGATATCCGCCGCGTGGCCCGGAATATCTTTGTCGACAAAGGTTTGAATCTGGCTGTCATCGGTTCTCGCGCCGACGAAAAGAAATTGCGCTCTATCCTTAAATTCAAATAGATTATGCCCAATGAATTATTAGCCAATCTAAACCCCGCTCAGCTTAAGGCCGTCACCCATGGTTCCGGCCCCTTGTTAATCGTGGCTGGAGCTGGTACCGGCAAGACTACGGTTCTGATTAATCGTTTGGCTTATTTAATACTGGAAAAGAAAATTAATCCCGATGACCTTTTGCTTTTGACTTTTACGGAAAAAGCAACCAAGGAAATGGAAGAGCGGGCTGACAAGGTCTTGCCTTATGGCTATTTTGACCTTTGGATTAATACCTTCCATGGTTTTAGTGAAAGATTATTGCGCCAGCATGGCCTGGACATCGGTTTGAATCCAGATTTTAAATTATTGAATACCACGGAACAATGGGTGCTTATCAAGCGCCACTTGGATGACCTAGAGCTGGATTATTACCGGCCCTTGGGCAATCCCAACAAGTTCATCCATGAAATCATCAAGCATTTTTCTAGGTTGAAAGATGAAAATATTTCTCCTCAGGATTACCTGGATTATGCTGATAGCTTGGAAGAAAAAGGTGCTATTATTCCTAAGAAATTGAAGAAAAAAAATGAATCTGAAGACGGAGATGATGAGATGGAGGCTTCTCGGATTAAAGAATTGGCTCGGGCTTATGAGATTTATAATCAATTATTATTGGATAATAATTATTTGGATTTCGGAGATTTGATTTTTTATACTCTCAGGCTTTTCAGGGAACGTCCTAATATCTTGAAAATATATTCCGACAAATTTAAGTACATCATGGTGGATGAGTTCCAAGACACTAATATGGCGCAGTATGAGCTTTTAAAAATGCTAGCCGGAAAAAAATTGAACCTGACTGTCGTGGGAGATGATGATCAGGCGATCTATAAGTTCCGTGGTGCTTCTATCTCTAATATTTTGCAATTTAAAGATGATTATCCTCAAGCCAAAGAAATAATCCTGACTGAGAATTACCGATCAAACCAGGAGATTCTAGATAAAGCTTATCATTTTATCCAGAATAATAATCCGAATCGCTTGGAGGATAAATTGAAGATCAATAAGAGATTGGTGGCTAAGCGGCCCAAGGATTCCAGCTTGTCCCCCCGAGTCAAATTTATCAATTTCAATAATGATTATGAAGCGGCGGCATTCGTGGTGGAGAAGATCAAGTCGGAGTTCCAATCTCGGGAAGATGTTTCTTGGATGGATTTTGCTATTCTGGTTCGAGCCAATGATACGGCGGATAAATATATCAAGGAATTGAAACGCCAAGGATTGCCTTATCAATTCGTATCCTTAAAAGGTTTGTATTTTAAGCCGATAATTTTGGATATCATCTCTTATTTCAGGCTATTGGATAATTATCATGAGTCATCCGCTTTGTTCCGGGTTTTGAATATGGATGTTTTCAAGGTGCCCTATGAAGACCTGGTTAATATCCATAAGACGGCCAGGACAAAAGTCTGGTCTTTGTATGAGGCTTTGAAAAATATATCTGAAATCAAAAATATTGCAGCTGAGTCGGTAAATAATATTAATAATCTTTTGAGATTTATCGAGGCTCATTCGGGATTGGTTAAGACTGAGAAACTGAGTCGCTTGTTCGTGAAGTTCGTTTATGATATCGGCTTATTCAAATCATTGGACCATGACAAGGATCAGGAGATTTTTTCTTATCTCAACCAATTCTATCAGAAGATTAAGGAATTTGAAGCGGCTGATCCTGATTTGCGCCTGAAGGATTTTGTCGAGATGATCGATTTGGAGTTGGAGGCCGGCGAAACTGGCGCTTTAAGATTGGATTATGACGATGCCGATGTCGTTAAAGTGATGACTATCCATGCCGCTAAAGGCTTGGAATTCAAATATGTCTTCGTGGTTGATCTGGTTGATAAGCGTTTCCCGACCATCAATCGTGGTGAGAGAATCTCTATTCCGGAACCTCTTATCAAAGAAAAAATTGGAGAGGGTTCTGATTTTCATTTAGAAGAAGAGCGTCGCTTATTCTATGTCGCCATGACCAGAGCTAAAGATGAATTATACCTGACTGCTGCTAAGGACTATGGCGGAGCTCGGGACAAGAAGCCGTCTCGTTTCATTGAGGAGTCTGGTATCGATCCGGAAACTGGCAATTATGACTTGCCGGCCGAGAATGATTTGTGGCGTGATGTCAGCCGTCTGGATGATAAGATGGAGGAGAAGGAGCGGCAAGTATTGACTTGGCATCTGCCGGAGAGATTTTCTTTTTCCCAGCTAGCCGCTTATTCTTCCTGTCCACTACAATACAAGCTAGCCTTCATCTTGCGTATTCCGGCTCCGACCGACAAGCCGAGCTTGATATTCGGCCACGTCATGCATGAGGTGTTGAGGGAATTCATGCTGCCGCTTTTAGTAGATGAGGAAAAAAATTTGTTTTCCGCCCCGGATGATTTGTCAGTAGAAAGGATTTTGGGATTATATGAAAAACATTGGGTGGCAGACGGGTATGGCAGTCGGGAGAATCGGGAAAAATATTGGCAAAAAGGCCAAGCCATTCTCAGTGATTTTGTGAAAAAGATAAGTAGCGCTCCGGCTCCTCGGGTCCTGCTTTTAGAAAAGGATTTCGTTTTCAAGATTAACGGCGAGTCTATCAAGGGAGCTATCGACCGGGTTGACAAGCTGCCGGATGGGACTTTAGAAATATTAGATTACAAGACCGGTAATCCTAAAGAAGGTTTGCTCTGGAAGGATAAGCGGCAATTGATCTTGTATCAATTATTTTTGGAGGATTTCTTGAAGACAAAAGTCAGCGCTCTCAGTTATTATTATCTAGAGAATGGAGAAAAGATCTCTTTTATTCCTAAACCGAAAGATATTGAAAAGCTGCAGCAGGAGATAATCGATGAGATCAAAGCTATCAAGAGCTTGGATTTTGCTCCGACACCGGATAACATCAAATGCCAATTCTGCGATTTTAAAGGGATTTGTGAGTTTAAGAAGTAAATTTGAAAAAATCGCTGGACGTGCTAATCTAATGATATATGGAAAATAACGACGATCGCTTGATCAGCCCGGAAGAGAAAAAGGATGAAGCCTCTTTTGATTCCAGTTTGCGCCCCCGAACCCTGGAAGATTATGTGGGACAGGAGAAGGTCAAGCAAAATTTACAGATAACTATTTCAGCCGCCAAGAAAAGGGGGGAGTCTTTAGAGCATGTTTTGCTTTATGGCGCTCCTGGCTTAGGTAAGACTACTTTGGCCCATGTTATTGCTAATGAATTGGGGGCTAATATCCGGGTCACTTCCGGACCGGCGATTGAAAAAGCGGGTGACCTGGCTGCCATCCTGACTAACTTGAATGAAGGCGATATCCTGTTTATCGATGAAATCCACCGCTTAAATAAGAATATTGAAGAGATCCTTTATCCGGCCATGGAAGATTATGCCTTAGATATCATTATGGGCAAGGGACCGAGTGCTCGGACTTTACGTTTAGATCTGCCCCGATTTACGATTATCGGTGCTACTACCCAGGCCAGCACTTTATCAGCTCCGCTCCGGGATCGTTTTGGTATTACCCATCACCTTAATTTCTATGAACCGGAAGATATCCAAAAAATAGTCAATCGCAGCGCTGGTTTGTTGGGTATAAATATCGATGAAGCTGCTAGCCGGGCTATTTCTGAAAGAGCTAGACGGACGCCTCGAATCGCTAACCGCTTGTTGAAGAGGGTGCGTGATTATTGTGAAGTTAAAAGCGATGGGCAGATTAATGAGGGTTCATGTTTCGAATCTTTCTCGATGTTGGAAGTCGATGAATTGGGTTTGGATTGGGTAGACCGGAAGATATTGGAGACTATTATCCATAAGTTTAAGGGCGGACCGGTGGGACTCAATACTTTGTCGGCTGCTACCGGAGAAGAGATGGATACGATTGAGAATATGTACGAACCATATCTGATGCAGCTGGGATTCTTAGATCGGACTTCTCGCGGCCGAGTGGCCACTGACCTGGCTTATGGCCATTTGAATTTAAACCAAAAAAGAGACACTTTAATTTAGAAATAATGTTGCAGCTTTCCGATTTTGATTACAATCTGCCTGAGGAGCTGATCGCTCAGACTCCGACTGAGCCGCGAGACCACTCGCGTCTTTTAGTTTTGTCTAAGGATGATGGAGAGATAGAGCATCGGCATTTCTATGACCTCGTTTCCTATCTGCATCCGGGCGATATTTTGGTGGTCAATAATTCTAAGGTCTTTCCGGCTCGATTGATGGGAAAGAAAGAAGGAAGCGGTGGGAAGGTGGAAGTCTTTCTATTAAAAAATATTGCCGACCGAGTTTGGGAATGTCTTTTGGGTGGCCGTGTCCATGAAGGTCTGGGGATTGAATTCGATGAAGGCTTAACCGCTAAAGCGATTAAGAACAATCAGGATGGTACTTGGGAGGTGGAATTTAATCAAGAATCAAAAGAGCTTTTAGCTATTACCGAAAAGATCGGTTCAGTACCGCTTCCGCCATATATCAAACGCGATGAGGCTTTGGAGAATGATAAGACCCGGTATCAGACGGTCTATGCCGATAAGGAACAGACTGGTTCAGTGGCAGCACCGACGGCTGGGCTACATTTCACTAAGGAATTAATGGAGCAGATCAAAGCCTTGGGAGTGGAAGTCCTGGAGCTGACCCTTCATGTCGGAATGGGAACTTTTGCTCCGGTTAAAGTCGATGATGTCACTAAGCATAAAATGCATGCAGAGTGGTTGGAAATAAAATCAGATATTATCAAAAAGATCGTTAAGGCTAAACAGGATAAACGACGGGTTATCGCTGTCGGCACTACCAGTTGCCGCAGCTTGGAGACTTTGGGAAAATATTTGGACGACTCTTTCGATAGTGACAAAGATTTTAAATGTTGGACGGACATCTTCATCTATCCGCCTTATAAATTTAAGGTAGTCGATGCCTTGGTAACTAATTTCCATCTGCCGCAATCAACTTTATTAATGTTGATTTCAGCCCTAGCCGGCAAGGAAAATATTGACAAGGCTTATGAAATAGCCATAAAACAAGGTTATCGCTTCTTTAGCTATGGCGATGCTATGTTTATTTACTAATATTAGCCGTTTACTTTAGTTTGCTCTTTCGGCTTGATTATGTTAAATTAAGTGTATAATAATTATATTAATGCTTTAAAATAGCCAAAAAACCTATTTTTATAGCCCTCTTTTATGCTTAAAAAGATTTTAGAATTCTTTAAAATCGTTATTATCTCTTTAGTTATTATTTTGCCAATTAGATATTTTATCATTCAGCCTTTTTATGTTAAGGGCGCTTCGATGGAACCGACCTTCCATGACCATCAGTATTTGATCATTGATGAGATCGGTTATCGTTTCAATGAACCGAAGCGAGGAGATATCGTAGTTTTCCGTTATCCTCAAAATCCGCAGGAATATTTTATCAAGCGGGTAATCGGTTTGCCGGGAGAACGGGTTGAGGTTCGGGATGGCAGCGTCTATGTTTATAATGATAAGTATCCGGAAGGATTCGTATTGGATGAGAGCGCTTATCTAGCTGATAATATCAAGACTTATGACCTAAGCGAAGAGATTGTTACTTTACGCGATAATGAATATTTCGTCTTAGGTGATAATCGTAATGCTTCTAAGGACTCTCGCAGTTTCGGTCCTGTTAATAAAAGTTTCTTAACCGGAAGAGTCATGTTCCGCGGCTGGCCGTTCAATCAAATAACGGTTTTCCATACCCCGGAATATAAATACTAATTTACAAAATTATGTCACGACCTAAAAAAATTGTTAAAAAAGCGGCCTCAGTTAAGGGAGCTGAAACCCGAAGTCGCAAGGACGTTATTTCTCGTATTTTGGGTGCCAAAGATATCAACTTCTCTGATTATAAATATTGGAATTCGGTAATTAATAAAGTGATAGAAGCGGCTAATCTATATGGTTTTAGCCGGGCTGAAACTCCGATTGTCGAAAATCTTAGCCTGTTTAAGAAATCTCCTCGTTTAAAAGATACTTATTATTATCAAATCGGGAAGACTGATAAGATAGCGCTTCGTCCTGACTTAACTCATGGTTTAGGTCGGTTTTATTTGGAGCAGGATTTAGGCGCTGGGCCTCAACCGGTAAAGATCTTTTCTATCGGTTCAGTTTTCCGTCATGAAGCTCGGGTCCAGACCGGATGTTATCGCCAGTTTAACCAGTTCGTCTTGGAATTATTCGGCGAGTCTAAACCGATCGGAGAGGCTTTATTAATCGAGATTATCTATAATATTTTCAAGGAATTGCAGATCGATGTACAGGTGCAGATCAATAGCGTCGGATCTTTTGAATGCCAGAAAGAGTTCTTGAATAAATTCGTTAAGTTCTACAAGGATCGATCCAAGAAGATTAAGCTTTGCCCAGAATGCAAGAAGAATCTGTTGAAGAATCCTATCCTGCTTTTGGAGTGTGAAGAGCCGGGTTGTGTTGAAATTAGGAAAGAGGCTCCGCCAATCACTAATTTCTTATCAGAAGAAAGCAATAATTATTTCACTCGCGTCTTGGAATACTTAGATGAGTTGAACATTAATTATAATTTTAACCCTTATTTGATCAAGGGCTTGAATTACTACACCGAAACCATCTTTGAAATTTGGCCAGTGAATGAACAGGGCGAATTGGACGGAAAATTGTCTTTGGGCCGAGGTGGCCGCTATAACCATTTTATGGAGCAATTAGGCGGAAAAGCTACTCCTTTGTTAGGTTTTGCCGGTGGTTTGGAACGGACCGTAGCTAAGATCAAAGAAAAGAACTTGATTTTTAAGAAGGAAGAGAATATAATATTTTTGGCTCAAGTTAGCGACCAGGCCAGAATTAGAGGTATGGCTCTCTTTGGAGAGTTGCATAAACTAGGATATAGCATACGCCAAGCCTTTTCTGTTGATAATCTAAGAGACCAACTAGAAGAAGCTAAGAGGCTGAATGCTAAGATCATATTGATTCTGGGTAAGAAAGAAGTCAGTTCAGAAACCATCCTGTATCGGGATGTAGAGCTGGGCGTCCAGGAAGTCATTACCCAGAAAGATCTGAAAGATCGCTTACAGAAGAGATTTAATCAAAAATCATAATTATGAATAATAATAATCAAAATAGAAAGGGGGTCGTATATGGCTGATTTTAAGAGAAAGCCGGGTGAGAGCTTTGAAAGCTTTTTGCGCCGCTTTAAGACTGGTTTGAAAAATAACCGTATCTTGGAAGTTTCTCGCCGTAAGCAGCACATCGAACCAAAGCGCACTAAAAGAATCTTGAAGAAGAGAGCGCTTATCGGTTTGGATATGCACAAGGAAAGAGAATATTTACGCAAGACTGGAAAGTTAAAGGAAGATTCTAGAGGCAGAAGATAGTTTGAATATATAAAAAAGAAGGACTTTGGTCCTTCTTTTTTTTGTAGTCTAATTAATTTTTTTCTTTTTGGTTTCGTTACGAATTTCTGTTATCAAGATCGGGATTGCTGGTATCAAGCTAATAATAGCGCTGCTTATCACGGCCCAGGCTATCAGCTCAGCTTCGTTGGGTATGACGAAATGGAAATCGCCCCTAGTAGTCATCGAGAGAAAGAAGTAGACGGTGATAATGTTCAGGGAATACCAGATGACTTCTGGTATCTTTGGGATTTTTTCTGTTTCCAAATCCTTGTTGATTGAGATTACTTTTTGGGATACCAGTTTTTTCAAATAGAACAAGAAGCACAAGGCTAATAAGGCGAAGATTGCCATCATTGATTTTGCGATAACCGGTAATAAGTTAAACAGGTCATAGTTGTGGCGGGCTATCAATCTTAATGTTCCGATAGTAATCAGTCCAGTCAGGACAAGAAACATGACGGTGGTAATAATGATAATAGTTCTGGGTGCAGTAATGGTTTCTTTTTTCATCTTTGATATTATTTTTTTGGTTCGTATTTTGAAAGAGCAGATTATTTATATCAATTCATCGGTCCTTTGTCAATCGGTTTCGGTTTTGGAAAAATAACCCTTAATCCGGTCAAATATCGGGTTTTTAGTGTTCTTCTTGATCATTTCCCGGGCATGTTTGGTCTTGGCTATCTTCAGCCAGGAACTGCTTGGTCCGGGACGTTTCTTGTCGATTACCACTTCTACCAAATCGCCATTTTTCAGCTCTTGTTCCAGGCTTCCGATCTTGTCATTAATGATCGCTCCGGTTAATTTATTTCCGATATCGGTATGGACGGCATAGGCGAAATCGATCGGGGTGGAGTGTTCGGGCAACTCAAAAACATCGCCTTTGGGAGAAAATACAAAGATGCGGTTTTGAAAGATATTGGATGATTGGATCTCCTGGACAAAATGCCGGGCGTCTTTGTTATCCCTTTTTATTTCCAAGATCTCTTTGACCCATTTAGGCTGGTCGTCCGGCTCGTGGCTATTCTTTTGGCCATGCTTGTAGTGCCAATGGGCAGCAATACCATAGAGAGATTCTTCATTCATTTCGGGAGTTCTAATCTGGAATTCGACTGCTTTGCCATCAAGCCCAAAAACAGTGGTGTGCAGAGAACGATAGCCGTTCGGCTTAGGGACGGCGATATAGTCTTTGAAGCGGTTGATCTTTGGTTTCCAGATGGTGTGGATGATGCCTAAGACCTTGTAGCAATCCGGAATGCTTTTGACGATGATTCTTAGGGCAAATACATCGTAGATTTCATCGAATTTACGGTCTTTTTGCTGCATTTTCTGCCAGATGCTATAGAGATGTTTGAAGCGGTATTCTATCTGATAATTGGAAATCCGGTTCTTGGAAAATTCTTGAGCGATGATGCTTTTGACTCGCTGAAAGAATTGGTTCCGTTCCGCTTTCTTTTCCACTTCGTACTTGAATTCTAATTTCTTGAAATCATCCGGATAGAGATTCTTAAAACAGATATCTTCCATTTGCCATTTGAGGCGCCAGACGCCTAAAAGACCGGCGATTGGAGCATAGATTTCTAGGGTTTCCTTGGCTATCCTTTCCCGCTTGTTTTCCGGCAAGGACTCTAGGGTCCTTAAATTATGCAGTCTATCGGCAAATTTAATGTAGATAATGCGTAAATCATCGGCCATGGCGATAAACATTTTACGGAGGTTTTCGCGATATCTTTCCACGCCGCGGTATTTGATCTTGCCCAGCTTAGTGATGCCGGCAACCAGATTGCAGACTTCTTCGCCAAAATTCTTCTTGATATCATCTAAGGTTATATCAGTATCTTCTGGGACATCGTGCAAAATACCGGCGACGACGGTAGGGAGGTCGGATTTGATTTCGGCTAGGACAAAGGCGGTATGTAGAGGGTGTTGGATATATGGTTCGCCACTCTTTCTCAGCTGCCCCTGATGGGCTTTTTCGGCGAATTCATAAGCCAGGCGGATCAGGTCGGTATCGGCTTTAGGGTTATTGTCTTCGAATTTTTTTATTACCCGATCAATGGTCATAAAATGATTGTCATTTTTTTATTATTATGATATAATTCTATTACAAAATAGCCAGCAAGTAAAGCGATTAAAGGACCATTTTAGAGTCTGTCGGTCGGCTGGTAATTTAATATTTCTCTCATGTTTCCCAAGATGAAAATTAATCGGTCTTTACTCCTCCTAGCTTTGTTGATAGGTGGATTTTTATTAGCTAAAAACGTTTTTGCTTTGGATGTCGGCACCAATGAGGTCACTAATGCTATCCAATTGGGAGCTACTGATCCTAGAAAGATAGTTGCCCGGATTATCAATGTTGCCATGATGTTTTTGGGTATTATTGCTGTTGGCATTATCATTTTTGCCGGTTTTAAATGGATGAGTTCCCAAGGCAACGAAGAGCAAATTGAATCAGCTAAGAAAATCTTGAAAGCTGGCGTTATTGGTTTAGTTATCATTTTAGCTTCTTGGGGAATTGCGGCTTTTATCTTGAATCGTTTGATAAATGCTACTGGAAATAATGGTACTGGTACTGACGGTGGCAATGGCGGCGGTGGCAATTTACCTCCGTGTAGCGGCAATGGCTGCGTTGGAATGGCTTGCGATGACCAACCATTAGTTACCGGTTGCCAATTCAGTACTTCCAGTTGTCAGGCTGGGTTAGCCTGTAGTCCGATTTCCTGTACTTGCCAACCTTGTCCGGCCTCTGATCCTAATTGCGCAACTAATTCCGGCGGCGGTTTCGGAGCTGCTTGCGATAGCGATTTAACTAACGCTACTTGCGATGCCAGCAACGAGATGTGTGATGCCAACCAAGGATTGACTTGCGATCCTAATTCCTGCACTTGCTTAGGCTCCCCGGTCATTACTGAAATCAGTCCTGTGGGTGGTTTCTGCGAAGGTGATGTTAATAAGGCTTGTGATACTGACAGTGATTGTGCTGGCGGTGTCGGTCCTTGTAATATAAATGCTCCGAATGGCGCTACCAATAATATCATTTCTATCCATGGTTATAATTTTGGGACCACTAGCACTTCAACCGTTGGTTTGAGTCAGGTGGTCTTTTTAGGTGATGAAGCTAATCAGGGTGATGACAAGGTAGCTTTGGATCCGACCGCTATTAATCCGGTTTGTAATGATTCTTGGTCTAATAATGAAATTATAGTGGCTGTTCCGAGTGGGGCAGTTTCTGGTCCAATTAAGGTAGTCAATGGCAGCTTAAATAGCAATCTCATTGATTTTGATGTTACCAATAATGAAGTAGGAGCTCAGATTCCTAATTTCGTTTCCAATACTATTGCTCGTCCTGGTATTTGTCGCATTACTCCGGACAATGAAGTCATGGGCGGTTCAGTCAGTTATTTCGGTAATAATTTGAGCGGTGCTGGATATTTTGGTAATGATGCTAATAAGTTTAAGGGTATTAGTTCGACTTTTAATTCTTCCAATACTTCCGGCTCTGTGCTAGTGCCGAATGTCGGCGCTGGTTATATGAGCACCTTTGTAATGAACCCGGCTAATCAGAAAAGTAATTTTGTCGCTTTCCGCAAGAATCAGGAACCGCCGACGCCGCCTTCTATTTCTAATTTTGATCCACAAACAGGTAGTGCCGGACAGTATGTTACCATTCGCGGTAACGGTTTTGGTAATTCTCGAGGTAATAGCCAGGTATTTTTTGAAAGCACTGAAGCTAGTTATAGTTTCCCGGCCGTCTGCTTGCAATCGGTTTGGAAAGATAACCAGGTTATCGTTAAAGTGCCAACCGGTTTAGCTAATGGAAGCTATAATATAAAAATGAAGATCGGTTCTTGGGAACAGATTAGTGCGGCTAGTAATTTTTCAGTTAACAGCGCTTTGTCCCTTTTGCCAAGCTTATGTAAGGTTGAACCGAGCCGCGGTCCGGTCAATGCTCAGGTCAGTTTCTATGGTGAATATTTCAGTTCTTCAACTTCCGGTGTCGCTAGATTTTATAATACTAAAGATTCTTCCGGCCCGATTTCTGATGATAGCGGTGCTAATAAGCTGAAAGCTAATGTCCCGATTGATGCCGTCACCGGTCCAGTCAGGATCGTTGATAATTCTCGAATTGGAAATAGCCTTAATTTTTCAGTCGGTTCTTGCACTAATAATAGCGAGTGTGATAGTGGAACTCCTTTCTGTTGTCCTTTGGGCAGCCAGAAGCAGGGGCAATGCGCTATTTCTTTGATGAATTCTACTAATGGCTGCTATAGCAGTATTCCGACTTCTGTTTTTGAATGGAAATTCGGCACATCATTAGCCGTACCTTGCGATAGCGATACTTCTAATGCTACTTGCAATGCTAGCGATGCGATGTGTAATAGCGCTACGCTTCATTGCAATACTGAATCTTGTACTTGTGAACCTTGCCCGGAAAGCAATCCTCAATGCGGTACAGAGTCTTTCTATAGCTGTGCTCAGAAGGGCGGTGGCAGTTATTGTCCGACCGGCTTCTGTCCTAATTCTCCGGGCCAATGCTCCGCTTATGACGGCACAGTTAAGATGGATACCGGCGTCAGTTGTGCTAATGCGGCTTGTAACGCTTTTCCTTTCTGCTCTGGCAATACTTGCCATTATTTGGCTAGCTTGAACAGATGTATTAAAAATGTTCCTACTCATTGCAGTTCCGATGTTAGTGTTTCTCTTGATTTTGGCAATCCGGTAATTTCTAGCAAGACTTTCGTTAAAAAATGCGTCAATTATTCTGGCAATAATAATCGTTGGGAAATCAATTTCCCTGGATCTTGCCCGAACGGTTGGTCTAGTATCGGACATGGAAAATGCGCCGATACTCTTTCTGGTTCGACTTGTAATGTTTGTGCTGCTGGCGGCAAATGTATAAATGGAACTTGTGCTACTGATAAGATCTGTCCGGTTGGTTCAACTTGCAATTCTAATAATAAATGTGAAACTAGCAACCAGGCTAGTTGTGATTGTTGTTGTGAAATCGGCCAAGATGCTCGTGATTGTTGCGCCCCTTTGACCTGTGGCGGTACTTGCGGTAATGATACTAATCCTAATGATAATACTGGATTCGGCGTCTGTTCCGGTTGTGCTGCAGTGGGTACCACGCAGGCTGAACATGATGCGGCTTGTAATTGTGCTAATACCAATGGAAAATTCTGTAATAATAATGCTTGTGTCGATTGTACAGCTTTGACTGACGAGAGTGATTGCGTTGAACATTCCGCCAGCTGTTGCTGGGATGACAAGGATGGAATTTGCCGAGGTGGAGATGGCAACTCAGTTTCTAGTAATCCAGGCCACTGCGCTTATTATGCCTGCGCCTCCGCATCAGCTAATACTTGCGGCACTTCTGTCAGCATTTACAGCACTTCTACCAATATTTCTGAAAATTATGTCTTTAGTAATAATCAATGTAATACTTGTACTTCTCTTGATCCTGGTCTGGCCTGTTCGTTTATTACCACTCCTGATGGCACTAATGGTTGTAAACAGAAAAGCGGTTGCTGCTGGGATTTGAATAATGGGACTGCAACTGCTAAATGTGTAGCCGGAGATAAGATCGGTTCCGGTCCTGATACCGGGGCTTGTGATTATTATACTTGCCAAGGCGGTTTGAATTCCAATCAATGTATAGCCTCGACTACTCCTTTGACTAGTGGACCTTATGCTAGCTGGAATAGTTGTTCGGCTAGTTGTCAGACTCCATATTTGGGAGCTTCTTGCCAAACCGCAGCTATTAGTACTCAAAACTGTAATCTCTCCAGATGTAGTTTGGCAGGATTTAATTGCATGATTAATTCTAATCCGTTTATTATTACTTCTACTACTCCGGCAACAGCTGGTTGCGGTTTCTGCTGTTGTGATCCGAACGCGACGGTTGATGCTTGTACCGCTATTGATCCGGTTTTGAGTTGTGAGGCTGATAAAGGCAGCTGTAGCGGCGGTGATCGCGGTTTGTGTTGCGGCTGTCAGAGCGATTCGCAGTGTGGCAATAGCAATGTTAATGGTTGTGCTTTTGATTCTTGCTGTCATGGTCGTCCAGGAGTTGCTGCCACTAATCCGGTTTCCGGTGATTTACATGTTTGTCGCAATGCGGTTATTTCAGTAACTTTTACTGATAAGATGGACCCCACTTCTTTGACCGGTAATGTCGTCTTGTTGGCAGAATCTTCTAATGGTACTTGTCCGGCCGGAACATCTCATTTGGCTTTAGGTGATAGTAATAGCCATTTAAATGTTTTCGCTCGGATTTATAACAGGGTTACGGCTTTGTTCCAGAGAGTCTCGAACCGTATTGCTCGGATCTTTAATCCTAATAAAGCTATTGCTTATGGCATTGATCCTAACAAGAATTATTGCGTTACCCCGGGCATTACTACCTATGAAACTATCGGCTCGAACACTATATTAACATTTAAGCCATCCAGCATGTTGCAGGCCAATACTAATTATATAGCTGTTGTTAAGGGCCAAGAAAATTTGGACAATTTAGCTAGCTCTACTGCGATGGGTAAGGCTGGAGTTTTGAGCAGCTATAAGATTGGCATGGCTGGAACTGGACTTCAGAGTGATACTGGCAGCGCTCCTTTTGGCCCATTCGGAGTCAATGGTCCGACTTTCAATCATTCCTATGCTTGGCATTTCAAGACATTGAGCGATAATAATGCGACATCCGGACTATGTTTGGTTGACAGGGTTGATTTAACCCCTCCAGCTTATATCTTCCAGAAGAATACTAACGATGATATTAATGAGGATGACACTTCTTCGATTGATCCTACCTTCGATACTGTGGCTGATCGTGATAAATCATATACCGCCAAAGCCTTAAGCAGTGGCGGTCAAGAATTGCAACCGGTACCAGCTTATAGTTGGACCTGGGATTGGAATATCAGCGACCAAACCAAGATTAATTTTATTCCGGGAACTGATTTGGCTAATAATGGCAACCGTCGTTTACTTGGCGTTCAGACTGGAATTACTGATGCAGCAGTAACATTAAAAGCTGAAACGGTCATGGATAGCAATAATGCTATTGTTACGTCCAATAAGAGCAAGGAGGTTGATGTTCGGGTTTTTGTCTGTCTCAATCCTTGGCCTCCAGTTAATAACATTTATCAATGGGAACCTTCTCGTGATATTTCATCAGATATTTATGGCAATCAATTTGGAAATTATACTTATGAATTCTATTATTGCCGTGACGCCGGTGATCCAAATACTACCGCTGATGATTTGCCGGCTATTTCTTCGGGGGGCGATATTATCAATCTAGGCTTGTCTGATCGCAATGTTTGCAGCAATAATAGAAGTCGGGAGTGTACCAGTAACAGTGATTGTGGATCAGGTTTCTGTATTCCGGATATACTGAAAGAGTCTTACTTTTTTCAACAATAATTAAATTTAATATTCATAAACAAGATGAATAATCATAAATTAGCTCTTAAGAACGCTTGTTACGTTTTTATTAGCCTGGTCTTATCTCTTTCAGTTTACTTATCATTAAGCTCTCTTTTATCGACTCGGTCAGTTTCAGCTCAATCTGTTCCGGCTAATACCTTGAATAGCACGACGACTGACGCTATTGCCGTTAGGATTGTAGCCAATCCTTCCCAATATATTATTGAGGATTGGTATGCTATGCAGGGGTTTGCCGGATCACCGCAAAAGATTAAGGTTGATGGTTATGATGCCATTCGTGACAATAGGACGGTTTACGTGGCAGCTACCAATATTAAGGGAACTTGCAACTATTCTTTGCCGGGAAGTGGCGCTTCAACTGCTTTGCCGGCCACGTCTACTTCTAGGAATATTTTCCAAAAGATTTTCCAGGTTGATTCAGCTTCAGCTGCTACCGAATGTTCTATTAATAGCGATTGCGGTTCCGGTACTTGTGTCTTATCCAAGATTTATTTCAATATTTATATCATTACTTATAATCAGGGTGCTGGCAGCAACACAACTGATGTTTTTGGTAAGATTCTGGCTAGTTGGAAGTTTAATAATAATTTGAATGGCCAGCTAGGAACTTGTTCTTTTCCACCTAAGAATTGCCAAGCAGTTAGTGATTGTGGCAGTGCAGAAGACTATGATTGCAATCCGAATAATTCACGTTGCGTTAGCAAGCATAAATGTCTGAGTGATGCCGATTGTTCCGGCGGCGCTTTATGTAATAGCGCCAAATCAAGTATTTTGCGGGATATCAAGAGATTACAGTCTTTAAATAAGATTAATTCCGCCTTGAAGTCTTATAAGAATGCTCATAGCAAATATCCTATATTAGCTTCCGGAACCTTTTTGCCGCAGGCAGTAGTTTCTACTTGGCCTAGTTGGCAGAGCGCTTTTGCAGCTCAGATTGGATCTGTTTCCAATGATCCTATTAATAAGTTGGGAGTTTGTAATACGTCTCCGACAGCCACTACCACCATGGATGGATTTGATGGATCTACTTGTTGGAATGGTACTACTAAAAGATATTATAATGGTTCAAATAGTTCTAATTTAGAACTGCCGGCTGGCAGCTATGCCATGGTTTACACTACTAATGCTAACGGCTCCAATTATAAGCTTTGTGCTAACATGGAAACCAGCTATAATTTTATGTCAGTCGACGGCATCCAAACCAATCTAGCCGCCGCTAATTGCCATACCACTGCATCAGCTGGATATTCCGGCGCCGTTAATAATCCGCCGACGATTGTAGCCATGAATTTGAATGGCATTGCTGGAGAGGAGTTCAACGGCTACATTAAGGCTCAAGATCCCAATGGAAATCCGATCACTTTTTCTATTTTAGATAATGTTTCTGAGCCGGCTAATTATTGGGGCAGTTGGGAAAATGGAATTCGCCCGGTGCTAAAGGCGACTACTGATCCACAACAGAAAAAGGTTTGGTCTGCTAAGGCTGGTGCTGCCGGCAATTACAATATTACTATCAGGATAACCGATAGTCTTGGTGCTGGATTCACTACTACAACGGCCATTAAGATATCAGCCGGGGCTCCAGTGGTTACCGCTTCGGATGCTGATTATGATCTGAGCCAGGATCCTAACAGTTCCTTAAATTATAATCTTTATTTCGATGATTCTAATTTTACTTATTTAACCTTAAATTATAATACTTCTTTGGCTTCAGCGCTTAAGAATTGGTTGAAAAATCTCTCAACCTTGATTATTGCTCCGGCTATTGCCCAGATCCAATTGAGTCCAGCCAGTCGCGATGTCCCAATTATTATTGGCCAGCCGATAACGCTTAATTGTGCTAGTGTCACGCAGCCGGGTGGCGGTTGGAGGGTTAATCGAACACTGGTCAATTGTTTTAACCTGAATAATGGTTTAAAGGGAAAGCTCTATACCGAAGCTAATGGTCGTTTCCGTTTAAATATTTATGGCACTATCAGTGGTTTGAGCATCCCGCAGGATACTAATCTAAATTACAAAATAAAAGTGTTTAATTCTTTGAATAAGAACACAGAGAAGAGCTTTGCTATTAAATTAAAGGCTAATCCGCCTCAATTGGATTTTAGTTGTAATAAGAAGGCTGGTTTATATCAGAATTATTCTTGCCAAATAAATAATTTGAATACCAAGAATAAAACCACTACTTATGTTTATAGTCATTTAAATTTAGATAGTCCAACTGCTTCTTCTGATAATTTTTTGAATGACTTGCCTGCCGGTTTTGTCGGATCTCCTAGCACCGGTCTTATTTCCGGCATGCCGGTTAATATTGGTAATTATCGATTCAAAATCCAGGCTTACAATGAATATGGGGCTTATACAGAAAAATATTATGATTTAAAAGTGGAAAGTTCTTGCGGTAAAGAATTAGTCCAATATGCCGGTGGTCCTTGGGATCAGAGAGGCGAGGTTCGAAACCAGGGCGGTTATTACAAGACTGTCTTGATTGATGGCAAGTGCTGGTTGGGTGATAATTTGAACGTCGATTCATCCCAATCAATTTTCCAACATTACCAGAATAATATTGTTAATCAGGCCGTTAAAAAATCAAATTGGTTAAAAGAGACTTTGTCCTTGTTGTTCCAGCCTTATGTGGCTTTTGCCCAAACTCTTAATATAAACCCGGCAATGCTAATGATAAATCAGATCGGTGTTTGTTATAACGGTGATAACACTTATTGCGAAGCTGATGGTCGCTTATATAAGGCTTCAGAGGCTATGGCTGGTTCTAACGCTTCTTCGACTCGCGGCATCTGTCCAAATGGTTACCACATCCCGAGCAATGAAGAATATACCGAGCTGGTTAATTATTTAGGAACTGATGCCGGTAATAAGCTGAAACAGAATGGCGATAGCGGTTTTGAAGGGCTTTTAGTTGGTTCAGCTACAAAGTCAGGAACCACCACTACTTTCATGGATCGAAATACTAATGGTAATTTCTGGAGTTCTACTGTCCAAGGAGTCGGCAATTTCTTCTATCAATTGTTTGAAGGTTCTCCTTTGTTTACTCGGCCAAATTCACCAGCTGGTACTGATAAGTATTATTCTTTGCGCTGTGTCCAGAACAAGCAATGCCCATCTTCTTGTACTACTTGCAATAATGTCGGGGCTTGTTGCAATGCCAGCTCTTGGACACCGGCTGTTAATGCTAGATGTGGTAATTTTACCCAAACTAGCAATTGCGGCACCACGCAGATGGCTACCGGAACCTTAGCTTGCGTTGTCCCTCAGACTTGCGGCGGCGGTGGTACTCCTAATGTTTGCGGTTGCACTCCAAATTGTGCCAATAAGGTCTGTGGGTCTAATGGTTGCGGTGGCACTTGCGGTACTTGTGCCGCTGGTTCAACTTGCAGTTCTAATGGGATGTTCTGCGTTACCAATATTGGAGGGGGCGGTACTGTCCATACCGGAACTAATCTAAATCTCGAGCTTAATCCTAATGTTAATGCTAATACTAATACTAATTTAAGCCAATAATATTAGTAGAATATTGTCGAATTTATTCAAAAAATGTTATAATAAAAAAAGAAATAAGACATTAAAAGTTTTTATTTAAAATAGATTATTAGTTATTTTAAATAAAAGGATAAAATTATGTTTAATAATTTAGACCCTAAGAATAAAGATATCGACGATATTTTCGCTGATACTGATAATGCTCCGGCTCCCGCCGCTCCAGCCAATCCTAATATTCCAAGACCGGCTGTTGCTCCTATGCCGTCAGCCGTCAAGACCCCTATGCCGTCAGCTAGCGATTTAGAAATGGAAGAAGGCGGTAGTAAGCCTAAGATGGTTAGAGTATTAAAAAAACTTTTTATCTTTATTGCTGTTGTTGCCTTGGTCGGAGCTGCCGCTTATTTCATTTATATTAAGTTGTTGATTAATAATGTAAATGATCTGCAAGATGAAACTGCTACCCCAAACGTTAATATCCCGATTACCCCGATAGTTGAAACCCCAATCATTCCAACCACCACTATCACTACTAGTACCGAAGCTACTTCAACTTTGGCTACCTCGACTGCTATAGATACTGACACCGATGGCTTGAGTGACACAGAAGAGCAGGTTCTGGGAACCAACCCGATCATGGCTGATACCGATGGAGACCTTTTGACTGATGGTGATGAAATCAAGAAACATCTGACCAGTCCATTGTTGAAGGATACTGATGCTGATGGCTTGAATGATGGAGAAGAAATCAATACACACAAGACTGATCCTAATAATCCGGATACCGATGGCGATACTTATAAGGATGGGGACGAGGTCAAAGCTGGTTATAATCCTTTGCAGAAGCCGATAAAATAATTCAGACCATTATGTTTGGTAAAAAAGAAGGAAAACTTAATGAGGACCAAAAGCTAAGCCAGGAGAAATCAGCCCAGTTAGATGAGGCGATTTCTCAAAATATTGTCGTCCATAAGATGCCTAAGAATTATAAGGCTGGAACTTTTAGCTATGACGAATATTTCGGTAAGAGCACTGCTCCGGAAGGCGATAAGGGAGTGGCTCCCGAGGTTCATGCCAAGAGCAAGAAGACCGGAATAGTAATTATGGTTGTCGGCTTGGTCGTCATTGGCCTTTTGGCTTATGGTGCTTTTGCTTATCTTAAGAATCCAGATTTGCTTAATATCGGCTCTTTATTTCAGAAAAAAACAACTGTTCCAGCGGTTAACACCCTAGTTGCTCCAGTGGTTAACACTCCGGTTGTCGTCCCTACTACCACTGTCGAAATGCCGACTACCACTATCGAAATCAGTACCACAACCGAGGTTACTAGCACTCCGGAGGTTATCGTTCCAACTAATGTAGTTGATACTGACGCTGACGGCTTGAGTGATGCAGAAGAGGCTATTTTAGGAACAGATGTTAATGTGGCTGATTCTGATGGTGATAAGTATAATGACTTAACCGAATTCATTGGAGGTTATAATCCAGCCGGCAGCGGCAAACTGGCTAGCAATGCCAACATCCAGAAATATTCTAATGCGACTTATAAATACAGCATCCTATATCCTAAGAGTTGGAAATTAGATCAGATGGATAAGGGGGCTTCAGTTATCTTTACCGCTGCTGACCAGTCATTTGTCCAGGTAGTAACCCAGGCCAATGAAAAGAAGTTAGCTATCAAAGAATGGTATGCTACGGAATTTGGTAATGCGGTTCTAGATAGCCAGTTGGTAAAATTCAATAATTGGGAAGGTGTCAGGAGTGTTGACGGATTGATTGTTTATCTGACCGATAAGAATATGAAGAATATTTATATTATTTCTTATACTCCAGTTTCCGATCAAGTATTGAGTTATAACAATATCTTCGAGGCCATGATTCGGTCGTTTACCATCGATAAATAAAAGAATAATTTTAGATACGAAAAAAGGAACCCATCCAGGTTCCTTTTTTCTTCGGTTATTTAAAGTTGTTTTTTGATGATTTTGTCGATAATGCCGTATTTTTTAGCTTCTTCGGCGGTCATGTAATTATCTCTGTCAGTATCCTTTTCGATGGTCGCCATCTTCTGTCCGGTGTGCTCGGCAAAGATTTTGTTCATTTTTTCTTTGGTTTTGAGGATATGTTCTGTTCGGATCTTGATGTCTGAGGCTTGGCCCTCAGTTCCGCCCATGACCTGATGGATCATTATTTCGCTGTTTGGCAGGGCTAGGCGTTTGCCTGGAGCTCCGGCAGCTAGCAAGAAGGAAGCCATTGAAGCAGCCATACCGACACAGATAGTTGAAACGTCAGATTTGATATATTGCATGGTATCATAGATGGCCATGCCGGCAGTGACGCTGCCGCCGGGGGAATTGATATAGAACTTAATATCCTTGCTTTGGTCTTCGGCATCCAGGAAGAGCAATTGGGCGATGATGATGTTGGCGGTATGGTCGTCTATCGGTTCGCCCAAGAAGATAATCCTATCTTTGAGTAAACGGGAATAGATGTCATAAGCTCTTTCAACATGGCCTTCCTTTTCGATAACTGTAGGTATTAATGGCATATTTTTATCTTTTAAATTTATAATCGGTATCTAGATTATAAAAGAAAAATGGTACCTTGTCAATTTAGGGCTTTATTCACCCTTTATACACTTTTTACCCTTGATTTTTATTTCTTTTTATTCTAAGATAATTCCATAAAATCTTGGTCAAATACTGTATTATTTGATATTAGTATTAGGCCTTTTATTATAAATATCATATGAAAAAGAACTTATTTCAGAGAGTGTTTAATTCCAGTCCACGTCGTCGGGCTTGGTGGATCTTTGCGGTTATTATGGTGGTTACCATAGCATCGCTTTTGATTAGCGGCGGTAATTATTATAATAAGATGAGTGATTCTGTCGCTCAGGGTACTAAGAATTTTGTCGTTTTGCCTAAGGTTAAGGATATTCCTTTCCGTCTCGGCCTTGATTTACAAGGAGGCAGCCAATTGGTTTATGAAGCTGACGTCGCTTCTTTGTCTGATAGCGAAAAAGATGCCGCTTTGGAAGGCGTCCGTGAAGTTATTGAGCGTCGTATCAACATCTTTGGTGTGTCTGAGCCGGTAGTTCAGGTTAATAAGACTATGGCTGGTAATTATCGGATTATTGCTGAATTAGCTGGTATCAAAGATGTAAAAGAAGCTATCAAGATGATCGGTGAAACTCCTTTATTGGAATTCAGAGAGAGAGGCGAGGCTACTAACACTGCTGCCGTAGCTGCTGTGGATACTAAAAAATTAGATGAATTGAATAAAGCAGTAAATGACCAGGCTAAGAAGGTTTTAGATCAGGCTGTTAAAGGTGGAGATTTCTCAGCTTTAGCTAAGGCTAATAATCCGGCTAAGAGCGTTGGAGCTGGAGAAGATGCTTTGACTATCGGAGCTGAGAATGACGGAGATTTGGGTTGGGTGACTGAAGATGTTAATCCGGATTTAGTTAAGCCGGTTAAGAATTTGGCTAAAGGCCAGGTTTTCAAGAATCTGATTACCACCAAGACCTCATATCACGTTGTTAAGTTAGAAGATAAGAGATTGCGTTCTGATAAGAAAACTATGGAGTATCATTTGATTGATATTTCTTTCCCGATCAAGACCGCTTCCGATTTAGTTACAACTAATACCAATAGCGCTGATGGTAATTGGAAGAATACCCAATTGACTGGTAAGCATTTGAAACGGGCTGTAGTTAATTTCAATCCTAATGACGGTTCTCCGGAAGTATCATTAGAATTTAATGATGAGGGCGCTAAATTATTCGAAGAGATTACTGCTCGTAATATCGGAAAAGAGTTAGCGATTTTCCTCGATGGTTATCCAATCAGCGTTCCGACTGTCAATGAGAAGATTACCGGAGGCAAGGCTTCCGTTAGCGGTACTTTTACCGCTCAAGAGGCCAAATTATTGGCTCAGAGATTGAATACCGGTGCTTTGCCAGTTCCGATTTCTTTGGTTAGCCAGCAGAATGTTGGAGCTTCTTTAGGGCAGCAATCAGTTAATGACAGTATTTTTGCCGGTTTGATCGCTTTAGCCATGGTGGCCTTGTTCATGATTTTCTTCTATCGTTTGCCGGGCTTGTTGTCAGTTTTTGCTTTGATTATTTATGGCTTTATTTCATTAGCCATCTTCAAACTCTGGCCAGTTACTATGACTTTGTCAGGTATTGCCGGTTTTATCCTCTCTATCGGTATGGCAGTTGATGCTAATATCTTGATCTTTGAGCGCTTGAAAGAAGAATTGAGAAATGGAAAGGATTTAGGCAAGGCTATTGAAGACGGTTTCGGCCGGGCTTGGCCTTCAATTCGGGATAGTAACCTGACTACCATGATCGTCTGTTTCGTTTTGATTGAATTCTCAACTAGCGTTATCAAGGGTTTTGCCGTTACTTTGTTATTGGGCGTAATCATTTCCATGTTCACCGCTATTTTCGTAACCAGGAATTTCTTGAAACTGATGTCTAATAAATGGTTGACCAAGTATCACTGGTTGATCACTAGTGTAAAAAGCAAAAAAGAAGTTTTGCCGGCTACCGAGTCCAAATAATGGGCTGCCGTCTTAATCTATCTCAATACTATGTATAACATCATACAAAAAAGAAAAATTTGGATCAGTATCTCGATTATCCTGTTTGTCACAGCTATCGTTTTCATCTCCATGTGGGGTTTGAAATTGGGTATCGATTTTACTGGTGGCAGCTTATTAGAAGTTAAGTTTGGGGCTAATAAGCCTAATGTGGTCGAGGTTTCTGAGGCTGTTAAAGATTTAAATCTGAATAGTTTGTCTGTCCAGCCTTCTGAAAGCTCGATGATCTTGCGTTTCCAGGAGAGCAGTGAAGATGTCCATCAGAAAGTCTTGTCCTCTTTGGATAAATTGAACAGCAGTAAGAATCCAGGCAGTGCCGATAGTTTTGAAGAATTGAATTTTACCGGTATCGGTCCTTCTGTCGGACAAGAATTGCAGAGAAAGGCTGTTTATGCCATTATCTTAGTTTTAATCGCTATCAGTTTGTATATTTCTTATGCTTTCCGTAAGGTGTCCAAGCCGATCGCTTCTTGGAAATATGGCGTGGCTACTTTGATCGCTTTATTCCATGATACAGTTATCGTCATCGGCTTCTTCGCTTTATTGGGAAAATTCTGGGGAGTGGAAGTCAATACTTCTTTTGTAGCAGCCGTTTTAACTGTCTTAGGTTTCAGTGTTCATGATACCATCGTTGTTTTTGATCGTATCAGAGAAAACCTGCCTAAATCAGCTGATAACTTTGAGGTTACTGTTAATAGAAGCGTTAATCAGACCTTAACCCGTTCTATCAATACTTCAATGACAGTTATGTTCGTTTTGCTGTCCATTGTCTTATTTGGTGGCGAGTCAATTAAATATTTCGCTTTGGCTTTGCTGGTCGGTATCTTCTTCGGTACTTACAGTTCTATTTTCTTGGCTTCTCCGATCTTGGTTATCTGGAATAATACTAAAAAGAAAGCTTAAAAGAATAGTCGTGAATGATTATAAAAACCACCCTTTTGGGTGGTTTTTTGTTGGGCCTTTGTGGTATAATAGTCTGGTAATAATCTATTCAATTATGAAATCGATAAAATTGGGAGAATTCCATTTTAAAAAAGTCTTAGAAATGTTGATTGAAATCACTTATTTGGCGGCTTTCTTTGTTGTTCCTCTAGTCATGGCTTGGTTTTTGACGACTGATAATGTCTTTGAACTTAATAAGATTATTATTTTCCGAGTTTTGACCCTGGTTTTATTCGTTTTAACCTTAGCTAAGGCTTTATTCTTTCCGGTTCGACAAAAGCTTTCTGCTCGTTATCTGTGGCCGGTTTTAGGATTGATTTTATTCGGAGCTTTATCGTTATTCTTCTCAGTCGATCCAGCTAACAGTTATTTCGGTTCGAATGATCGCCAGCAGGGATATCGCAGCTTATTGTTCTATGCTTGGTGGTTTGTTCTTTTATTTTATAATTTGGTTACGGCTGAAAACCTAGGGCAGAGAATTAATCGGATATTCTGGACAGTGATCGGGTCTTCTTTTTTGGTTAGTCTCTATGGTATCCTTCAGATTCTAGGGATAGATTTCGTTTCTTGGACTGAACCGCCTTTTGTAACGCACCGGATCACTTCCACTTTAGGCCAGCCTAATTTCCTCGGCTCTTATCTGCTCTTAGTTATCCCTTTGGCAGTTTATGGTCTAATTAAATATCGGAATATTTGGCTTCGTTTGTTCTTATCTTTTTCCTTATTGGCTCAACTTATCGTTCTGGTGTTGACCGGAAGCCGAGCTGCCTGGCTGGGGTTAGTTGGCGCCTTATTCTTATTTGTCATTTGGAATCTACGTAGTTTCTGGGTTAAGCTTTCAGCTCCTAGGAGACGAGGGGTTGTATTGGTTTCAATCTTTGCTTTATTGATTTTAGTTTTGTCTTCAGTCCAGAGCGAATATATTTCCGGTCGGGTTAAGGGGATGTTCGATTTTCAAGGTGGAAGCGTTTCGGCTCGTTTTAATTTTTGGTCTGGAGCTTTGAAATCAATTTCCCAAAAACCATTTATGGGCTATGGCTTAGAAAATCAGGGAACTGAGTTCGTCAAATATTATCAAGCTGATTGGGCTAAAGCTGGGTTTGTAAATGCCAGTACTAATCGGGCTCACAATCTGATACTGGATTGGCTGTTGGTAGGCGGAATTATCGGTTTGATATTTTATCTTTGGGTTTATGTCAGCTTCTTCAAATGGGCCAACCAGAATCGCTTGCATAGCCGATATGGGCGGTTCTCAGAAGCTTTGATGTTGGCCGTAGCCGCTTGCTTGATATCCTTGCTATTTGGCTTTCCGGTGGTGGTTACTGAAGTTTATTTTTGGTCGTTTTTGGCTATTATTACTGCTATTAATGCTATACCTGAGGAACATGAAGCTGGCCGGGATCTTAAGGTTAACTTAGTGGTTAAAATAATCATCATGCTTTTAGCCTTAGTCTTTACGGTCCGTCAGATCGCTGGGGAATTTAAAGCTTTGACGGCTGATAATTATTTCTGGGAGATGCGTCAGACGATAGCGCAGAATAATTATCCCCGAGCCTTGTTTTATTACCAGAAGATTAAAGAACAGAACATTCACAATTCTTCCTATGGCTATTATCTGGTCGATTCTTTGCCTTATGATTTGGATGCCGCTTTCGATCCGGCAATCGCCAATCTATTCCGTCGGGAATTGAAAGACATCCTGCCGGGGATCGGTCGGGGTAATTATGATAATTATTATGAGCAGGCCAAGATCTATACTTTATTGAGGGATAGAGACCAAGCTGACGCTGCTTATCAGAAGATAGTGGCTCTCAGTCCGAAGCTGCCTAAGAATTATTTTGCTCGGGCTGAATTTTATATCGCTTTCGGACAGGATGATTTGGCTTTAGCTGATCTGGAAAAAACCTTGACGCTTTTGCCGCCGATAGCCAGCCCTTTGGCCACCTTATCCTCGCTCGAAAAATCAGTTAATTACTATGAGAGTATGGTCTATAGGGAATTGGGTAATATTTATTTCCGCCAACAGAAATATGATTCAGCAATTGAGAGTTACAATGAAGCGTATCGTCATAATCTGAATGATGCGGCGGTTTATAAAAAGATTGCTGATTCTTACTTTATGCAAGGCGACTTGAAAACGGCCACCTGGTATAATCTGCGCGGCGCTGAGAGGCATCCTAATGATTATTCCTGGCCCTTATCTGTTGCTATCTTATATCAGCAGCAAGGGCAGATGGAATCAGCTTTGAAATATCTGAATCAAGCTTTGGCCTTGGATTTTAACAAGCAGATACCTGCAGCGGTTGTTGAGGGAATCAGGCAAGGCAATAAATAATTTTATGGCTGATCTTATTCTGGGAACAGTAAGAAATTATAGTTATAGTCAGATCAAACCTTTCCTGGATTCTTTATTCCGAACTGATTTTTCTGGTCAAGTAGTCTTCTTTGTCTCTGGCTTATCTCAAACTGCGATGAGGCATTTAAGAGAAAGAGGAGTCGAATTGATTCCATTTTCCAAGAATTATCCATTTTTGTTAGATTATAATGATGTTTTGCCAGACCTAGGTTTGCCTATTAAATATAGCCTTCCTCTGAGTTTGTGTACGGAACGTTTTGTAATGTATTATTTATATTTAAACCGTTATGGTCAAAAATATAATCGGGTAATGTTAACTGATGTTCGTGATGTTATTTTTCAAAGAAATCCATTTGCCTTTAATGATAACGATTGTCTTAGTGTTTTTTTGGAAGATGGAGGACATAAGATTGCGGATTGTTTGCATAATTCCGGCTGGATCAAACAATCTTTTGGCACTGTTGTTTATGAAAAAATTAAAGATCGGAATATTTCTTGTAATGGCGTTGTTGTCGGGCCAGTCAAATTATCGTTGGATTATTTGCGCCTTAAGGTTGATTTGATTTTTAGGGTTGGTCCTCCTGGGATTGTTGGTCAAGGGTTTCATAACTATTTGATTCATACTGGGAAATTGCCTAAGTTAAATATTTTTACTAACGAATCAGGGCCAGTTTTAACTATGGGTTTAATGTCTGGTTATAATCATGATAAGAATAGCAATTTGATAAATCAGTCTGGCTCAGTTGTAAATATCGTTCATCAGTATGACCGCCATCCAGAATTAGCTCGGCGTTATTATTGCCGATCAGCTATTTGGAGGGGTAAATTACATAATTTTAAACATTGGATACTTTCTCCTCTAAAAAAATTTCCTCGGTTTTATTATAGCCTTAAGATTATTTATTATCGTTTATGGCAAAAATAATAATCAGCGCTTGTCTGATCGTCCACAATGAAGAACATCTTTTAACCAGGTGTTTGGAGAGCCTAGATGGTGTTGTAGACGAGATAATCTTGATCCATGATGGTCCTTGTTCTGATCGGACATTAGAGATTGCGGAGAGATTCGGCGCTCGTATCTTTGTGCGAGAGTTTGTCGGAAATGCCGAGCCGCATCGCCCCTTTTCTTTTAAGCAAGCGGTTGGTGATTGGATCTTGCAGATCGATGCCGATGAATATCTGTCTGAGGAATTAAGGCAAAATATTAGGAAATTATCGGAAAATGAGGCTGTTTCGGCTTATGAATTCGTCTGGCCTTTGTGGAATGGAAAGAAATATCGAGGAATTGTCTGGCCGTTGAAGCGATGTTTTTTTCGGCGGGATAGGCTTTCATTCCTAGGTGTGCCCCATTTCGTAGCCGAGGTAGATGGGAGGGTTGAGAAGAGTCGATTGGTCTTATATCATGAACCGGAATATGATAATTATCGTTGGCGTTCGTTCAGGAATAAGTGGTTGCCTTGGGCTAAGATCCAGGCTGCCTATTATCTGAAAAATTTTTCAGAGATTGAGAAGTTTAATTATCATCAGGCTGATTGGTCAATGAAGATAATTATCCGGAAAAAATTTCCTTTGTTACTATTGCCCTTGGATTTTGTCTTGGTCTTCTCCAAAACTTTATTCTCTGGAGCTTATCACTTAGGTTTATTCGGTTTGAAAGCTGCTTTAATGCCGGCTTTCTATCGAGCGATGATTGACTACTATTTATTTAGGTTTAAAATTAAGAAATAATTATTTATATGCCTTATCTTTTTCTATTTTTTTCTCTAGCTTTTGGCTTGATAATCGGCAGTTTCATAAATTGCTTGGTTTGGCGGCTTTATAAGGAAGAAAGCCTGATGGGCCGTTCTTATTGTCCGAAGTGTCGTCATCAAATCCATTGGTACGACAATATCCCGGTGCTTAGCTGGTTGCTTTTGGGCGGCCGTTGCCGTCATTGCCGGAAGCCGATAGCTGTCCAGTATCCACTGGTTGAGCTTATCGTTGGCCTTCTATTCTCTCTGGTTTTTATCAAGTTTTATGGTTCCGGTTTTGCCTATCCGGACTTTGATTTTTATTTTTGGATTTTTTCCGGTGCCAAGATTTGGTATTTGTTGGCTGGCTGGTTTGCCGTCGCAGCTATGGCCATAGTCTTTATTTTTGATGCTCGCTGGCTCGAGATCTCTTTGCCGGCACTCCTATGGTGCGCCGCTTTCATTTTAGGCCTAGATCTGATCTCGGGTTATAACTATTTAAATATCTTGTTGAGCGTCGCGATTGGTGCCGGCTTTTTCGGCTTGCAATTCTGGTTGACTCGCGGCCGGGGAATAGGAGAGGGCGATATCTGGTTAGGCGGCCTGATGGGCCTGATATTTCCAGATTGGCGTTTACTCCTGGCAGCCATCTTCGTTTCTTACATGATAGGAGGAGCAACTGGAATAATCTTGCTTGCCGGCTGGGGGAAGAAGCTGAAAACCAAGCTGCCTTTGGGCGTTTTCTTAGCCCTAGGCTCTATTATCGCCTTATTTTTCGGTCAGTATCTGCTTACTTGGTATTTAGGGCTCTTAGGCCGTTAGAATGGTTGGCAATTCTGAAGTTTTCTTGTATAATTAAAATATACAATTAATATAAACCAATTCGATTTATGAAGGAGGAAATAATCGCTGGTCTTGATATTGGCTCAACCAATATCCGTTTAGTTATTGGCCAAAAAGTCCAAGGTTTTGAAACTGAAGAAATCCAGATCATCGGAGCTGTGTCGTCTTTGACTATGGGTGTCTCCAAAGGAAATGTTAATAGCATCGAAGATGCCACATCTTCTATTTCAGCTTGTCTAGAAAAAGCTGAACGCTTGGTCGGAGTACCGCTGGAAAGCGTTTGGGTTAGTATCAATAGCCCTAAGATCAGATGTGAAAAGAGCAAGGGTGTGGTTGTGGTATCCAAGAGCGATGGTGAGATCGATGAACATGATGTTGAGAGAGCGATAGAGGCGGCTCGTTCGATGGTGGTGCCGAACAACTATGAGATCCTGCATGTGATTCCGATTAAATTTACTATTGATAACCAAGAAGATATCAAGGATCCGATCGGAATGAGCGGCGTTCGCTTGGAGGTTGAAACTTTGATTATCTTGGGTCTGAGCAATCAGATTAAGAATCTGACTAAAGCTATTTATCGGACTGGTTTGAATATTGAAGGTTTGGTGCTTTCTTCTCTGGCTGTAGCAGAAACCGTTTTTGATAATCGCCAGAAAGACTTGGGTGCTGCCTTGGTAAATATTGGGGCTACTACTACCAGTTTGTCAGTTTATGAAGAGGGTAATCTGCTCCATACCGCTATCTTGCCTATCGGTTCCGATCATATCACTAATGATATCGCTATCGGTTTGCGTTGCCCGATCAATCTAGCTGAAAGGATCAAGATCGAATATGGCCATTCTGAATCAGAGGCCTTCACTAAAAAGGATGAAGTCGATATCAGCCAATTAGTTAAAGAAGAGAAGGTTAGTGATAATATCGGCTTGATTTCTTTGAAATATGTCGCTGAAATCATTGAGGCTCGCGTGGAAGAAATATTTGAAAAAGTAGATGAAGAATTAAAGAAGATCGACCGTTCCGGTATGCTTCCAGCCGGTGCTGTCTTGGTTGGCGGCGGCTCGATGCTCCAGGGAATCGTGGAAACGGCTAAGAGAAAATTACGTTTACCGGTTTCATTGGGAGAAGCTAAGAATGTTAAGATTGCTATCGATAAAGCTCGTAATCCAGAATTCTTGACAGCCTTAGGCTTAGTAGCTTGGGGCGGCCATTCCTTGCCTAGTTCAGCTCCAAATCCTTTAAAGAAGAACCTTAGCGATGCTTTTGGCAAGGTTAAGGGATTTATTAGTAAAATGATGCCCCAATAATCAGGGTTGAATTTTTTGCTTTGCTAGGATAAGATGCAAACAGTATTAATTATTTAATAAGATATATATGCCAGAAGTTAAACCAATAGCCGAAACTTTTGCCAAAATTAAAGTTGTCGGTGTCGGCGGTGCCGGCGGCAATGCCGTTAATCGCATGGTAGAAGAAGGTATCCAGGGAGTGGAATTTATCGCTATCAATACCGATGTCCAGGCTTTGCATAATAATAAGGCGGATATCAAGTTACATATCGGTAAGACTGTTACCCGAGGTTTGGGTGCTGGTATGAATCCAGACTTAGGCCGTCAGGCAGCGGAAGAATCCCAATCAGAAATCAGGGATCTTCTGAAAGGTTCTGATATGGTTTTCATTACTTGCGGTCTGGGTGGCGGAACCGGTACTGGTGCTGCTCCTTTAGTGGCTGAAATTGCTAAAGATTTGGGAGCTTTGACTATTGCTGTTGTTACTAAGCCGTTTACATTTGAAGGTGGCCAGAGAAAACGGATTGCTGATCGAGGTTATGATGATTTATCAGCTCAGGTTGATACTATCATTACCGTGGCCAATGAGAAATTATTAGCGATTATTGATAAGAGGACTTCATTGTTGGATTCTTTTAAGATTGCAGATAATATCTTGCGCCAAGGCGTCCAAGGTATTGCTGAAATCATCACCGTCCCTGGTATTGTTAATGCCGATTTTAATGATGTGAAGGCTATTATGGCTAATACTGGCTCAGCCTTGATGGGTATCGGCCAGGCTGCTGGCGAAAACAAGGCTGAAGAGGCTGTCAGAGCGGCGGTCAATTCTAATTTACTGGAAACTTCTATTAATGGCGCTAAGGGTATCGTATTTACTATCACTGGCGGATCTGATTTAAGCATGATGGAGGTTTCTGAGGCTGCTAGGATTATTAATTCTTTGGCTGATGAAGATGCCAAAATTATCTTTGGCGCTGTAGTTGATGAACGCCTGAAGGATGAATTGAAGATTACTATCGTGGCTACCGGTTTTAGCGATCGGGAACAGCCAACAAGCGATTTCTCGGTCAATGAAGCCCCGGCTCGATCTTATACTCCTAATAGCTTCGTAAAGAGAGAAGAAGAAAGGGAAAAGGTGCCTGAGAAAAAAGAAGAACCCCGTGAGCCCAAGGGTACCGGTTTGAATTTTTCTTGGTTTGAGAAAAAGGAGAAAGAACCAGAAGCCAAAACCGAACCAATCCGACCGGCCGCAGCCAGACCTCAGGTCAAAAAAACATCCGATGAAGATGACGACGAAGAGCTCAGTGTCCCAGCCTTTATTCGGAAGAAGATGATGTAATCAATCATTTGATATATAAAAGACAGCTTGAAATAGGCTGTTTTTTTGTTGGGTATTTTGGAGGCAAATATTGTCTTAAAGTTAGCTAAAGAAATCATAAAATGAAGTACAAAAATAAGATCTTGTGGATAACTTTAGAAGCCTTTAAAAGGAGTCTAAAATTAGAGAAAATATCGAGCGTTGTCGCCTTATTCTTTTTTTGCTATAATAACTTTTGTACAACATCTTGTGGTGGTAGGCTAAATTAAGCCACTAGATGTAGTATTTCATCACATTCGGTGTATTTTGTAAAATCAATTAAAAAGGCTTTTGAATACAGCTTTTTGCCAATAAAAAATCTTTATGAAATGCCCTATTTGCTACCATCCAGATACTAAGGTTTTGGATTCGCGTGTAGCTACCGACGGCCTGTCGATCCGCCGCCGCCGCGAATGCTTAAAATGCGCCTTCCGTTTTTCTACTTATGAAGAATTGGAAATTTTGGACCTCTCCTTGATTAAGAGGGATGGCCGGCGTGAGGCTTATAGCCGTGACAAATTGGTTTCAGGACTGAAGAAGGCAAGCGAGAAGAGAATTAGCGATGACAAGTTCAAGAAGCTGATTCATATGATTGAACGCGATATCCAAGCTTTAAAGACTAATGAAGTCAGTTCACAAGATGTCGGAAGGATAGTGATGAAGAATTTAAAAAAAGTAGATCAGATCGCTTATATCCGTTATGCTTCGGTTTATGAATCTTTCAAGAATGTCCAAGAGTTCAAGCGGGAGTTGAATAAGCTCCTGGGAGGGAAAAACAGTAAAAAATAAATTAATCATATTACTATGAGCCCTAAGAAAGAGATGATCACCAAAATCATTAAAAGATCAGGAGAAATCACTGATTTTGATCAAACCAAGATTACCGATGCTATTTCTAAGGCAGCTGAGGCTGTTGGTTTAGAACACCCGGAGAAGTTAGCTAGCAAGCTGACTGAAGAAGCTTTACAGCGGATCAGTAAGAAATTCCATCATCACAGCATTCCAGCCGTTGAAGAAATCCAGGATATAGTTGAAGAGACATTGATTATCAATCGCCAGATCAAGATGGCCAAGTCTTATATCTTGTATCGAGATCAGCATCGTCAATTGCGCGATATCAGCGGCAGTACTTTAGAAGAAAAATTGATGGAAGATTATTTGGGTCGGGCTGATTGGCGTTTGAAAGAGAATAGTAATATGAGTTTCTCAGTTCAGGGCTTGAATAATTACCTGGCTTCAGCTATCTCAGCTAAATATTGGCTCAACAAGATGTATCCGGAAAATATCCGTCAGGCTCATGTTAATGGCGATTTTCATGTCCATGATCTTGGCCTTTTGGCCCCATATTGTTGCGGTTGGGATTTGAAGGACTTATTAATTCGAGGTTTCGGTGGTGTGCCGGAAAAGACTCAAAGTAAGCCAGCAAAACATTTCAGAACCGCTTTGGGACAGATCGTCAATTTCTTCTATACTATGCAGGGCGAAGCTGCTGGAGCTCAGGCTTTTGCTAACTTCGATACTTATCTAGCTCCTTTTATCCGTTACGATAAATTGAATTTCAAGGAAGCTAAACAATGTTTGCAGGAATTCGTCTTTAACGTTAATGTCCCTACCAGAGTAGGCTTCCAGACCCCGTTTACTAATATTACCCTGGATGTCGTTCCATCAAAAATGATCGGTGAAGAAAATGTTATTATTGGTGGTGAGGTTAAGCCGGAGAAATACAAGGAATTCCAAGAAGAGATGGATATGTTTAATAAGGCTTTAGCCGAAGTGATGTTGGCTGGTGATTCTACCGGAAGAGTATTCTCGTTCCCGATACCGACTTATAATGTTGATAAGAATTTTGATTGGGATAGAGAATGTTTGAAGCCGATGTGGGAAATGACTGCCAAATATGGCGTACCTTATTTCTCTAACTTCGTGAATTCTGATATGGATCGTGATGATGCCCGTTCTATGTGTTGCCGTCTCCGTTTGGATAATCGTGAGCTGCGAAAGCGTGGCGGCGGTTTGTTCGGTGCTAATCCTTTAACCGGTAGTTTGGGTGTCGTAACCATCAATCTGGCCCGCCTGGGTTACTTAGCTGAAGATAAGGAAGATTTTAAAAAACGTTTATTAGCCTTAATGGATTTGGCTAAGGAGAGCTTAGAGATTAAGCGTAAGGTGATTGAAAAATTTACTGATGATGGCTTATATCCTTATTCTAAACATTATTTAGATAATATTTACGCCCGCTTCGGTTCTTATTGGAAAAACCATTTCAATACCATTGGTATCAATGGTATGAATGAAGCAGCTTTAAACCTTTTGGGTACTGATATTACTACTCCGGAAGGCCATGCTTTCGCTTCAGAAATCTTGGATTTCATGCGGGAAAAATTGATGGATTATCAGAACGAGACTAACAATCTTTATAACCTAGAAGCGACTCCGGGTGAAGGCTGCACTTATCGTTTTGCCAAGAAAGATTTGGAAATGTATCCGGATATCATCTTTGCAAATAATAAGGCAGTGAAGCAGGAAGGAGCCGATCCTTATTATACTAATTCCTCGAATTTGCCAGTCGGCTTTACCGATGATTTATTCTCCGCTTTAGACCTGCAAGATGATCTTCAGACTAAGTATACTGGGGGTACTGTGCTTCATGGTTATATTGGAGAAAGGATTAGTGATCCAGAGGCTACTAAGAATTTGGTTAAGAAGATTGTTTATGGATATCGTCTGCCTTATTTCACTATCACCCCGACTTTCTCTATCTGTCCGGTCCATGGTTATTTAGCTGGTGAGCATAAATATTGTCCGAAATGTGATGAAGTTATGGGCTATAAACCGGCTGATTCCAAGGAGGGCGAGACCTGCTGCCAGGGCTAGTAAAAAAAATAAATATAATATATAATTGAATTAAGCTAAAGATCTTATGTCAAAAAGATCAGCAATAAAAAATATGGCTCCAACCAAAATTCAAAGACAGGAATGCATCGTTTACAGTCGCGTAGTCGGCTGGCTGACTCCAGTCAAAAACTATAATCGTGGTAAGGCGGCTGAATACAAAGATCGCAAGACTTTTAAAGTTGACGAAAAACAATTTTGCTAATAGCTTATGATAATTGGTGGCCTGGAAAAATTGACCTTGATTGATTATCCGGGAAAAGTAGCAGCTATCGTATTTACGTCTGGATGCAACTTTCGCTGCCAATTTTGTTACAACCCAATGCTTGTCTGGCCCAGTAAAGAACACGAGTCAGATGAAAGTAAAAATACCGCGGGTCATCCTCGGAATAGAGAGCAGGACAATAGTCCTATTCCGTATTCTGAGGATGACCTTTTTCTTTTCCTAAAGAATCGAGCTGGAAAATTGGATGGCGTGGTCATTACCGGTGGCGAACCGACTCTCCATCGTGATTTGCCGGAGTTCATCGCAAAGATCAAAGCTTTGGGCTATAGCGTCAAATTGGATACTAATGGTACTAATCCGGAGATGATTAAAAGACTGATAGAAGACGGATTAGTTGACTATCTGGCAATGGACATCAAGGCCCCTGAGGCTAAGTATGAACTTGTGACTGGGATACCGATTAACTTTCAAAAAATCAAGGAATCTGTTAAGATAATAATGCAAAGCGGCTTACCTTATGAATTCAGAACCACTATTTTACCGGCTCTTTTGTCGAAAAAAGATGTCGCTTCTATGGGTAGGTTATTACAGGGAGCGGATAAGTGGTATCTGCAGAAATTCAAGGCGGATACTGATTTAGTCAACCAGGATCTTAAGCAAGCCGAAGCCTATAGCGACCAGGATATGGAAGGATTGGTAGCGGTTGGGAAAGAATATGTTAAGCTGTGCGCTTGGCGATAATATAAAATCATATGAAAAAAGAAGATCTTCAAATTAATCCAGAGCAGATTGATAGTAATGCCGATATCAGGTCTTTGTTGGAAAAAAACCTGGAAGTTGCTCAGAAGAATTTGGAAGTGAGCGAAGGCATCTTGGTTTGTGCCAAGACAGTCAAGAGGTATCTCTTTTGGAAAAAAGTTACCAGTATATTTATCTGGACCATTATTATCCTTTCAACTCTGGCCAGTATTTTTTATCTGCCTACTTTTGTCGGCCAATTACAAAGCCAAGTCCAGTCGATGGGTGGCGGAGTAACCCCCGGCTTATTAGGTTTTTAATTTATTTATTAACAATACTATTGAAATATGAGTGATATTACTTTTTTTGCCCAAACGACATTCCGCAATCAAATGCGTCGTTTTGGTATCAAAAAAGATGACCGGCGTCGTCACATGTACTTGATCGGAAAGACCGGTATGGGTAAGTCTACCATCTTGGAGAATATGATTATTGATGATATCCGGGCAGGCCATGGTGTGGCCGTGGTTGATCCTCATGGCGATTTGGCTGAGAAGATTATCGAATTTATTCCGGAAGAGAGGATCAAGGATGTTATTTATTTTAATCCTTCGGATATTGAATATCCGATTGCTTTTAACGTTGTTGAACAGGTTGAGCCTCATTTGCGCCACTTAGTCGCTTCCGGCTTGATTGGAGTCTTCCAGAAACTCTGGGCTGATTCTTGGGGTCCTCGTTTGGAATATATTTTACGTAATGCCATCCTGGCTATTTTGGATTATCCTGGTTCGACCCTTTTGGGCGTGGTCCGGATATTATCGGATAAGCCATTCAGAAAGAAAGTGGTGGCTAATATCAAGGACCCGGTAGTGAAGTCTTTTTGGGAAAAAGAGTTCGCTTCTTATGCTGATAAATTTGCTTCTGAGGCAGTATCCCCCATCCAAAACAAGGTCGGTCAATTCTTGTCGACCGCCTTTATGAGAAATATCGTCGGCCAGGTCAAGTCATCTATCGACATGCGAGAGATCATGGATGGCAGCAAGATCCTAATCATGAACTTGAGTAAGGGTCGGATCGGTGAAGATAATTCCGCTTTGTTGGGTGCGATGATGGTTACCAAGATCCAGTTAGCCGCTATGAGCCGGGTTGATATGCCGGAGCAAGATCGAAAAGATTTCTATCTCTATATCGATGAATTCCAGAATTTCTCTACTGACAGTTTTGCTAGCATCTTGTCTGAAGCTCGAAAATACCGTCTATGCCTGATCATGGCCCATCAATATGTTGAACAGTTGTCGGAGAAGGTTAAGCCGGCGGTTTTTGGTAACGTGGGCACGATGATTGTCTTCAGGGTGGGAGCAGCTGATGCCGAAGAATTAGTCCGGGAGTTTACCCCGACTTTTACCGAAGAAGACCTGGTTAATCTGCCTAAATATGAAATGTATTTGAAACTGATGATTGATGGTGTTTCTTCTGATCCTTTCTCAGCCCGCGGTTTGCCGCCTTTGGCTAAGGAAGAAAAGACAGGTAATACTGAAGCGGTGATTGATAATTCTCGCGAGGTTTATGCCAGCCGGAAAGAAGATGTTGAAGAGAAGATCTTGCGTTGGCATGATTCTGATGATGAAGATGCGGGTACTACCGGTGCCAAGAAGGCCGATGAATCTAGAGCGGATGATGCTCATAAATTCAATGCTATTTGTTCCAGCTGCGGCAAAGAGACAAAGACAGTGTTTGAACCGGATGGAGTCCGGCCGGTATATTGCAAGGATTGCTTGGAAAAGGCTAGAGAACAGAAAAAAGCTGGAATACCCCAGCCACAGCCACAACCCAAACCGGTAGTCGTTCCGACTCCAGTTGCTCCAAAACCGGTCGTATCAAAATCAGTTATGCCTCCGGTTGCCAAAGTTCCTAATCCGGCTCCGGTTCCAGTTGTGAAGGTTGAAGCTAAGAAGAACGATGATGATGCTCGTAAGTTCAAAGCCGTTTGTTCTAGTTGCGGCCAAGAGACGAAGACAGTATTTGAACCGGATGGCATCCGCCCGGTATATTGCAAGGATTGTTTGGAAAAAGCTAGGGAAGCCAAAAAGAATGAGATAGAAAATCGTCGCCAGGCTAAGCAGGCGGAATTGGCGGAAATGAAACAGAGATGGAGCCCGGCTAGCGGTCAGACTATCGTTAAGGAAGAATCAGTGGCCAAGCCTTTGTCTTTGAGTGATCTGTCAGCTATCAAGCCGGTAGATTTCAGAGGAAGGGAAATCAATGAACCGAAGCCGAAGAAGATTGATGACGATGTTGACAATGAGGAGGAAAAAGAGTTAAAAGAAGGAGATACGGTTCAATTTTAATATCTTTATATCTTAAGAAGGTCTATAAATTTCTATAGACCTTTTAGCTAGAATTATGAATTATCTGAAAATTGGTAAAGCCACAGAGCTCTCTGGAAAGGATCGGAAGATTTATCGTCTTTTGGAAATCCTTCCCGGAGCTTTATCTTTCGGTACACTTCTATTGTTATTAGTCTTTTCTTATTTCAAGCCAGTTTGGGTGGCTTATTTTATCATAGCCTTCGACGTCTATTGGCTTCTTCTGGTTATCTTTTTGGCTATTTACTTGATTGCCGGGTACAAGAAAATGAAAGAGAACAAGATGGTAGACTGGGGACAGAAATGCCGTGAATTGCCTGTCGGATTTTTGGATGCCGAGAGCGAGACTCTGGCGGCTGATCAGAATAATAAGCCATTATGCGAACAGGGTATGTCTTGGGAGGATGTCATCCACATGGTTGTACTGCCTAACTATAATGAGGATTTGGATATCTTGCGGACGGCAGTTGATTCTTTGGTGAAGGATGGCTATCCCACTAAAAATATGATTGTTGTCCTGGCCATGGAAGAGAGGGCGGGGGTCGAGGCGGCTCGATTCAAAGCGGAAACTCTCAGTTCAGAATTTGCCCATTACTTCCGTAATTTCTTCGTCACTTATCACCCGGGAGAAATCGAAGGTGAGTTGAAAGGCAAGGGCGCTAATCAGGCTTGGGCTGCCAAGAAAGTCAAAGAAGAAATCGTGGATAAAGAAGGTTTGGATTACAATAAGATATTAGTTAGTGTCTTTGATATTGATACTGTGGTCTTTCCAGGTTATTTCTTTAAGCTCACCCATTCTTTCTTAACCGTTAACGACCCGTATCATGCCAGCTACCAGCCGATTCCGATCTATCATAATAATGTCTGGCAAGCGCCATTCTTTGCTCGGGTGTCTTCTTCTTCCAATACTTTTTGGCAGATGATGCAACAGATCCGTCCGGAAAAATTAGCTACCTATTCTTCCCATTCCATGACTTGGAGAGCCTTGGTAGATATCGGTTTCTGGTCGGTTAATATGGTATCGGAGGATTCACGGATTTTCTGGAATTGCTTGTTATATTATAATGGTAATTATCGAGTTGAACCTCTGTATTTTCCGGTTTTTATGGATACGACGATGGATGCCAGTTTTATGGATACTGCCAAGAGTTTGTATAAGCAGCAGAGACGCTGGGCTTGGGGAAGCGAGAATGTGCCTTATTTGATTTTCAATACTGCCAAGAAATGGAAAGAGGTTGATCATAAGGTGCTGATTGGACATATTTTTACCCAGATCTACGGTTTCCACTCTTGGGGCACCAACGCTTTGATCATCGCTGTAGTCGGTTGGATGCCGATGTTGTTAGGAGGCGATCGCTTCAACTCTACTGTTCTGTCTGGCAACTTGCCTCAAGTTACCACCTGGTTAATGAATATCGCTATGGTGGGCATGGTTTTGTCAGCTACTATCTCTACCATTCTTTTACCGAAACGGCCAAAAGGATTTAGCTTCTTCAAGAATGTCTTGGTGGTGCTCGAATGGTTGACCGTTCCATTTTCTATCATCCTGTTCGGCGCCCTTCCTTGTCTTGATGCTCAATGGAGACTTATGACAGGCAAGTATATGGGTTTCTGGGTGACGCCTAAAAGCCGGAAATAGACTTGCGGGTATCGTATAGTGGTTATTATGTTAGCTTCCCAAGCTGAAGATGGCGGTCCGATTCCGCTTACCCGCTCACAAAAACTAGTTTAATACTAGTTTTTTTGTCGTTTTGTTAGTAATTTGGTATAATTTGATCATGATAAATAGAAGAAGAGGTTTTACTTTAATCGAACTCCTTGTGGTTATTGCCATCATCGGTATTTTAGCAACTATTTCTGTTTTGGCTCTTAATAATGCTCGGGCTAAGAGTCGTGATGCTAAGCGGATGGCAGATGTCAAACAAATTCAAACTGCTCTCGAACTTTATTTTAATGATAATGGCCGTTACCCAACGACAGAAGAGTTTGAAAGGGGATCGCTTTATTCTACTTCAACAATGGGAACTACAAGTTATATGGCAGTTATCCCAGAAGCTCCAATGCCTCCTGATGGTGCTTGTGATGTTGAGTCTAATCAGTTTTCCTACGTTTCTGTTAATGGGGGTGAGGATTATAAGATACAATTTTGTTTAGGCGGACTTGTCGGTGGCTTGTCGCCTAGTACTAAATGCGCTATGTCCGGCGGGATATTAAATCAGGAATGTTTTGTTTGTGGTGATTTGATAAAATATGGCGGAGGACCATTTGATTCTTCGGGCATTAAGCACAACAATGGCGGGTATTATAGAACTGTAAATATTTGTGATACAAACCAAGAAAATTGCCAGTGTTGGTTTCGGGATAATTTAAATATTGGCATTGAGGGCGCACAATCAGATGATGATATAATTGAAAAGCATTGTGATGACTGTACTCTTTATGGCGGACAATATAATAGAGATGAAGCCAATGCTTATCCTGGCTGGAATGTTAATGGCGATCAAGGTATTTGTCCTAATGGCTGGCATATTCCTAGTAGTGCTGAATTCTTAACCTTGGTTAATAATTTAGGTGGGGTGACTGTGGCCGGAGGTAAACTAAAACAGATCGGTACAGTTGAAGGTGGTACTGGCTTATGGGGATCACCTAATACTGGTGCTACTGATGAATCTGGTTTTTCGGCTGTTCCTGGTTTTTGGGCTGCTAATACTAGGGGAATTTATTGGGCGTCTGATTGGGGATCACCTTACTATCCGGTTATGTGGTTGCAGTATGATACGGCAGCAGTTCAATATTTAGGCGGCTTGGATCCTTCTTATAATATGTCTGTTCGTTGTCTTAAGGATTAATAAAAAGAATAAAAGCCCTGTTTTTTACAGGGCTTTTTTTAGTTTTCGTTTTGCTTTTCAGCGATCATGTGTTTGGCGGGCGTTAAGGGGGTCGATAGGGACCAGGCCTTAAAATTCCGAAAGACAACATGGTCGCCGGGCGCTTCAGATATTCGGCGTACAAGACATCGGTTGATATCATTTCTTCAGTTTCAGCTAGTATAGAAGAAAGGGCTGTCCTTTTATCTAATTTTTTAGCCACTGAAAGATAATGATTCGATGCTTTGTCTTTGGCGGGTAGCAGTTTCTTTATTGGGCTGCCCTCTGAAGCGTTTACAAACGAAATCAGCAGAATCAAAATCAGGAGCTGTTTCATGTTGAAAATTTTCGTTTGATGATATGATATTATTCTATGGAGCAGAAAATGTCAATATCTGTCTGGCTGGTCAGAATATTCATTATCCGACAGATCTTTTGTTGATAAAGTGGATGATTAAAAAATACTTTTTCCAGCCCTGGGTTTATTGGGCTATTTTCCCTTTATTTTCTGGTCTATCCAGACTCTTGACAAAGATTTTATTTAATATATAATTAGTATCAGTTTTACTGAATACTTTCTTATCTAAATATGTATAAAAATTTTTTAGATTCTAAAAAAATAAGCGGCTAAGAACACCTCTATATTTAAAGTGTGTTTCAACCGCTCTAAAGCGGTTTTTTTGACCCTTCTAAAAAATTTCTTTCCCAACTAGATATCAGGATTCCAATCATCAATAACTTGGTGCTTGGAAAGATTGATATGTAGAGAACATTAACAATCAAATACTATAGAATCATCATTGACAACCAAATGATTCTATATGAAACCAAAAATATTATTTTTTGTCTTATTGTTCAGCTGTAATTGGAACAGTAAGACTGAGGAACACATTTTTAAAGTCAAAAATGTGGGAAAATCTCAATAAGGGTGTATGGTGAATGCCTTGACATAAGAGGACGATGAAGGACGTAGCAGCCTGCGATAAGCTTCGGGGAGGTGGCAAGCAACCTTTGAACCGAAGATTTCCGAATGGGGAAACCTATCCCATTGAAGATGGGATGAGCTGGCGTAAGCCAGCTGGAAGACCCGGTGAACTGAAACATCTTAGTAGCCGGAGGAAAAGAGAACAATAGTTATTCCCTTAGTAGTGGCGAGCGAAAAGGGAGAAGTCTAAACTTTATAAACTGCATATAATTTATTTTGCTTTTGTGAAATGGTTATATAGAAGGATCTGGGTCCATATGTTTGTAGGGGGTTGTAAGGTCGTAGTGCTTGTTTCCTAGATAGACAGGGCCGAGTCATAAAAATTGATTTTTAATCGAATCGAACTGGAAAGTTCAGCCAGAGCGGGTGATAGCCCCGTAGATGAAAAAAATCTTTTCTCGGTAATTACGATTCTTAAGTAGGGCGGGCCTCGTGAAATCCCGTCTGAAGCCAGGTCGACCATGACCTAAGACTAAATACTTCTTATGATCGATAGTGAACTAGTACCATGAGGGAAAGGTGAAAAGCATCCCGGTGAGGGAGGTGAAATAGTACCTGAAACCATATACCTACAAGGAGTCGGAGCCTACGCAAGTGGGTGACGGCGTGCCTATTGAAGAAGGAGCCAACGAGTTTGTTCAACGTGGCTTACATAATCTCCGTTCGGAGAGCATGTGGAGTGAAAGCGAGGGTTAATAGCCCGTGTCAATTATTATATAGGTGCGAATCCTTTTTTGCATCTATATAATAATTGATCTGTCGCGTTGACAAGACCCGAAGCCGGGTGATCTAACCATGACCAGGATGAGCTCTAGCGAAAGCTAGAGGGAGGTCCGAACCCATGAGCCGTGCAACACTCTGGGATGAGTTGTGGTTAGCGGTGAAATTCCAATCGAACTCGGCGATAGC
>CAZXEE010000005.1:0-29435 GCA_964639785.1 uncultured Gammaproteobacteria bacterium
CCGACTTAACGGTACATCTCACGACACGAACTGACGGCAACCATGCAGCATCTGTCTAGCACCCTCGAAGGCCTTCCTGTTTCCAGGACATGCAGCTAGATGTCAAGCCTTGGTGAGGTTCTTCGTTTATCGTCGAATTAAACCACATGCTCCACCGCTTGTGCGGGTCCCCGTCTATTCCTTTGAGTTTTAAGCTTGCGCTCGTACTCCCCAGGCGGAGTGCTTAACGGGTTACCTTAATATAACAACACTGACAGGGTCGATACTGCCAATGCTTAGCACTCAGCGTTTACGGCGTGGACTACTGGGGTATCTAATCCCATTCGCTCCCCACGCTTTCGTCCATGAACGTCAGAACTGTCCTAGTAAGCTGCCTTCGCATTAAGTATTCTTGCTGATATTAACGGATTTAACCCCTACACCAGCAATTCTGCTTACCTCTTCCAGTCTCTAGCTTATCCATCTCTCCCGCGGCCACAAGGTTGAGCCTTGTAATTTAACAGGAGATGTGACAAACCGTCTGCGGACGCTTTACGCCCAATAAATCCGGATAATGCTTGGGGCCCTCGTATTACCGCTGCTGCTGGCACGAGGTTAGCAGCCCCTTATTCATCAGGTACCGTCATTTGTTCGTCCCTGATAAAAGTACTTTACACCCCGAGGGGCGTCATCATACACGCGGCGTCGCTCCTTCAGCCTTTCGGCCATTGAGGAATATTCTTGACTGCAGCCTCCCGTAGGAGTCTGGGCAGTGTCTCAGTCCCAGTGAGCCGGGCCATGCTCTCACACCCGGTACCCGTCATAGCCTTGGTGCGCCATTACCACACCAACAAGCTGATAGGCCATAGGGTCCTCCTGAAGCGCCGGAGCTTTAATCAAAAAGCTTTACGCTTCTTGATACCATCGAGTATTATTCTCGCTTTCGCAAGGTTATTCTCGTCTTCAGGGTAGATTCCCAATGTGTTACTCTCCCGTTTGCCATGCCTAGTAAACTAAGCATTCGACTTGCATGCCTTAGACACGCCGCCAGCATTCATCCTGAGCCAGGATCAAACTCTCTGATTATATATTTGAGATCTCGATTGCTCGAGATAATAAATGTATTTTTTGTACTCTATTTTTTTGTTTCCGAATTGATGCCTGTTCGCATCAAAAATTTTGTCTGCCATGTCCCGCGGGGAAGCGTGAACTGGCAGAAACCTTCACCAAATTGCAATTGTCAAATAACTTCCATTTAAAAGCTAAATCCTTAGGCAGAAAAAAACAAAGATAAAATAATTTATCTTGTTTATCAAAAAGTTTCTATAGTTTTTAAATTTTGTATAACACAATGATAAGGCATTTAAAAATTATTGTCAAGGGTTTCACAGTAATCCCAAATATGCCCTTTTCCCATTGATTTTTTAAGGTTTTTGTGATATGATTTTTTTATCAACAATTATAAAATAACCTTAAATTTATGTTAGGAGGTTCTATTGGTTCTAATGCCCTCAACTATAAACCGCACGAGTCTTTAGATGAGGGGTTCAATCAAGTCCCAGAAATATTTCCAGAAGAAATAATCGGCAGCAGATTAATAAGTCTTAACATTGATCCGGAAGAACTAGATAGCCAAATTGAAGCTTTTCAATCTTTGTCTTTAGGCCAAAAGGCTTTGGCTTTAGAAAACCTGGAACAGAGTATCTTGGGTGAGATTAAAGAAAGTGCTCTAGAGGGTTACCAAAGCCGCTTCGCCAAGATGACCGGCAAGAATGAGGGCGTCTCCCGTTTCAATCTCCACAATGTCGGAGTTCTAGGCAAGAACATCTGGCTGGGTATCACCAAACAATATCAGATAGCCAAGATTGAAAAAGCTCGATCCGAAGAACTATTATCCGGCGGCTTGGATATGCATAAGGAGGTATTAACTAAGCTGGCTGAAGGCTTGAAAGCCTATGGCCCAGAAGTTGAATTGGACGCCACTGGAAAAATAAAGATAAATTATTTAGAAAAGCCGGAAGGATTAAATCCGGAGGAAGAAAAAGCTATTGCTGATTTTAATGCCATAGCCACTACTCTAGCCCAGACTCCAGATGAGTGGCGCTATGATACCGCCAAGGACTCTGAGAAGAAAAAGTTCAATCAAGCCAAAGAATTATATGAATCCAATAAACTTGAAGCTCTAAACATCCTAAAAGATAAAGAGGGCGGCGAAGGCCAAGCTATTTTAAAGATGAATAAGATTGATAGCCAAGTCCGGCTTAACCAATTCCTGAACTCCAATCCGGATGTCGAAGCCCAGCTATTAAAGATCAAAGACCAATCAATGATCAAGCGGGTCCTGTCTGGAGTTATCGCCGAAAGAGGCCTCTACATGGGAGCCGGTTTTGCCTCTCGCACTTTTGCCACTCTCGGACTAGGCCTTTTAGGTTCAGCCGCTACTTTCGGCGGTATCGTAGCCGGAGCTGGCGCTATCGGCTATTTCCGCGCTTCGGGCCGGGCCAAAGAAAATATCCGCCAAAAAGACATTATGGGTCGTCGAGGCCAGAAAAGCGAAGATGAACTGTCAAAAATATTCGCCCAAGGAGCCGGCAAGAAAAAAGGCGAGATTAACGAGAACAACGAAATCAGTACCGGACTAGGAGACAAGATCGGACAGATAATAAACCGAATAGAAAACGAAACTGATCCCAGCAAACAAAGAGAGCTGGCCGGAAGATTAAAGACCCGTCTAGAATACACCAAAAAATATTTAGACGACGGTGCCGTTGACTTCGGCTCTCAAGCCGAGCACTTAGGCAATCAATATAATCTGATGACCAATATTGCCCAGGCCGAAACTTATTTAGATCTGGTTGAAGCCAACGACCGACGCCGAGAAGAAATCGAAGCTCGAGTAGAAAGAATGATTTATAACGAGCTCGACTTACACGACCGGATAATTGAACAGAAACGCAAAAAATACGTCGTTAAGCAAGCCGAGAAAGGCATGTTAATGGCCATGGGTTTTGCCGCCGCCGGTCGCTTATTCAGCGAACTGATTTATGGTCAGGCCGACGCCCAAGAACATCTAGACACTGCCCAGACAAAAATCACCACCGAAACCGCTCCGAAGGTAACGCCAGAAAATACCCAAACAATCGAAAGCCCGACCATCACCCCTGATAGTGTCGGTCCTAACAACCAAGAAATCATCAACTACCTAACCAATGACCCGACATTAAGAGGAAATCTGGATTTGAAGACCGAACTCTTGAATCAAAAGATAACGGTTAACGTCCTAGAAAAAGGCCAGAGTATCGGCAGCTATGCCAATGTAACCAATGACACCCCGGTAAATTTCGTCCAACCTGATGGTAGTGTTGAAGTCCACGGTGCCGGCGAAGTCTATGTCCATCCTGGGGACCGAGTCATCCAGGCCAAAGACGGCCAGATCTATGTCATCAAGGACTCCCAGATTGAATCCGTTCCAACCAGCCACGAAATACCTCAGACCAATATCGAAAAGACTGAGGTGATCAACACTGACAAAACCTCTTCTTATGTAGCCGAACATGTTCCAGCCAATGACAATGTAATCGACAACACCGATGCCTCTTCTTATGTGGCTATGAAAAAAACCAACTCCGAAGTTACAGAAAACATCAACCAAACCGACAAGCCTTCCTATGTCCAGAACGTAAAGAATGAAACAGTTGCTAAAACCGAGAGCCAGGGGGGATTAATCAGCCGATTCAAATCATTCTTCGGAGGCAAGAAATCAGTCGAGCAAGATCTTTCCAGTAGCAACATCCCGGAATCTTTCTCCAAAGGAGATGCCATAGACGAGGGCTTGGTTTCTCAATGGAACACGCTCAGCGAAGCCGACCAAGAAGTCTATAGTAATTTCGCGGCCAATGCTTCACTGTATGGCACTAATCCGGAATTGGCCATCACTAAGTTCCTGGGCCAAGAACCGACTGAAATAATTCGGGAACCAGGCAGCAGTGAGATATCCGTAGTCTTAAACAACGGGCATACCTTGACTTTCGACACCGAAGAAGGCCAGATAATCATCCAGGTTGACAACAGCAACTATGAGGTCTTGGATCCGGAACAAATCATTAACGCCAGGAAGCTAATTCAATCTAACCAACCGGTAGTTAATAACGTGGAGGACGTCCAGGTTGAAACTGAAATCAAGACTGAAAGTAATCCAGTTATCGAAAATAGCCCGATAACAAGCAGCAGCGAAACGATTGCTGACCCTCAGCTCTGGGCCGATCGGCCAGACGTCAAAATCTTGAAATTCAATCATGATGATTTTACTCCGGCCAAAGAAGCTCAGATCCAAGAATTATATGACCAGAGAATAGCCGCCCTTAATGAAATCAAGAAACAATATACAGAGATGAAATTAGAGTATGCCGACAACCCGAAATTCAACCGCTTCCAGGATATCGTCAAGACTTTCTATGCCGTCGAAAATGAACGGGTGAAGAATATTATCGAAGGTGCCAAGGAAGCCGATAACTTTGTCTTCCCGATTGATGAGGTTCTGAAAGAAACTCAGAATCCGAAAAAAGAAGTCCAAGAATATCTGGAAAGGATAGCTTCCCGAACCTTATTCAAGAAAGATTAATTGCCTGACAGAAACAAATAAAAAGCCGGTGGTCATCACCGGCTTTTTTGTTATTGCTTATTAATTTCCGTTTGAACTGCTTCAGCTAACTCGCCAAAAGTTTCTATCGGTGTTAAGTCGCCGAAATAGACATTAAATTCTATTTGCAACTCCCAAGGCAAAGAATCTGACTTATCAAGGTCGTCAACTCCGAATTTAATCAAGTTCAGATCATCATTAAGATTTTTCATCTGAAAATCTTCTCCGCCAATCTTGTTGAGGACTGCCAAAATCCTGGCTCTGATATCCTCAGAAACTGCTTTTTTTCCCATTGTTTCTACGTTTTTGTTAATTAATCGATTTATTGGTTTATAAAGAACGTCTCTTATATCTAATCTATTATTTTCCAATTAAAAAATTGCAGACATCGCCATCCTGAACGATATAATCCTTGCCTTCAGTCCGCATCGTTCCCAATTCTTTTGCCTTAATCTCACTGCCGGCTTCGACGAACTTCTCCCAAGAGATAACCTCAGCCCGGATAAAGCCTTTTTCAAAATCGGTATGGATCACTCCGGCCGCTTGCGGAGCTCGGCTGCCATGCTTAATGGTCCAAGCCCTGGTCTCATCGGCTCCAGTAGTAAAGAAAGTATCAAGTCCTAACAACTTATATGAGGCTCGGATCAACTTATCTAAGCCGCTCTGATCTAGACCTAACTCTTTAATATACTCAGCCTGTTCTTCTTCCGGCAAACTGGCGATTTCTTCTTCTAATTTAACATTGATCTTGATGGTCTCTCCTGGCCAATTGAAATCCGGAGCAGACTTCGGTTCATCAGTATTCAAGACGTAGAGCATCGGCTTGGCAGTCAGCAAACTCAAGCTTTTTAAAAGCAGATTATCATCATCGGTTAATTCCAAATTCCGGACAGCAATGCCCTGAGCCAGACTAGCCTGGGCTTTTTCCAACAGAGCTTTCAGTTTGACAGCTTCTTTGTCGCCGCTTCTAGCCTCCCTGACCACTTTTTCCAATCGCTTCTCAACGGTAGCCAGATCAGCAAAGACTAATTCCATATGGATAGTCTCTTCATCGCTTTTCGGGTCAACTCGTCCATCGACATGGATGATGTCATTGTTAGCGAAATTCCGAACCACTTCGCAGATCGCATCACATTCTCTGATGTGGGACAAAAATTTATTGCCCAAACCTTCACCTTCAGAAGCGCCCTTCACCAGACCGGCAATATCAACAAACTCTATAACAGTATTAATGACCTTGGCCGGCTTAGAAACCTCAGCCAAAGCATCCAGCCTATTATCCGGCACCTTAACTACACCGACATTAGGGTCGATGGTACAGAAAGGATAATTGGAAGCATCCACGCCTTTCTTGGTTAAAGTATTGAACAGGGTCGATTTACCGACGTTCGGCAAGCCGACGATTCCGATTGATAATGGCATAATAGGTTAATATAAGGCAAAAGAGGCTTATGCCTCTCGTGCCATTTGATGTCCAAAGATCAATTGTTTTATTTTTATAAAAAATTAATCCCTGAACGTTTTTGCTGACTAAACTTCCCGCCTATCAAGCCTCGGCCTTGCGAGCTGAAGCCATTTTTTTGCCCTGTCAGCAGAACAAAGATCGACGAAAAATCCTGAGGTCCGAGTGGGAGTCGAACCCACGAATGGCAGTTTTGCAAACTGCAGCGTTAGACCACTTCGCCATCGGACCGCATCGTATCTATATATTACTATATAATTTTAAAAAAGCAAGCTCCAAACTACTGTAATTTCAGATTACAATCCATCCTGACCTTATTCCAAGCGACCGTCTTCTTGGCCTGGAAACGATAATAGCCAGCCATGGCAATCATAACCGCGTTGTCGGTAGTATAAGCTAAATTCGGCATCCTGAAAGCCGTTCCCGGCAACTTATCAGAAACCGCTTTCTCCAAGACTTGGCGCAAACGGCGATTAGCTGAAACGCCGCCGGATAACATGACCGTCTTGGCGCCATATTTTTTGGCTGCCTTGATCGCCTTGGAAACCAAAGTATCAACTATCGCTTCCTGGAGCTCGAAACAATATTCCGGAATCCGATCACGCCACTTCTCATCCTTCTTCAAAGTATATAACAAAGCGGTCTTGAGACCGGAAAAAGAAAAATCGAAACCGCCGGATAACATCATCGGCCGCGGTAAAACGATATCGCTCAACTTAGCCGAAGCGGCCTGTCTGGAAACTATCGGCCCGCCCGGATATCCGATCTCCATCATCTTGGCCCCCTTGTCAAAGGCTTCTCCAGCGGCATCATCACGAGTCTCACCGATAATCTTGTATTTCAAACGATCTTGCAAAAGCACTAGATTGGTGTGCCCGCCAGAAACAGTCAGCACTACCGCTGGAAACTTGATCGATTGATCCAAATCAATAAAATTAGCATGAATATGCCCCTCGATATGGTTAACCGGAACTAAAGGTTTTTTCCAGATATAAGCCAAGGTCTTAGCTGTCTCCACTCCAGCTAAAAGCGAAGTAACCAAACCGGGACCAACAGTGACGGCAATAGCTTTAAGCTGAGCCGGCTTAATCTTAGCCTTTAACAACGCCTCATTAATCACCGGAATGATATGCAAAACATGCTCCCGAGCTGCAATCTCTGGAACTACCCCGCCATATTTCTGATGGATTTCAATCTGGGAAGAAACTACATTAGACAGCACCTTAACCTTATTTTTAGCTGAAATATCCAGGATAGCGGCCGCCGTTTCATCACAACTGGTTTCAATTCCTAATATATACATAACGAAAAATTATCTTGACTAACAAGAAAAAATTATTTATACTTTATCTGTAAATTAAACCATAAAAAACGCCTGATTGTAAAGCGCTTTTTTATTAGCTTAATTCCAAAAACTTTTGCCGCTATCGTCTAATGGTTAGGACGCCAGGTTTTCAACCTGATAATCGGGGTTCAATTCCCCGTAGCGGTACGAAAAAGACACCTATCTCGGTGTCTTTTTTAATTTTATCTTAATAAAAAATTTAAAGATATTTTATATTTACATAACCACCCATATGATATTATAAAAATCGTGTTCTTTTTTATCTTTACAATAAACCAATTCTCAATCTTAACCTAAAAAGAAAGGAATCAATCATGAAAAAATCAGTTTTAGTTTCAACTCTATCATTTTTAGCGCTTTTGATAATTAGCTGCTCCAAAGATGATACCCAAACAAATATTAATGAAAATTCTTATTTGTATTCCTTAAGGGCTTTAAGCCATGGTTCGCCGGTGCCAGGGACAAAGATAATCGCCATCACTAACAAGGCCGATGAAATAATAGGAGAGTGCGATGCAAACGGCGATGCGCTGATACAAACATCTTCCCCCGTTATAACAATATGCTGCGTCTCCCTTGGAAAAAGTGGAATTATTAATACTAATCGGGAAGGAAACTTTATCGTCGAGATGGGGGATTTAAAAAATCTGGAAATAAAAAACACTAAAAGTATCGGAACTTTTGGAGTTTATTCAACTGACGGTAACGGAGATGTGAGCTTTAAATATGCTGGGGCATTCCAAGGATATTATTGCACTTCATATTTACCCAATTTGGGCTCACCAAACCCAAACAACTGGGATAGCTGGGATCTCACAAACTGGCTTCCAACCTGGAAAGGTAAAAAGCTTCTTGTGCCAAGGAAATATCAAATTTATCATCAAACAGCTTATGGATATTCCATAAGTAACGCATTATTTTTAATGGCACTTTATTAAACAACAAAAACACTAGATAATTAAGAACATTTTTAAAAAAATTGGTTTATTGTATAATAATGAGGTAAAGAAATAAATTTTCTTTACCTCTTTCTAACTAATGAATAATAAAAATATTATGAAAAATTTAAAAACAGCAATCCTCTTCCCGATAATTAATTTTATCTATATCATTTTTACGATACTATTTTCTTTTATCGTCTACGAATATGCCTATGATATTTCCACTAATTTTCCTCGATTCATGACTGCACATCCTTTTATTCGGATTTTATATGACATCTTGCTCTTGATAGCCTGGATAATGTTATCCATATTTGTTTTTAAATACGACAAGAAAGTTTTAAAGACAAAAAACTTTTCCTAAATTTATAATTATTATTTAGATAACACGAAAACAAAAAACAGGCCGATTGCCTGTTTTTTCTTATTCAATTAATCAATCCGCCACCGTCCTCTTCTTTTTTAAAAATTTATCTTTAAAATCTCTCAACTTAATGCCGATATTAATATGCTTCGGTGTGACGATCAGCAAGACAGCCATCAACAAGACTCCGAACAATCCTAGATAACCGAAGGCCGGACTGATGCCATAGAAATCGGACAAGACACCGGCGCTTACCGGACCGATAATAAAGCCCAGATTGGTAAAGAAATCTTGGATGGATTGAACCTCAGATTGAGCCAAAGAATTTTCTGAAATATAATCTCCATAAGCGGCGGCGATAGAAGGAAATGACAATGACAAGAAAATGGAAGCTCCGAAAACTGTCAGCACTCCATACCAACCGTTATTAAAATTAAAAAATAAAATCAGAAGCAATAAACACCCGGCTAAAGTAGACCAGAAAGCCGTGAGCTTCTTGCCCAAGAATCGATTGAGCGGCCCGACGAACCAACCGAGCAACAATGACGGAAAGGCAAAAGCAAAGACAAAGGATCCATTCAAAGAACCTAAGTCAGCAACCTCCGAATACAGTGGACCAATAGTCCAGAAGAACGACAAAACCATGCTCAAGAAAGTCGTCATCAATAACACCGGCCAGATCTTGAAAGTAATCTTTCTCCATAAATGAACCTCCACAAGAAAGTTTTTCTTAGCCGGCTTCTCGCTCCCAGACTTGAAAGGATGTTCTTTCTCGATTCTCTTGCCAAAGACTACCAGAGTCAAAAACATCAGAAAGCCGGCTATCAGAAAAATATAGATAGCGGCATAGACTTTTAATGTCAAAGCGCCGACAATCAAGAATCCGGCGATAAGTGGGGCGATGATATTGCTGAATCCTTTGAAAACTTCTATCAAGCCAAAGCTGGATGAATATTCCTTCGAACTAGATGTCCTCATGACAAAATCAAAAGTGCCAAAATTATACAGATCATAATAGATTCCCCAGGTCATCATAGCTAATATAAATATAACTGCACTGCCGCCAATGATTAACAAAAATGGCACAGAAGCACAAGCCAAAAACATCCAGAAGATTAATCGCCGATAATGCATGTCAGAAACATAACGACTGATGAGGATATCGAATAGAGCTCCAAAAATAGAAGATGAACCGATAATTAAACCCATGGCGGTCTTGGAAAAATTACTGCCAGTCAGAACTATCGGAATAATATAAGTAATCAATGAATCAAAAATTGTCCAAAATAAAATCATGATGCCAAACAAATACAATACTCTTCCGTGAAGATGATTATTAGCAGAAAAAAATCGATAAATATGAAGTTTTTTCATAAAGTTTAAACTGGCTAAAATATGTGCTGATAATAAAAATTATACCATTTTTTTCTAAAAATACAAAAAAAATCCGTTGCTTATTAACAACGGATTTGGTTTTTTAAAATGTTTTTACTGCACCTGAGCCAGATACAAAACTTGCTGGACTCCAGTAATGTCTTCGCTTTTGACGCCTTGGTCAATCCGGCGACGAGCCTTGTAATAGCCGCAACCGTAGCCATAGATGGCATCTTTAGCGTTGCCAAAAAGCTTCAGTAGGTCAGCATAATAAGCTGTACCAGCTCGAAGATTGAGATAGGGATCAAAAATATCCGAACCATAAACTCCATAGGAAGCGGCAGTGCCAGGCATTAATTGCATCAACCCGCTAGCTCCAGCCGAACTAACAGCATTTGGATCTCCGCCAGACTCATGAGCACAAAGCGCAATAATGATCCGCTGGTCAACACCGAATTCGACAGCCAAGGCGGTGATGATCGTGCCATATTTTTCAACGACCATCTTAGCTTGGAAAGTCTTGCCCTCTTTTTTGGCCCACTGAGCAATGTCATCGAAATCAGCCGGATCGAAATCCAAATCATTGGAAATAGCCTGAGATGAAAAAACCTTCTTCCAAGTTTTCTTGACCGGTTGACAGATGATGATAACCCGGCTAACTTTTTTCGGCTTCGCCGGAATAGTCTGTCCCTGAGTCCTGGAAAGAAATTTAGGGAAAGAAATTTTGGAAATTCTTGTCTCTTTATGCTTCATGCTTTGGACATAGGAAAGATCGGAATTCGGAACCGGATAAGCCTGAACAAATGAATTCGATTGGTTTGAAGTCGGATAATAGTCAGTCTTCTTTTGAGAACTGACATAACTGGTACCATCCGAAACGGGGGTCTTAGTCTTCTTCATTTCAGCCACATAGGAATCCTGACCGAACAGGACACTCAGTGACCAAAGACAGAAAAACAGAGTGATTATGACAGTTTTCATGATTCATATTTTTGGTGATTGTTAAAAGACGATATTTGACATTATCATCTTATCATATTTTTGTCAAGATAAAAGGGAGCTTTTTTAAGCTCCCTTTGTAAAATTTGAATACTACGTTAACCTTTTTTCAGCTAATTCAGCCAGTTCACCCCTAACGATCGCTGCAAAATGAACCACGCCAACCATTAAATCATCCTCCAAACGCGTCGCCGCATATGGCAATCCGGAGGTATGCCTGTTTATGTGTCGGTCATCTTCACTGATTTGTTTAATGTCTCCAGTAAAAATAACCCTAGTACCTTCACCACACCGGGTAATGATTTGTTTAATCTGTCGGCGGTTTAAGTCCTGGGCTTCCTCAACAATAATAAAAGTATAACGGAAACTTGATCCTTTGATGTAATCCAGGGGTTGAACAAAAATATTATGATTAGCCAAAATCGCAAAATTGATTTCTTCATAACTTTTATTCGGCACCTTACTTTCATCGTCCGGACAAAGAACCGTAATATTGTCTATGATAGGCAATAACCAAGGAGCGTGTTTAGCCTCCACCCCTCCCGGCAGAATTCCGGTAACATACCGGGAATCAGTCGGAATCTGCATACGAACGATAACAATTTTTTTGCACAATCTACTTTTCTTAGCTTCCAAACCTCCAGCCAAAGCCAAAAAAGTTTTACCAGAACCGGCTCCACCCTGCAAAAAGATAGCCTTAATGCTAGGATCCTTGAGCATGTGGATCGCTCCAACCTGATGCCAGTTAGTCTTTCCCTTCTTATCCGGTAAAGCTCCTTGGCCAGAAATCTTGATATCAGGTTTGATGATTTCAAAATCTTTTCCTTTCCAAATTCCCATGAAATGAGTTTTGAATACAGGACCTCCAACTGGGGCTCCTAAGGCATCGAAGTTAGACAAGAACAAGACCAACTCATTTTTCTTAAGATTAAGCTTTCGGCTTAAACTTAAACGAAGAGTTCCTTTTTCCAATTGTTTTCTTTCAGCTTCTCCCAATTTTATCCGCCTCATCGGCTTTTCTTTGACCTCTTTAACCCGATTCTTCAGCAGAGGTTCTACTGAGACGTTTTGGGCAGAGGCAAAAACATGGATACTCAAAGTTTCCAAAGCTTCATCATTGGTCAAAAATTTAATCTTCTGATATCCAAAATAAGGACTCTTCTTGTCGTTGGAATTAAATCTTTTTGATATGAACAATACACCTGCCATAACACGATGGTCAGGGATGGTCTTATCTAATCCATTGAAGGAATAGGAAGTTTGGTTCTCGATCACTAAATTTGAATTAGGATCTTTCTGGGCGCGCTTGATGCGACGGATGGCCTCACGAACATCATGTCCGATATCAGGCCTTGTCTTGTTATCATTCAATTCCTGCATGACTTGCCACAATATAACCATAAGGTTATTGGCGTTCTCTCCGGTTCTGGCCGAATCGACCACATCCGGATCATCCATCAAGATGTTGGTGTCAGGTATGATTATGTTACCTTTTACCTTTAATTGCTCAGTCGCTTCCACCTGGGAAGGCTTCTGACTCTTAGGTGTTTTTCGTTGCATTGCTTCAGGTTTTATTGGTTATTATTTTTTCAAAGGGCGCTTGTACAACTGTACAAAGTTCAAATAATCTTACAACCATATCGAAATTCTGTCAATTAAATCATTGGACTATTTTTCTGGCTAAACATAGCGACAAAACTAAATAAATATGATATACTTAGGAAAATGAAATACCATCTATACACAACATCGCGAAAAGCTTGGAGTGCCATGATTAAATCCATCGCCCAGGCCAAGAAATCGATCTACATCGAGATGTATATCTTTTTAGACGATACTACTGCCAGCCATGACTTCATCGGCTTACTCAAGAAGAAAGCTCAGGCCGGACTGGAAGTAATTATCATTGCTGATGCTTTCGGCAGCTTAGGAATAAAGAAAAAGACTATCACGGAATTACGCGAAGCCGGGGTCGAATTCCTATTCTTCAGCCATTTCTGGCATCGGACCCATCGCAAGATAGTAGTCATCGACAAGCGGATAGCTTTTATCGGTGGAGTAAACATCGAGAAAAAAATCATCAATTGGCGCGATATCCAGATCCAGATAGAAGGCAGCAAGACGGTCAAGGCCGTCCTGCGCTCTTTTGCTCGCACCTATCAAGCCTGTGGCGGAGAAAAAAAACATGTCATATCATATTATAAGAAATCCATTATCAAGAAAATAAAATCATTAGTACTAGAAAACCTGCCCATCCATAATATCAATTCCTTGGCCGACTATTACAAAGAAAAGATAATCTCCGCCCGACAGAACATTAAGATAATCACCCCTTATTTTATCCCACCCCGCTGGCTGATGGCGCTGCTAGATGATGCCCGTCGCCGCCAGATAGAAGTAGAAATTATTATCCCTAAAAATACCGATATCAAAATCCTCGACAAGATCAATTATTCCTATGTCTCCCAACTCGCCCCGACCGGAATCAAATTCTATAACAGCCGACAGATGAACCATGCCAAGATATTAATAGTTGATGACCAAGAAGCTTTGGTTGGTAGTCAGAATTTGGACTTCCTGTCATTTGGCCGCAACCTGGAAGTAGGGGCCTTCTTCAAACAAAAAGAAATCGTCCAGGAACTGACCCAGATATTCAATAAGTGGCGCAAGCAATCCGCCCCTTTTCAGGTTGCTAAAATTAGATTAAACTGGTGGGAACGAATTGAGATTAAAATAATCCGTCTTTTCTTCTCTATTATCTAAAACTATGAACAATAATTACATCAAGATCCGAGGAGCTAGGGTCAACAACCTGAAAAATATCGATATCGACATCCCCCGCGATAAATTTATCGTCATTACTGGTCTGTCCGGATCAGGCAAATCTTCTCTCGCCTTTGACACTCTCTATGCTGAGGGCCAGAGACGCTATGTCGAATCACTGTCATCATATGCCCGCCAATTTGTCGGATTAATGGATAAGCCGGACGTCGACCTAATCGAGGGTCTGCCGCCAGCCGTCTCCATCGACCAGCGCTCCGTCAGCCATAATCCACGCTCGACCGTTGGTACCATCACGGAAATCTATGATTATTTGCGCTTGATCTTCGCCAAGATCGGCGTTCCATATTGTCCTAAATGCCACAAGAAACTAAAAAAGGACAAGAAAAAACTAATCTGCCCTAATGGGCATATCAGCATTTCGGAACTCCAACCGGGAGATTTTTCTTTTAACTCATCGGCTGGAGCTTGTCCGTCTTGCGGCGGTCTGGGAAACAAATTAGAAGTTGATCCGGAATTGATCCTAAACCACAACCTAAGCTTAGCTCAAGGCGCTATCAAGCCCTGGACCCATTACAGCTCTCACAACCAGCGTTTACTTTTGGAAGAAGTCAAAAAATTAGGAAATAGAAACGGCTTCGATGTCGATACTCCACTCAAAAAACTGAATTCAAAACAGCTTGAAATATTGCTCCAAGGCGACAAAGCTTTCGAAGGAGTCATTGCTAATCTGGAAAGGCGCTATGAAGAAACCGATTCCAGCTACATCCATCAAAAGATAGGCCAGTATATGCAATCCCTGCCTTGTCCTAAATGCCAAGGCAAAAGATTAAAGCCAGAAATCTTGGCTGTAGAATTGAACGGCGAATCGATCTATGAAGTGGCTCAAAAGAATATTACCGAATGCCATAAATTTTTTACCACTCTTGAAAAATCCATCAAGCTCAGCGAGCGAGATAAGAAGATCGCCGCTCCTATAGCCAAAGAAGTCAAACGGAGATTGGACTTCATCAAGAATGTCGGATTAGATTATCTCGACCTGAATCGAAGCGCCAACACCTTATCCGGCGGCGAATCCCAGAGATTAAGATTAGCTACCCAGATCGGATCCGCCTTGGTCGGTATCTTGTACGTACTAGATGAGCCGTCTATCGGTTTGCATCAGAGAGACAACGACAAATTAATCAAAACCCTCAAACTGCTCCAAGGGAAAGGCAACACTGTCGTAGTCGTCGAACATGATGAAGCTACTATTCTGGAAGCTGATTATGTTATCGATATCGGCTTGGGGGCAGGTGAATATGGCGGTGAAATCATCTTTGCCGGCACTCCACAAAATATCAAGAAGGATCCTAAATCATTAACCGGAGCCTATCTTTCCGGCCGCAAAACCATCCAGACTTCAAAAGACTACCGTTCCGGTTCAGGCCAGCACATCAGCATCTTAGGAGCCAAGGAGCACAACCTCAAGAACATTGATGTCCATATTCCTCTAGGCAAGTTCGTTGCTATCACCGGGGTCTCTGGTTCAGGAAAATCAACCTTGATGACTGACATCCTAGCCAATGCCCTGACCCGCCATTTCTATCGAGCCAAGACACACCCCGGAGAACACCGCTACATCAAGGGATTGGACTTGATTGACAAGGTAATTGATATCGACCAATCGCCTATCGGTCGAACTCCTCGTTCCAACCCGGCTACCTATACCGAGGTCTTTACTCCTATTAGAGACTTGTTCGCTAACCTGACAGAAGCTAAAGTCAAAGGCTACAAAGCTAATCATTTTTCTTTCAATACCGTTGGCGGACGCTGCGAAACCTGCAGCGGAGACGGCATCATCAAGATCGAAATGCAATTCCTGCCCGACATCTATGTCAAATGCGAAACCTGCCTCGGCGAACGCTACAAACGCGAAGTATTGGATATAAAATATCACGGAAAGAATATCTTCCAGGTCTTGGAGATGACTGTCCAGGAAGCCATGGGTTTCTTCAAGGAAGAAAAGAACATCCGGCAAAAACTGCAAACCCTCTATGATGTCGGCCTCGGCTATATCAGGCTCGGCCAAAGCTCAACTACCCTTTCCGGTGGCGAAGCTCAGAGAATAAAGCTAGCGACAGAACTTTCCCGCCAAGCTACCGGCAATACCTTGTACATCCTGGACGAGCCGACGACCGGCTTGCACTTCGACGATATCAAAAGATTATTGGAAGTGCTCAACAAGCTAGTCGACAAAGGCAATACCGTCTTAATAATCGAACACAACCTGGATATCATCAAATCGGTCGACTGGATAATCGATCTAGGACCGGAGGGTGGAGACAAGGGCGGACATTTAGTCGCTTGTGGTACACCGCAAGAAATTGCCAAGGTAAAGAATAGTTGGACAGGAAAATACTTAAAAAAATATTTATAAATATGCCCAATCGAAAAAAATTAGGCCTAGCCCTAGGTAGCGGCAGCTTCCGCGGACCAGCCCATATCGGAGTCATTAAAGCTTTAGAAGATAATAATATTCCAATCGACTTCTTGGCTGGATCAAGCATTGGCGCCTTTGTCGCCGCCCATTATGCCGTCTTTAAAGACGTTAAAAAACTGGAAGCGGAAATGTTGGGAAACCGGCAAGAAAAAGTCCGACTATTATTAGATATCTCCAGAAATGGCGGATTACTAACCGGCAACCGCTTAGAAAAGCTATTCCGCCAAGCCTTAGAAGGAGCCGAATTCAAAGATACTAAAATTCCGCTCAAAATAGTGGCTACTGATATCTGCGAGGGCAAAGCCTTCATCTTCCAAAAAGGCGATTTAGCTACGGCCGTTCGTGCCAGCTCTTCAGTCCCGCTAACTTTCAGACCGCTAAAATTCAAAGACAAGCTGTTAATCGACGGCGGCGCTTCAGACCCGGTACCGGATGACATAGTCAAGGATATGGGAGCCGACGTCGTCCTCTCCGTTAATCTTTATAACCACTATCGCTTTGAACCCAAGAATCTGAACACAACTAAAGTGGTAATGAGAGGGCTGGAAATAATCCTAGCCAATCTGGTAAAGAACAACACCAAGGATACCGACATACTGCTAGAACCCGGCGTTTCCGGATCATACAAAGGATCACGCCTGAAAAAATACTACGATCAGAATGTAATTTCCAGCATCATTAAAGATGGAGAAAATTTAGCTAAAGGCAGAACGGAAGACATCAAGGCATTGCTTAAATAATCATCCAAACAAAAAAAGACACCCATTCCAAATGGGCGTCTTTTTTTATCTTCCAATCACCTTATCAATTTTTCTCAAATGCTTAGAATCAATCTCAAACCATTGCCAAGAATATTTGATCTTCTTATCCGGTAATTCAAATTTATGGAAATCGGAGCCTCCGGTCGTGATGAAATCGAATTCCTCGGCCAAATACTGGATATACATAATCACTTCATGGCCATGATGAGGCGACAGCAATTCCAAGCCATCAATGCCCATCTTTTTTAATTTAGGAACTATCTTTCCTCGCAGTTTATTATGATGCCCCGGATGACAGAAGATAATCTGTCCACCGATCTTTTTCCTTAACCGCAAGACCCGTTCCAGATTGATATAAGCATCTTTCAGAGGGTTAGATTTCTTATTAAAAAAATATTCCGTCATGATATCCTCTTCTCGCGGATTCTTCAAACCCAAATCCCGTTTAATCTTTTTCTGATTATAAGGCGCAGCCAACAGATCATCAACCACCTTATTGATCGGAACATAATCCGGATATTTAACTAATACCGCTTCGACATCAATATGAAATCCGGCCTTCTGCAGCTGCAATAGCTTGCTCCACATATTATTCCGTCGCCGCTTCTGGGATTCTAATAACAAAGCACGCAATTCCAACGAATCAATATCATAATTATACCAAAGGATATTTATCTTCCGGCTGCCCACCTTAACATATAATTCCAAACCGGGTATCGTTTTTATCCCTCGTTTGGCACAGGCCTGTTTAAACTCAGCTTGTCCGGAAATAGTATTGTGGTCGGTTAAAGCGGCGATTTTGACCCCATGTTCAGCTGAAAAACCGGCTAATTGAGCCGGGGTCAAATAACCATCAGAATGGATAGAATGTAATTGAAGGTCTATTTTCATCTATTTATTAATACTTTTTAAAATATCTTTATGGACCAAGCCATTGCTAGCCGCCATATCGGAGCTCTTGATGTTCCAATCTTTATTCTGGAAATCAGTTACCCGGCCGCCAGCCTCTCTGACCAACAAGACTCCGGCCGCCACATCCCAAGAATTAGCCCCGGGAACCAGAATCGATTCTATCCGGCCACAAGCGGTATAAGCCAGCTCCAGAGAAGCGCTGCCTAATTGCCGGCAATCCAGATCGTGCAACTTGTGGTAGTTATAATACTTGAGAGCCTTTTTAATATCGCTCAGTTTTGATCCATGACAGAAAGTATTGATGACTTTTTCTCCTTTATATTTTGACACCTTGATTCTCTGGCCATTTAGCCAGGCCCCGCTACCTTTTTCGGCCAAGAATAATTCATTCAAGACTGGAGCAAAGACTATTCCCAAAACCAGTTCTTCCCCTTTGAATAAGGCTAACGAAACAGCCCACAAAGGATTATGCATAGAAAAATTATGAGTACCGTCCAATGGATCAATCACCCACAGATAATCCGACATTCCTTTAATCTTACCGGATTCTTCGGATAAGATCCGATGATCCGAAAAATGTTTCTTGATTTCGGAAATGATTATCTTCTCCGAGATAGCATCCGACTTGGTAACGATTTCATGGCTGGATTTGAATCGAGCATCATTACGAGTATATTTATAATACCTCTCTAACAGTTTTTCTCCGGCCGAATAAGCCGCTGTGACGGCAACGGCGCGCAAATGATTATCTGGCATATTATTTGATAGATTCTAAAAGCTTTAACTCTAACTTAGGAGCGCTAGTATCCCAAAAGGCAAAACTGGCTTTCTGAAAAACGCCGCCTAAAGTCCCGGGGTTGACCCGATTGATCCCATCCTTGGTCTCTAACCATGGTTTGTGAGTATGGCCATAAAATATAGTTTTTACAGCCGGATTCTTTTCGATCACTTTAGGGATAAAGTCTGGTTCATGACAAGCACCGACGGCCTGGCCATTGATTTCAAAGGTCCCATAGCGCCCCAAATAATTAAAATTTAAACAACGGGAAACTAGATGGTCGTCATAGACTTCCATATTGCCATGCACCAAAAAAATCTCTCCGGCAAAACTGGTTGCCAAGAAATCTATGGTCTCCGAATTGGTGACATCACCGCAACAGATAATTTTTTCGATGGATTCCTTCTTCGCCCAATTCAAAAAAAGTTTCAAATTGGACAAGTTGTCATGGATGTCAGAAATGATAGCTATTTTCATACTTTTAATTATACAAGAATACCGGTTATTAAGCAAAAGCCCTATCGAATGATAAGGCTTTTATGTCTAAATCTATTTACTCCTTCCTTAATCTGATTTCATAGTCCATTTGTTCGATCTTGCGCAGATGGCCCCGAGCCTGATCATACTTGGTTCTCAAATAACCGGTTAAGTCGAAATCGACCAATTGGGCCATTATTTCATTGACTAGCTCTTTGATCTCTTTAACTCGACCGAACCTTCCGGCAGCTGCTTCATTGGTAGCCACTCTGACCATTTCTCCGATTAGGTCGCAGATACCGCCCAGATAAGTTTCATAATTCAATTTCAAACCTTTGATAGCATCCAGCTTCTGTCCGCTCAAAACGAAATACAACATCTTAGCTTCAGTATATTCTTCTACCGCCGCCTTGAAGGTGCCTTCTTGATACAGGCGAACCATACCAAAATTCTTATCCAACTTAGCAAAGATGCCTTCGACTTCTTTAAACTTTTCCTCCGCCGGTTTCAAATCGCCCCGATGAAGCGCGAAGATTATCTTCTTAGACTCAAACAAAGCCACATTAGCCAAGCTGCCTATCTGGCGTCTTTCACTCCCGCTTTCAGTATATTCTTTCTTCAATTTTTCAACGAATTTTTTGTTGATCATAGTTATTATCTATTATATTATCTATTTTATTATTTACAGACCCTGAACACCTCTTCGATAGTAGTCTCTCCTTTCAAGGCTTTGAGAACGCCGTCCTGGAGCATGGTAATCATGCCATTCTTGATAGCTTCTTGCTCAACATCATAATCCGAGAAAGCTGGATTCTGGATAGCCTTGCCGATTTCCGGATTAGCACCGATAGTTTCATATAATCCAACCCGGCCTTTGTAACCAATGAAGTTACACTTGTCACAACCGATACCTTTGAAGAATTTGAGATCGGTTGGAACCTTGACTGCCGGATTCTTAATCTGAGCTAAGATGCCCTTAACTTCCTCTAGGGCCGCCGGTTCAATACTGGTTTCCTGTCGGCAGAAAGGACAGATCTTGCGAGCCAAGCGTTGTCCCACTGAACATTCTATGGAATTAGCTAATTGCTGCCGATCAACTCCCAGTCCCAAGAAACGTGAAATGGCGCCGGAAGCGCTATTAGCATGAATGGTAGACAAGACTAAATGACCGGTCAAAGCAGCTTCGATAGCTATCTTGGCAGTTTCTTCATCACGGATTTCTCCAATCATCATGATATTCGGATTCTGACGCAATAATGATCTCATGGCTGCCGCGAAAGTATAACCCTGTTCGACATTAATCTGAGTCTGAATGATTCCCTCCATCTGATATTCAATCGGATCCTCAACGGTAATGATCTTGACGTCCGGCTTGTTGAGGGTCTTTAGGATGCTATACAAAGTGGTGGTCTTGCCTGATCCGGTCGGACCGGTGGTAAGAATGATGCCTTTAGTCTTCTTCATGCTCTCTGTTAAGACCTGCAAGGAATAATCCTCGATACCTAAAACATCCATATTCAAAGCGCCTTCTTGGCCAGATAATAATCGGATAACAATAGTCTCGCCATAACCGCCGGAGATAATAGAAACACGGCAGTCCATCTTAGACTTTTCCAAGAAGATCGAGAAGCGGCCATCCATCGTAGCCTGCTTGACATTGGTAACGAAACCGGACAACAGCTTTATCTCTCCCAGAACCGGCAAATAATGTTCTTTGCTTAAATGCAATATATCATGCATTACGCCATCAATACGCAAACGGATCTTGACGTCATTCTCAGTCGGTTCAATATGCAAGTCTCCGGCCTCACTCTTAACTGCCAAAGAAATAATAATCGTAATCAAATCCTTGACTGGAACATTCTTGATCAAATCACTGATCAGGTTAGGAGCCTTGAGCAAGTCAAAAGCTTTAGCCAAATCAACCTCGCTGATCTTGACGCCGCGGCCCATAGTCTGAGAAACGACAACATCATACAAAGCATTAACATAATCGAAATCACCGATAACCCGATAGATTTCATCCAAAGTAGTAAGCCCATCCATAGCCTTTAAGACTCCATCCTGGAGCATGGTAATCATGCCATTTTCAATCGCTTGCTGCAAAATCTTGAAAGCTGGAGCATTGTCGATAGTCAGCTGCTTGATCTTCTCATCCATGGTAAAGATTTCATAGATACCGATCCGGCCCTTGTAACCGATTCCGGCACAATGATCGCAACCGGCACCAGCCTTAAAGATCTTCGGTAAAGTCGTCGGAATATTAATCCCGGACTTAGGAGAAATAACCGCCAGGATCTTCTGTAGTTGCTCTTTCTCCGCCTCAGTCAAAACATGTTCTTCGCGACACTCTGGACAAACCTTACGGACTAAGCGTTGTCCGATAACGACATTAATTGATGGCACCAAGAAATATGGTTTGACTCCCATGTCGATCATTCTCGGAATGACTCCGGCTGCATCATTGGTGTGCAAAGTAGACAAGACTAAATGGCCGGTCAAAGAAGCCTGGACAGCAATTTCAGCCGTTTCTAAATCTCGGATTTCTCCGACCATCACAATATCCGGATCTTGGCGCAAAATAGATCTTAAACCGTCAGCAAAATTATAGCCCTTCTTGGCATTGATCTGGCTTTGGCTAATACCCTTCAATTGATATTCGATTGGATCTTCCAAAGTAATGATCTTGGTTCCCGGTTCATTCAGCTTGTTAAGAACGGCATATAAAGTAGTGGTCTTTCCTGATCCGGTCGGACCAGTAGTCAGGACTAATCCGTTCGGCTTGGCGATGCCGGCCTTTAAAATCTCAAAAACTTCCGGACGTAAACCAAGGGCTTCAAATGGCAAACCCACCGAACTAGAACGGAGCAAGCGCATAACTACGCTCTCGCCATAAGAAGTCGGCAAGAAGGAAGAACGGACATCGATCTTTTCATTCGTTAAGAATATGGAATAACGGCCATCTTGCGGTTTATCTTCAATGTTGATCTTGACCCCAGCCAAAATCTTCATACGAGAAATAATCTTCTTCCACTTTAAGCGATCAATAGTTGCTGCCTCCTGCAACACGCCATCAATTCTAAGACGGACGACGACATCAGCCACCTCCGCTTCAATATGGACATCGGAAGCTCCGGTTTTCATGGCTGTCGCCAGGATCAAAGTAACGATATCTGAGATATTAACCTTGTTAATCTGTTCATTCAAATTCTTGTAACTCGAAATAGCGCTCTTGAAACGCTCCAAATCCTCTTCCTTGATCTCCACGCCCGTATCATATTTTTTAACCTTTGGGAGATTCTTGTAGAAACCCCAAGCGTTCTCAATGCTGCTTGGAGAAATGACGTAAAGACGGCTCTTGGTAAAATATTGGGTATTTATCCGGGTAATGATCTCCTGCACTTTAGGCTCATCCGGAGCAGTAGTTCCCAAGCGGACATTTTCACCGTCATAATAAAAACAAACCAAATTATATTGGCGCGATTCTTCTTCCGGAATCAAACCGATAGCTTCCGGACTGATTGGAAAACCGAACAAATTAACATAATCCAAACCCAAAGTAGCAGCCCGGGATGCAGTCTGCTCTTCGATCTTCTTTAGTTGGATTTCCTTCTGTTTGGCTAAGAGCTTGCCTTGGGGGGTGTCATCATCAGACGGCGCAGCCCCTTTGTTCAACAAGCTAGAAATGGAATCGAATCCACTCATAATAATCAATGGTTATTTTAGGCTGATAACTTTATTCTTGATATGCTCCGGCACTAATCTTTCAATCTTGCTTTCAATGCCACGGCCTAAGTGATTGAATAGGTTGGTCCAAGCGACCACCTGGAAGGTGCTCAAAACTGAACCGCAGAAAATAACAAAGAGGGTTATAATAATGATTCCTAATAAGACGACACTCAGGAAAGCGAACTTAGTGAACATCGACAAGAAAGTTAAGGCTAAGAAGAAGAAAGGGATAGCTACTAATACGGACAGGGTCAAGATAGCAAAGGTGGCGAAGAAACTGATAGCAAAAAGCAAGAAAGCCATCTCCAAACTGATAATCCAGTTCTGGACGAACATCTTCCAAGCATGCCTGACAGCTGGATACAATCTTTCTTTCTTCAAGACCACGAAGGCGATAGCATATTTAATCAATAAAGAGAAAGAAATGGCAACAGGGATGAATAAGATAAATAATATGATATAAATAGCGGCAGAAGTGCCTTTATTCCAAAAAATAAACATCAGGGGCAGGCTGACTACAAAAACCAAGATGTTGATTATCACCTTGGAAACAAAATTAAGGCCAAAGACCGGCCAAAAATTCTTAGCTCCAGCTAAGACTCCGGTATGTAAATTCAAGTCAGCCACTTCTTTTTTGCTTTTCAAGATCTTGTCAGAATTATTAACGATAGCTATCTGGGAAACCACCGCCAGCCAAACTAACATTAAGAAGACAGTTAAGGCTATCAAAGATATGACCAAGACCACTGACATCAAAAGCGGACTGGTAACGAACATATCGACAAGCTTCGGGAAAAACCCCCAGCTGAACAAACCGGAATGAAAGAAATTGCTCCAATCAGACATCCATTCCAGTGAAGCGCCGCGGCTCATCGCTCGGACCAAGATTTGATACTCGGCACCGATGCTTAAAAGAGAAGCGAACAAACCGAAGAACCATAAATACCTATTTTTCCAAGCAATTCTAAAGCTTTGTAAAAGCATTTGACGATATGAAAACATAAAATTGAAAAGCCAGATTTTAGGCTTATTAATTAAGTTTAAAGTTGAAAAACTTATAATAGTTTGGTACTATTATAACATATTAAATAATTCTAAACAAATGATATGGATAAAGTAATCACTGACGAAAAACTGATAGATGAGCTCTTGGAACGCAGCGTGGCTGAAATCTTACCGACCAAGGAAGAATTCAAAAAATTATTGCTCTCCGGCAAGCGGATCCGTTTCTATATCGGAACTGACGCTACCGGCTCTTCCCTCCATTTAGGCCATGCTACCAACTACATAATCTTTGAAAAATTAAGAAAATTAGGACACGAAGCCATCTTGCTAATCGGCGACTTCACCGCTCGGATCGGAGACCCGACCGACAAAGGCGCTGCCCGGCAACAGTTAACCCGAGAAGACGTCCTCAAGAATATCAACACCTGGATGAAACAACTTGAGCCGCTGATCGACTTCAAAGACAAGAAAAACCCGCCAATCATCAAATACAACCATGATTGGTTGGCAAAATTAAACTTTGAAGACCTGATAGATATAGCTTCCAACTTCACCGTCCAAAGGATGTTAGAACGCGACATGTTCGAGAAGAGACTAAAAGAAGAAAAGCCCATCTATGTTCATGAATTCTTCTACCCCCTGATGCAGGGTTATGACAGCGTAGCCATGGATGTCGATATGGAATTATGCGGAAATGACCAGAAATTCAATGCTTTGGCTGGACGCACCCTACAAAAGAAATACCACAATAAAGAAAAGTTTATCTTCATCACCACTCTTTTAGTGAACCCGGTAACCAAAGAAAAGATGATGTCCAAGAGCTTGGGAACCGGGGTCTTCTTAGATGAGACTGCCAATAACATGTACGGTAAAATCATGTCTCAAGCCGACGAAAACATCCCTCAGCTATTTACCGACTGTTCCTTTGTCCCAATGGCGGAAATAAAGAAGATGGCTAAAGACTTAAAAGAAAACAAAGCCAACCCGCGCGATCTGAAAATGAAATTGGCCTTCGAAATAACCAAGATCTATCACGGCAAAACTGGAGCCTTGGAAGCTCAGGCTAATTTCATTAAAACCGTCCAGAACAAAGAGATGCCGGATGAGATCCCCAGCTACAAAACTAAATTAAGCAAAATAAATATCGTTGAACTTCTAGTTGAAAGCAAATTGGTTGCCAGCAAGAGTGAAGCTCGGAGACTAATCGAACAAGGCGGCATCAAAGTCAAAAAAGATAACGCTGAATTTGATATCATCAAAGATGTAGCCTTAGAATTAGAAATAAAAGGCGAACTCATTATCCAGCGCGGCAAAAGACAATACCTAAAAATAACAAAATAAACCAATCTTCATGGATACTCTTTCCCAGATTAAAGCTGAGATTAAAAAAGCGGTCGGAGCCGACTTAGACATCAGCTATCCGCCAACCCCCGAGCTAGGCGATTTAAGCCTGACTCTATTTGCGTTAGCTAAAAACCAAAAACGAAACCCGGCCGAACTAGCTGAAGAAATAATCAAGAAACTAAAAGGAAGTAAAAAATTAAAAGCCATATTAATCGATGCCAAGGCTGTCGGACCCTACGTCAACCTATTTCTGAACTATACCGATCTCAATAGCCGAGTCCTGACTGAAATCAAGAAAACCAAGGATAAATATGGCCAAAATAGCCAAAAGAAACAAGCGGCTATCATGATTGAATTCTCTAATGGCAACACTCACAAAGAGGTCCACATCGGCCATCTGCGCAATATCTGTTTCGGTTCCACAGTTACGAAGATGCTAAACGCTAACGGCTGCAAGACTATACCGGTATCCTATATTAACGACTTCGGCATCTTCACCGCCAAGACTCTCTGGCAATATCAGAAGAACCAGAAACATTACGAAACCTTGAAGGGCAGCAAAGGCTTTGTCCTAGGAACCTGCTACAAAGATGCCGTCAAAGCCATGGAAGAAAATGACCAAGCTAAAGAAGAAGTCTCCCAGATAATGAAAGAAATCGAAAGCCGCCATGGTATATACTATAAGCTTTGGCAAAAGACCAGATTATGGAGTATCGCTTATTTGCAAGAGGTCTATCGCGATTTGGATATCAAATTTAAACAGACATTCTATGAGAGCGAAGTAATCGCCACCGGATTGAAGATCGTGACTGAATTAGTCAAGAAAAAGATCCTGATTAAGAGCGAGGGGGCGATTATTGCTAACCTGGAAGAATATAATTTGGGTGTCTTACCGATCATCCGTTCTGACGGCACCGCCCTTTATCCGGTAGCCGACTTAGCTTTAGCGGTCAAAAAATTTAAAGAGAATAAGATTGGCGAATCAATCTATATCGTTGATGTCCGCCAAGGATTATATTTCAAACAGCTTTTTAAAGTCCTAGAATTGATGGGCTACAAACAGAAAATGACCCATCTAGCCTATGATTTTGTAACCCTGCCTTCCGGCATGATGTCTTCCCGCAGCGGCAATATCATTACTTATCAAGAATTGATGGCTGAAGCCGTCAAAAATACTATCGCCGCCACCAAGGAAAAACGATCCGATTGGAGCGGCAAGAAAATCGGACAGGTCGCTAAAGATATCGCTATCTCCACTATCAAATTCGAGATGTTAAAAGTCTCCTCCCAAAAGATTATTACTTTCGATATTCAGGAAGCCTTGAAATTCGACGGCTATACTGCCACCTATTTGCAATATACTCATGCCCGGATCATGAGCATCATCAAGAAAGCTAAAGTGAAAAGAACCAAGGTTGATTATAGCTTATTAACCGAAGCGACAGAAAAAGCCCTGATTATGAAAATGGCTAAATATTCTGAAATTATCGCTAAAGGAGCGGACAATCATGACCCGTCAGAGATAACCAAATATCTCTTCGAGCTCTGCCAAAGCTTTAATGATTATTATCACAACGTCCAGATTATCAAGAGTGAACCGGAGCTCCAAGCTGCTCGCCTAGAGGCTATCAAAGCGGTTGGACAAATAATCCGAAATGGCCTAGAGTTATTAGGCATTAAAGCAATCAATGAAATTTAACCTAAAAATATGGAACAGAACGAGAATATCATGGAAAAGCTAGTTTCCCTCTGCAAACGCCGAGGCTTCATCTTCCCGTCATCGGAAATATATGGCGGCTTTTCCGCTATTTATGACTATGGCCACTATGGCACATTGCTCAAGAATAATATCCGAGACTCTTGGTGGAAAGCTATGGTCCAAGAAAGAGAAGATATCGTCGGCTTGGACGGAGCCATCTTCATGAACCCGAAAACTTGGGAAGCCTCCGGGCACTTGAGCAGCTTTGATGACCCGCAAGTCGACTGCAAAAAATGCAAAAGCCGTTTCCGCGCTGACCACCTATTGGAAGAATATGAGATCAATGCCGACAAAGCCAGCTTGGAATTCGTCAATGGCGAATTGGATAAGCTAAGAGAATCAGGAGAATTAAAATGTCCGGCCTGCGGTTCCAAAGACCTGACCGAGGCCAAAAGATTTTCTCTCATGGTCAAATCCAATCTCGGTTCACCCACCGACGAATTGACCGAAGAAAATGTCGTTTATCTCCGCCCGGAAACTTGCGGCAGCATCTTTTTGCAATACAAGAACACTTTAGATTCCAGCGCCCATAAATTACCTTTCGGCGTCGCTCAAATCGGCAAAGCTTTCCGAAATGAAATCGTGGCTCGCCAATTTGTTTTCCGTACTAGAGAATTCGAACAGATGGAAATGCAATATTTCCTCTTTCCCCAGGATGTCAATGAAAAATATGAAGATTGGAGAAAAGCTCGCTGGAATTGGTATCTAGCCAACGGCCTGGAAGAATCCGATATCAGATGGTATAAGCACGAGAAGCTGGCCCACTATGCCAGCGCTGCCTACGACATCGAATATAACTTCAAATCACTGGGGGGATTCAAGGAAATCGAAGGTATCCATGCTCGCGGCGACTTCGACCTGACCCAACACAGCAAATTCTCTGGCATCGACCTGAGTTATTTCGATGAAGCAACCAAAACTAGATTCATGCCCCATGTCGTTGAGACTTCTGTCGGCTTGAACCGTCTGCTGTTTATGATTATCGACAAGGCCTACACCGAAGAAACTTTAGAAAATGGCGAAACCAGGACCGTCCTAAAATTCCCGCCTAAGTTAGCCCCGATCAAAGCCGCTATCTTCCCATTATTGAAAAACAAACCGGAATTAGTTAATAAGGCTCATGAAATCTACCAAACCCTTAAATCAGAATTCATGTGCGAATTCGACGACAACGGCAATATTGGCAAACGCTATCGCCGCCAAGACGAAATCGGTACTCCATTCTGTTTGACTGTTGATTTTGACAGCCTGGAAAATGACGATGTCACCGTCCGAGACCGCGACAACATGACCCAAGAAAGAATCAAGATCGCCGAACTGAAAGACTATCTCCGCTCCCGCCTCTAACACTATTTTTCTAAAATAAAGACCCCCATTCCTGTTTAGGAATGGGGGCTTTTTGTTTTTTGTTTGATCAAACTCTTCTTTCGATTTTTTCGAAATTGACACATTTGTCAGTGCCAGAAACGAGGAACAAATCATTGGCTTCTTTTTCGCCAGGCTTCACCGGTCGCATCTTGAGCTGGTATTCCGGTTTTACATTCTGATCAACCAACTCGAGAATGTTTATAGCAATAGAGCCATTATCATTTCTCAAGACCTCAACCGAAGCGACAATCTTCCGGCCCAAGCTTTCTGAGCGGGTGTAGAAGTGTCGGGTAACAGCACAGCGCTTGCGGGTCTCATCACCATCAACCGGAACAGCGAAATCGCACCGGAAATAATGGGCAACGACATGGAACAATAAACCTTCATTTTCGCTGTAATTAACCTGAAGGTAATGCTCTTCAGAATATTTCATGTGTTTATCACCGCAATTATTTTTCTCATCTCGCGGCGAAGGAACAGAAATCAAAACCGATTCAAAGCGGGCCAATTTTTTTGGCAGCTTGCTTTCAACCACAATAATTTCCAGATCTGGATTTAACTGAGTTTCATCCAAAACTTTAGCATCAGCAATATCGGTTGCATCCATAATATAGTTTTTTTGAGGTTATTAAATTGTGAAAAAACATCCTATTAATATAACATATTATTTAATTTATGTCAACTAAATAAAGGCTTCGGATTAATTTGACCAATATTTTATTGATATTTTATCACCAGCCTGCCATAATATAACCATGAAAATCAAAAAAATTACCCTCATCGCCATTTTTCTGATCATCCCGGCTATCATCTTGAAGCAGGTCACCGCATCGCCTATTTCCGGACTAGAAGTCTACTTTTTAGACCAAACAACTACAAATATGATACAAGGATTAAAAGGTATATTTGCAAGAAAACCTTTGATTTCAAGGGGAA
>CAZXEE010000006.1:0-9010 GCA_964639785.1 uncultured Gammaproteobacteria bacterium
TGGCTTAGATTACAGAAAAAGCGAGGCTTTAACCTCGCTTAATCTACGTTGGCTCGGGGACAGGGATTCGAACCCCGATTGACTGGACCAAAACCAGCTGTCCTACCTTTAGACGATCCCCGAATAAATTAAAAGCCGATATTAATCAGCTCCAATATAATACAAAATAGCCCCTTCTACGTCAAGACTAAGATTCTAGATCAATGATATCCTCCACTTTCTGGGCACTATCCGGTGAATTATACTCATTCTTGAGGACTGATTCCTCATTTTCAGAATAGGCAAAAACCGGATAATATTCGCCCGTCTCCAAATCATGGACTACCAGGATCTTGTGAGCCTGGAGCGTCTCTCCTTCTCTTTTCCAGTCAGGCAAGTCGTCCTCATATTCCTTGTGCCCCTCCGGATTGAAAGCGTCAGGAAATCTTTCTCCCATATTTATACCTTGGCATATCTCCTGATAGCTAACCAGGAAGACAAGCCGCTAATGATAGAAACGGCGATAAACTGCAAGCCGAATATTATCCAGAAATTATTGATAAAGTAATCGATGATGTTAATATTGTAATCCATAAAGAAGACTTCCAGATACGGCTGGAGGATACCCAGGAAAGGATAGAAAAGGATGACGATAATCAAGACGCTCAAGAAAGCATAGATGATAGATGACAAGACAAACGGCATATAGATGAAATTGTTGGAAGCGCCCACCAGTCTCATGATCTCGATTTCTCTCCGATGGGTATAGATAGCTACCTTGATGGAGTTGTAGGCCACCAACATGCTAGTGAAAATAAAAATGGAAATGATAAACAAACCGATCTCACTGATCTTCTTGGTGATGTCATTGATCTTCTCCAGGATTGAAGTATTGTCAGCAAAATCCCGCGACTCGATGATATCGCTATCAATCTGCTTAATCTCATTGATCAGCTGCGGCGCATCCTCGACATTATTAGGTGCGATAACCAAGCTCGGAGACAGAGGATTTCTGCCTAATTCCCGCAGAGCTGATAAGACTTCCGGATTATTCTTGTTCTTCTCCCGGAAATATCTCAAAGCATCAGCTTTGGAAGTATACAAAACTTTCTTGACCTTGCTCATCTGGGAAATCTGGGTCCGCAAGCTGGCAATCTGCTCATCGCTGGCATCGGCCTTGAGATACAAGCTGATATCAACTTTCTCTTTGACGGCCCCGATAGCATGACGGCTCAAGACATCAACTGTCAAAAGGGTATTAACCGACAAAAGCGCCAGCACCAAGATGGTGATAGTGGCGATTGTCAGCCAGATATTACGGCTGATATCCTGCAAACTGAATTTGATTATCCGAACTAGAGATAAAAACATAATGGTTCGATTATAATAAATATTTGCCCTTTTCCTGGTCGGAAACTACCCGGCCCTTCTCTATAGCGATAACCCTTTTTTTGAGCTGATTAACTATTTCTCTGTTGTGAGTAACTAAGATAACGGTGGTCCCGAAATTATTGATCCTGACTAACAGGTCAATGATCTCATTGGCATTGATAGTATCCAAATTGCCGGTCGGTTCGTCAGCCAGCAGAATCTTCGGTTGATGGACTAAGGCCCGAGCAATAGCCGTTCTCTGCTGTTCGCCGCCGGAAACTTCATGCGGATAACGGTCCTTCTTGTCTTCCAATCCAACTAAACGCATCACACTAGAAACAACCTTATTGATCTTGTCTTGGGATTGGCCGCAGACCTCTAAAGCAAAGGCGACATTCTCCCATAAAGTCTTCTGGGGTAATAATTTAAAATCTTGAAAGATAACACCGATCTGCCGGCGCAAATAAGGCACTTCTCGACGGGAAATCTTGGTAATATCCCAATCACCGATAACTACCCGGCCTTCATCGATCTTTTCTTCACCGATCAAGATCTTCACTAAGCTGGTCTTGCCGCTGCCGGATTGTCCGACAAGCGAAACAAACTCTCCGGCTTCAATATAAAGATTGATATCCTGAAGAATCTTGATACCTTTCAGGTATGATTTTGAAACATTAACTAATTTGATCATATGATTTCATTATAACAAAATAATTAATAGTAGACAAACAAAAACTCACTGCCGATAAGGCAGTGAGTTCAATAAAACAAAATTATTTAACGCTAGCCGCTTTAACCTTTCCACTCTGATTAAGCCGGATGCCATAATCCATCAATTCAGCCGTCTCATTGAAACTGGAAGCTCGGCTCTTGGCATTGAAAGTAATGGCAATCAAATTATCTTGCCCGCTTTTAAAACGGGTCATGAGGCAATAGCCAGCCTCGTCCAGATAACCGGTCTTGGAGCTGGAAATACTGAATTTGGAAGAAATCAAAAGATTGTTGGTATTCTTGATATTGTGAGCCTTTTTGTCATTAATCGTCTTGAAACTATATTTCTTGGCCGAACTAGCCGCAGCAATGATACCATCGCGATTTACCCGCTTCGTGATCAGAGCATAATCCAGGGCAGTACTCACATTCTTTGGCGATAATCCCGTTGGTTCAACAAAAGAAGTTCCCTTTGCTCCCCATTTCTGGACATTGTCATTCATCAACTCGATAAATCTCTCCCGGCTAACGCCAGAAACCCGAACCAGGCTCTCCACAGTATTATTGGTCGAACCGACAAGACTGGAATAGATCAAATCCTTGATAGTCAACTTATCGCCTTCCTTCAATTTGATCTTAGCCGACTCCCAAGACTTACAATATTTATAATTATTATTTTCATCCTGTAATTTATATGATACCACCTCAGTTAATCGGTTCCGATTACTATTAATATCCAAGAAAGTCTTGACAGCCACCATCTTGCTCAAGCTAGCCAAAGGCAAGGTGGTGGTAGAATTCTTTGAAAAAACCACTCCTTCATCTTTCTCCCGCATCACGATAGCCGCTTTGGAACTCAAAACTGGATTGGCGGTCACACCGCTACTCGGAATTCCCATCAGACGTCCAGAGCTATCCGCTTTTATATCTAAAGGCTCAACTCGGACATTGATGATACCGGCACCGGTAGAAGCTATTTTCTTGAAAGCAACTTTATCCAAATCCACTGCGCGATCAGGATGCTTCAATCTCTCCGGACCAAAATCGTTAACTACGACATCGACGAATTTGCCATTAGCTAAATTATAAACCCTCAATTTTGATCCCTTAGGAAAATCAGGCGAAGCGGTAAACAATCCGCCTTTGTAAGCATACCAGCTAGCCTTACCGGAAGTGATAACATCCGGATAAGACAAGACGGCCACACGGGCATAAGGCATATTAATCTTAGCTGATACATAATTCTTGTCAGGATAATCTTTGGTTGGCAATGGCTTCCAACTGTCATTGTTCTTGTCATAAAAGAAGACCTGCTTGTATTCACGCAGCGCTTGCTTCTCCTGGTAGCCTATCTCGATATTAAAAGTCTTAGGTAAAATCTGGGAACCAAAATCGAATTGGTAAATTTGGCTAACCTTAGTTAATTTCCAAGGTGTAGGAATCTCTTCATTCAATTGGACCATCTTGATTTCAGCCTTTTCAGTCAGCTCATCAGTGCTGGTAACTGCCGGAAAAACTAAACGCAGATTGCCATTAAAAGCACTGACGGTTTCACCATCTGTAAATTGGCTAGACTCGACAGTCTGATTGAACTCCAAATTAATCGGAGCTTCATCTCCAACCAAGGCTAGAATGACATTGCTTGGAACCAAAAAGGCCAAAGCCAAAAAGATTACTAATGACGCTCTACCGCTGCTTCGTTTCATGTTTTTGAATTGTTGTTTTAAATTCATAAATATTCGTTAATCAATATTAAAATGAGCCTCTTGTCAGAATCGGACTGACGTCGACGGTTTACGATACCGCTGCTTTACCACTAAGCTAAAGAGGCTTGATAGCGAAAAAATAATTTAACCACTTATGAGGATTCGAAATTTTTTGATTGGAAGAATTTCCGCTAGCTGCCGATTCTTCGCTGATTTGGGGCTGGTCGGCAATAACCGCCACCTTTTCTCCTTGCTTCTTCAGCCCTAGGTTCAAGCGAGCTTTTTCTTCAACCGCCTGGTCTGATTCCAGGTAATTGATAACTTCGCTCAATTCTTTATTTTTACTTTCATAGCGCTCAATCTCAGCCCGAGCCTCATTGATTTCCAGGTTGACTGCCTTCTCTTGGGCATAATTCCGGACCGTCGGAATACTAACCAAGGTCAGAACAACCAAGAGCAATATGGTCCACAAGCTCTGCTTGGACAATAAGTTGCCCAAACTGCGAGTTGGAGCCCCGATAGTGCCTTTTTGGACATAAGTCACCTTCTTGGTCCGGCTTAAGCGATATTTATTATTTTGCATGCCTTTTGATGATAAAGAAGTATTTGATAAACTCCAATACTAAGATATTAATAAAAGATATCGATAAAATCAATAGCCAACTAGAAAAATCCAATGATCTGGTCTGCAAAATTGACTGGAATAACGGTAAATATATAGCTAATATTAGCAAACTAAGACTAACGAAAAAGGCCCCAAGCAGATATCGGTTATGGAAATGGTCTATCTTCCAAATCGGTAAAATGAAGCTCCGCAAACTGAAAATTCCGGTCAGAGACTTTATTCCCAAAATGGCAAAGAACAATGTTCGCAGATAGCGGATATCCCACGACAAAGCCTCAAGATGGCGATATAGATAGATAAAAATCGCCAAGAATGCCAACTCTCGCAAAATTCCAAACCACAGAATGATGGCCCTCATTTCCTTATTCACTATCGGTTCATTCGGATTGATAGGTTTCTGATCCATGACATTCTTATCGCTCCTCTCGAAAGCTAGGGAAAAATTAGGAAAGCCATCATTGATAATATTGATCCACAATATCTGGGTAGGCAAAAGCGCTAATGGCATTCCAAAAAAGATGGAACCAGAAATCAACACCACCTCAGAGAAAGAATCAGAAATCAGATAAGTGATAGATTTCCTGATGTTCTGAAATATGATCCGGCCTTCTTCAATAGCTGAAACGATCACCTGAAAATTATTATCCAACAACACCAAATCAGAAGTCTCCTTGGCCACTTCCGTACCTGATCCTAAACAAACGCCAATATTAGCCGCTTTTAGGGCGGGTGAATCATTCAGGCCGTCGCCGGTCATCGCCACCACTTCTCCGTTAGCCTTTAAGGCTTCCACGATCCGCAACTTGTGATGCGGACTGACCCGGGCGAATATATTATGCTTTTTGACCAACAATCGAAGCTTAGAGTCATCTACCTGATCTAGAATATCCCCGGTAATGACATCATCAGGCGAACAAACGATTCCTGCTTCTGTAGCAATAGCCTGGGCTGTCAGCTTGTGATCACCAGTGATGATTATCGGACGGATACCAGCCCTCTGACATTCTGAAATAGCTTGACGTGATTCGGGCCGAAGCGGATCCTTGAAAGCGATCAACCCGACATAAATCAACCCGTCATCAATCTGGCTCCAGTCCTTATGATCACTATCAACCGGCCAAGGCAATTCTCCAATCTCTTTATAAGCGACAGCTATCACTCTCAAACCTTGAGAGGTAAAATCCTCATATCTTTTTAGGATTGCATTCTTTTGGGATTTAGTAATCGCCGAAACGACATTATTAATAAAAATCATGGAACTCTTGGCCAAGAGTCTTTCCGGAGCACCTTTTTCATACATAATATAGCTATTTTTAGCCAAATTATGCAAAGTAATCATATACTTATTATCGCTGCTGAACGGTAGTTCTCCAACCCTCGGTTCTTTTGTCAAAAGCTTATTCCGATCCAATCCCAAATCCAAACCGGCGGAAACTAACGCAGTCTCAGTCGGCTGTCCGATAATTTTCTCGCTAACCAAGCCGCTTCGAGTATTTTCTACGATCGAGTTATTGCAAATAATACCGATCTCCAAAGCTCGGATAACTGCCTTCAGATTATCACCCTGGTCATTCTCCTCAAAATTCTCAATCTCCAATTCTTTGCCACCGGCAAAAATATGAGCCACGCGCATCCTGCCTTCGGTCAATGTTCCAGTTTTGTCAGAACAGATAACGGTAATCGACCCTAAAGTCTCAGCCGCTAGCAATTTGCGGGTCAAAGCCTTCCGTTTCAATATCTGTTTCATTCCCAATACCAAGATGACTGTCACGGCCACCGCTAATCCTTCCGGAATAGCAGCCACAGCCACAGCCACAGCCGTAATGAAGACGTCAAAGATGTTCCGCTTCTGGATGATACCAAAAACCAATATCAAGAAAGAGATTATTCCGACTACCAAACCTAGAAACCGAGAAAACTTCGTCAATCTAACCTGCAAAGGAGTATCGGTTTCCCTGGTTTCGGTCACCATCTGGGAAATCTTGCCGATCTCCGTATTACCTCCTGTCGCTATCACTATCGCTCGACCGGTGCCACCAACTATTTCAGTTCCTGAGTAAACTATATTCTTGCGATCAGCCAACACTGATCCGATTGAAACAATCTTCACTGTCTTGAAAACCGGAACTGACTCTCCGGTCAAAGCCGCCTCATTGACTTGCAAATCGACACTCTCCAGCATCCTGGCATCAGCCGGAACCTTCTGGCCGGAACGCAGAATAATGATGTCTCCAGGAACCAACCCAGCGCTATCAATTTCAGTTTCCAAACCATCACGGATTACCAAAGCCAAATGCTCTACCACCTTCTTTAATTCATTAAGTGATTGGTTGGCCTTATCTTCCTGCAGATAACCGATAATAGTATTAATCAGAACGGCACCCAGGATGACTCCGGCATCGATATATTCTCGAAGCAACAAAGATATTAATCCAGCAATCATCAGGACAAAGATTAAAGGGTTGGCAAACTGAGAAATGAAGATATGCCAATGGCTGATCGGCTTAGCCTCAATCAGGCTGTTAGGGCCGAATTTTTCCAAACGCTTCTGAGCCTCCTTGTTATTTAAGCCCAAAGGAGAGCTTTTAAGCTCTCTAAAGGCTTCGCGGCGACCAAGATTATAAAAATTTAGCATAAAAAAATAAGGTTATTTCTAACCTTATTATATCATAGACAGCCTTAGACAACAAAAAAAACACCATAGTTCTGGCGGCGGCCTACTTTCCCAGGGCTCATGCCCAAGTATCATCGGCGCTGAAGGTCTTAACTTCTGAGTTCGGGATGGGATCAGGTGTTGCCCCTTCGCTCGAACCACCAGAACTATGGTGTCTTTTCCAAAATATTAAAATCAAAAATGTGGGAAAATCAAATGGTTTATTAGTACTCCTCGGCTGAATGCATTACTGCACTTACACCTAGAGCCTATCAAGGTCATCGTCTCTGACCAACCTGTGAAATCTAATCTTGGAGACAGCTTCACGCTTAGATGCTTTCAGCGTTTATCTAAACCGAAGTTAGTTACCCAGCAATGCCCTTGGTAGAACAGCTGGTACGCCAGAGCTTCGTCCTTCCCGGTCCTCTCGTACTAAGGAAGGGCCTCCTCAAATTTCCGCGATCGTAGTGGATAGGAGACCGACCTGTCTTACGACGGTCTGAACCCAGCTCGCGTGCCGCTTTAATGGGCGAACAGCCCAACCCTTGGGAGCTTCTCCACCCCCAGGATGCGACGAGCCGACATCGAGGTGCCGAACCTGGTCGTCGCTGTGGACGCTTGGACCAGACTAGCCTGTTATCCCCGGAGTAGCTTTTATCCGATGAGCTTCCACCATCCCATATTGAAATGGTCGGATCACTAAGTTCCGCTTTCGCGACTGCTCGACTGGTTAGTCTTGCAGTAAAGCTGGCTTATGCCTTTACACTATCTCCCGGGTTTCCATTCCGGGATAGCCAACCTTTGTAAACGCCTCCGTTACCTTTTAGGAGGCATCCGCCCCAGACAAACTACCCACCAGACACTGTCCCCCGCCATCGCGGGGTGAGAATTAAAAACATACAAGGGTGGTATCTCACTGACGCCCGAAGGCTCCCACCTATTCTGAACATGCATGCCCCTAATTCAATATCAAGCTATAGTAAAGCTTCACGGGGTCTTCTCGTCCGACTGTGGTTAGCGAGCATCTTTACTCGCCTTGCAATTTCACCGAGTCCTTCGCTGAGACAGTGCTCAAGTGGTTAAGCCATTCGTGCAGGTCGGAACTTACCCGACAAGGAATTTCGCTACCTTAGGACGATTATAGTTATCGCCGGCGTTCATCCGCGCTTGGATTCAAAGCTTCGCCTTGCGGCTAACCTCTCCTCTTGACGTTCGGACACTGGCCAGGCATCACCCCCTATACATCCTCTTACGAGTTAGCAGGGAGCTGTGTTTTTGGTAAACAGTCCATTGAGCTCTTTAGCTGCGGCCCCATTGCTGGGGCAGGCCTTATTGCGAACTTACGGCCGCTGTTTTGCCGAGTTCCTTAACGAAGTTTCTCTCGTACACCTTAGGCTCCTCGCCTCATCTACCTGAGTCGGTTTTAGTACGGTTACTGTTGCCTTAGCCCTAGAGGTTTTTCTAGTCAGTTCCTCCACCTAAATTGGTTCGGCCTTGCGACGTCACCTTTTCACGATCCCTTGAAATGTCGCTCCGGATTTACCTAGAGCTATTCTTGGAACTATGAGCGTCCATACCATAGAACGTTTAAGCTTCGAAACTGCGTCCCCCCATCGGAAAACAACAGTAGTGCTGGAATATTAACCAGCTCATCCATCGACGGCACTAGCACTACACTAGTTTGGCCTTAGGACCGACTAACCCTGGGTCGATTTTCGTTGCCCAGGAAACCTTAGATTTTCGGTGGGCAGGGTTTTCGCCTGCCTTCTTGCTACTCATGCCAACATTCTCACTTCTATCCGCTCCACCAAGCCTCGCGACTTGACTTCGACGCTGAATAGAATGCTCCTCTACCGCTAATAGATAAATCTATTAACCCGCATCTTCGGTAATATACTTAGCCCCGATACATTTTCGGCGCGAAACAACTTGATTAGTGAGCTATTACGCTATCTTTAAAGGATG